>JAUIBH010000020.1 GCA_030427985.1 Bacteroidia bacterium | reverse complement strand
CTTATTACATTCCTATTGTTGGAATTGTCATAAAGTCTTGCGGTGATCACATCATCTGCAACGAATGATGGAACCGTAAGAACATAAGTTCCTGCGGTTGCGGAATCATCCCCCGAAGTTGGATTGCTAGTGGCACCGTTTTTGGTCATCAGGAAACTTTGGTAGGGAACCCCAGAAAAAGGTGCTCCACCAACTTTTTGTTTCAATTTGATGGTAACGGACGTTCCTGCAGACGGAACGGAAAGATCGGCCTCGATTTCATTCACCCCATCCAAAGATGTGGGAGAGAAATTCAATTTGTCATTTTGGATAAAATACCAATCCTTGTCTAGCTCGATCCTTTCCAACAACTGCATCATCAACCCTTCCCTCTGGGCCTGTGTATCACTTCCCCATGTCAGTTTCTTTGCACGAACCATGCCAAGGGAGAAACCTTTTAGTGAACCACTCAAAGATTTTGTCCCAAGTATATTTCCAGAAACGTCAACGAATATTGCATCATAAGACCCTTGGGAGTTCAATGAATGTAATGCGGCATGGAAGAACAGTCCGTTGATGAACGAAGCCTCAAACTCGTACTTGGCACCACGGACAAATAGTTTTGTCCCTCCTTCCAGGTCCTCGGTAACATCATCAGGGGTGTTGTCCTGCCAGTTTTGGACACCTTTCAGGATAATTATTTTGCCTTGGGCCTGTAATAGCTGAATATAATCAGCATCAAGTTCCTGGGAACTGTCAAGCTCTGTTCCAGTCGGCAAAAGCCAAATGGCAGAAACACGCTCCAAAGCGGCCTTACAACCTCTTAGCCCGGTTCCCAACACGGAGTCGGCACCACATTCCAATACGTTTAAAAGTTCTGCTATTGTAGCCATTAGATTCTATGTTTACGTTTAAATGCGATTCTACCTTCCTCTGTAAGCATGACCTTTTCACCTGCCTTTTTCAATTTTCCATCGATGGAAACAGGAGCTTTAAGGGTATATTGCTTTTTTTGAGGGGCAGCTATTTTTTCACCTTCCTTTTTATCAGAAGCACTGTTGTTTTGTTTACCTCCGCTCATTTTAAGAACATTTGTCGGTTAATGAATAATTCAAATCAATCAATACAGCGAATATATGTGTTGGATGAAGATCGTCCTTTTCGATTCCGGTTATAGTGAAACCGGTAAAAATCCTTTCCAATCCAACCTCATATCCAGTGATATTGTATTTTCCGCTAATGGGAATGTTTCTCATTATGCTTATAACATCCCTATGGGCCAATGCGTCCAACCTGTCATCCCCGGAATAACATTTCATCAGGTCAAGGCAGAAAACCACTTTAACTTGATTGGTGTACACAACCTCGTCCTGTGATGGATGGCTGTCGTTCTCAATAAAGAAAAAATTTGCGTCCGCATTGTCATCATAAAAGGCATCGTCATAATCCCCTCTCTGTTTCAGAAATATCTCAGGGATTTTTTTGAACCCCCGTGTATTTTTGTAAACGCGGCCATATCCATTCAGGTTTATGGTATATTCTTGGGTTGACCACAAAGAAACCAATGCCGAATAAATCTCGACCTGTATTTTCTTTATGACCGCATCAATTCCTACCGCATTGTCCACTAAATGGTTCATGTACTGCGCCCTTGGTTATTGTTTTAAGCATGTTCCTAACATTTCCAAACCTTCTTTGACAAGACTGTAGTTCAAACCCATATCTCGTTGAAATCCCCATACTATGCTTATAGTTGGCCCCACGAATTGCAAATTTGTTCGGTGCCTCCCTATAAATATCATAATTGAGTTTTCCAATGAAATCATCTGTGAACCTTTTCGTTTTGTTGCTGCGAGAAGAGGCCATTACCATTTCAGAAATGTTAATGACCATTCTCAACAGAATACAATTATCAAAGCTAGTTGGAAATTTTCCCAAAAGGTGGTCGTCAATGTAATCCTTTTCAAAGACATCGCCCAATACTTGCCATACACAATCGGACCGAAGATTTTCAAGAAACTCGTTAAAGTCTGCTTCTTCAATCCCCGACAACGGCTGACAATCTCGTATGTTCAACAGTGTTACCACTGGATGTTCGCTCTGAAAGTACCTTTCACTGTCAGCAGTTTCATTTTCTGCGGAAAGATTGAATCCAGAAACGGTTTTGTCATCGCGCCATCCGATTCTATTGACAAGTATTGTATGTGCCTCTGATAGTTTCATTGATTACGTTCCTTGTACGATTTTGAATATTGGGGTTGCGTTGGCAGTACTCTCCCAAGCACCCTGAACGGTAAATGTACAGGTCAATTCGTATTCATCGACAATATCCTGAACGTTGCCCGCGCTTCCAGAGGTGTCCGCAACATCCCTTTTAACGTGTACATCGTGCCTGAACGGAAGAACAGGGTCCTTCATTGTGGTGAACAGCCCTTCATTGTTTCCTATGCTGCCCTCTCCACGGGTATTGGCCCTTTCGTTCCAAGTCGTCATCCCTACAAGCCCTTTCTGCCAAGCAAATCCAGTGCCTCCTGCAGAAATGGCCAATTGAGGCTCTTCAACAAAATCTATTCCTGGAAGTTGGTATTCGGTGTTGCTCGCATTTTGTCGCCCGTTTGCAGCCATTAGCCTATAATGGGCCGCAAGCCTTTGGTCGCCAACAAGATCGATCATACCGTTATACTTGTTTTTCCTCATGGCGGCTTTCAAATACTCGAAGAAGAAATTCTTGTCCGCAGCCAAAACATCGAACTGGTCGTTTGTGGTTTCATCAAAATTTATGATTGAATCAACCCCTACCTGTGAACGGTTGGTGTTAAGCCATGCAGTCACATATCCAGAAAGGTCAAGATACATTGACATGATTTTGTTCTTCATTTCAGATTGAAGGATAGCATCATATCCGAATCGGTTGTTGTCCGCTTGTTTATAAGACACCTTGAACGTTTGGCTCCTTTGGATGTAAACAACATCCTTGGTGAAAGAATCTGGGAACGCTGCGGCAGCGTGGGCTGCTGCTTTTGCTGTCCCGGATGCAGTGTACACCCTTTTGAAAAGATCAACCTTTGTTGGCTGTTCCAAAGACTCCTTCAATTTGTTAAGGTTCTTGAAAACATCATTCTCAGCAGCTAAAAGAAGTTTTAGCGTGGAATGTTCAAAATCACGGAATTCAGCAGCACCCATGATAGAGTTGTTGGCCTTTGTAATAGCCGCCAATAATTGGGTATCAGTTAAATTTGCCATTTTTTTTCAAAAATTTAGTTTACGATTTACCCCCTAATATTTCAGGGGTTTCTTTTGCCGCATCTGCAAGTAGTGATTGGGCCTCTTCACTACCAGGGTGATACCCTTTTTCCTTTATTGTTGCTTCAAATTCCTCCATTGTCTTTGGTAGGCCACCGCCAGAACCGGAACCCCCGGAACCTGCGGCACCAGAACCACCGCCCCTTCCTATGGGTTTGGTCCCCCAACCCCTTTCGGTAACGGATGTTTTTACATAATCTTCAAGGGTCAATGGCTTTTCCATCGAGTCCTTTAGGATTGTGCCGTTCTTATATAGGCCATCTTCCTTGATTTCAATGCCGTTCAAAATAAGATTTGCAGCCTCGGACTTTTTAAGTCCAAGTGTTTCAGAAAGTTCAGGAATGTAGGATTGTGCCTCTAGCATTCCCCTTTCTGATTTTACCGAATTTTGCAATTCTTGATAATCGGCATCTTTTTGGGTTATCTGGCCCCTCAGATTTTCAATGGATGTTTCCAACTCGGAAATTTTCTTGTTGGGTTCCACCTTCGCTTCTTTAAGGATGGAATCCCTGTATTTGTTGATGAAAGATTCACCGTCTTTGACGGTTTCATCAAACCCTACCTTTTCTCCCAATTCCTTTAAAAGCATTTCTCCACCTGCAGTTTTACCTGCATCGTAGCGAGTCTTGCCATGATTGTCCTTAATCGTTTCGACCTCTTCCTTGGTCAAAAAACGAGCACCCTCTGGCAACTCAATAACCTCTCCCTCGGTTTCAATAGCCTTTGTCAGTACCTTGACATCGAGCTTTAGCACTGATGCTAAAGACTCTATTACCTTTTTATTCATATTTCAATGAAGATTAATCTTGTTTTATATTTGCATCTATAACGGATTGAAGGAATTCTGCCCTCTTTTTGTTATTTGTGTGCTCTTCGGTGAATTCAACACCAAGGGACTCGGCCTTTTCTTCAAGCTCAGGCTTTGTCATCTTGTCAAGTGGCTTTTCTGTTTGTGTGCCACCGGAACCTCCACCACCATCTTTTTTACCTTCTTTCAAAACATATCGAATCCCAACCTTGTCGGAATCAATGTTCATTGTTTCGGCCTCTTCCTCAGTGATCTTTACCACTTTTTGGCCCATTTTCTCGCCTTTTGGCCCTCTTGATTCCAAAGGAATCCATTCGCCACGGTGCTTTTCTTCCACCGCATAGGATTTTTGCTCTAAAGCATTAGACTTGCTCATTTTGTAAAGTTTTATCTTTAATATAATTGGCTAGACTTTCTTTCAATTGATCTTCATTGAGAAATACCGCCTCTTGATCTGTGATCGAGTTGGACCATTCTCCAAAATATAACTTCTTTAATTTTTCCTTTTCGGGTATTTCGGGTATTGACAGCACTTTTTCACAAGTAAGTGTCGGAAAAGGCTCAACCCTCATGAATTTCTTTCTTTTGACGAGTTGTATGGGGTCGTCCTGATATTCGGCCTCAAAATATCTTTGCTGCAGGTCCATTTTCGTCAAGTCGCTGACAGATGTGTCGCTTACCTCCTTGTATTTGTCAAGAATGTCGTCAGGGCCTTCAAAAACATACCTTCTTCCATAGGTGACGGAAGATTCATATTTGTTGTTCCGTAATATCACTATGCCATAGCAGTCCAAAAGGAACTTGTGCATTTTCGCGAAAGTATAGCTCATGTCACCAAGTCGGTCATTGACGGGTTGGGCATCCAAGAAACGGCCTGTCGCAGTTTCCCTTTTTCCACCTACCTCATAGGTTGTTCCCCACATGGCCCTGAACATTTCTTCTCTCTGAGATTTTATCACCGCATCGTAGAACTTTGCCGTTTCAAGGTCTGGACTCTCATACCCCATTATCTTGTCCAATATGGGGTCGCCATCCTGTGGCAACGGCACCACAACTTCATCACTTGGGTTTGTTCTTGTTTTGTGTCCGGTCCCTCCACAACTTGAACACGTTGTTGAGTCCTCATATTGTACAGGGTCGGTCCCAGATATGGCTTTTCCAGGGATAATTCCCTCTCCCTCACATTTAGTGCACGACTGTGCGTATGCCCAATATCTTGGATAAAGCTGTGCAAGTTCATGGACGTTCAGAACGCTCATTCTCCTTAATAGTATGTCAGCATCATCTAAAAGGTCCTCTATTATACTCTCGAACAATCCGGTATCGATGTCTTTTTCATCGCCCAATATCAAGGCGGGCACAAACCCAAAATAATTAGATATGGATGAATTCGGCTCTTCATGAACATCATCAACAACGATCTCACTGTTTATTGTCTTTTTCTCCCTGACAAAAATCCTGTCCGATTTAGAGTCTATGACCCTATAGTATTTTTTTTCAAGGAAATATCCGTTAGGGAAGGGAGTTGAATGGTCCGCATTTTTTTCATCACAAAAGGTTTTAAGGAAAGATAGCTTGTCCTCGCGTTTTTCATAGAACTCAAAAATTATCGCATCGACACGGTTTCCTTTTGCTTCGTACCATAATATCTCATTAGTTGGGATTACATGCGTTTCAACGTTTCCTTCATTGTCGATGTCAACAAAAAGAACGCCATTTGGGTCAATGATATACTCCTTTTTAACCTTTTTTTTGAGATACTTTTTGATGTCAAGCCCGTCAGCAATATCACTGGTTCGCTCCTTTATAACTTTAACGGCCTTTTGTGGAAGATTGTAGTTGACGGCACCGCCTTTGGCAGTAAATATCTTATCCGTTGGCCTTAATATGAAGGAAAAATTTGACCGATTGCTCTTGGCGAGTTTTTCACGCAATAATTTTTGGGCCTCGGTTTCATAGGAATCTAACTTTTCAAGATAAGATACCATCCCTTTTCCGGTGACATGCATGTTCCTGTGCCTTGCCTTTTTTCTGGCCAAAGCAATTTTTTCGGACACTCCGGCCTCGATCAGTTCAATTATCCTATCCTTAGAAAGTTCCATTTAACACAAATCTAGGAAAAATTTATTTTCTATTTGACATAATATTTTTTATGTGAAATAAAAAAGCAGGGAACCACCCCTGCTTTTTGACGAATTTAATCTTAAAACCACACCCTTTTTAGGGCGATTGTAGAGGAACAAAGATATGTATAAAAATCGAAAGCCCCATGATTTCTTTTATCATGGGGCCGTACACACTACTGTTTATCAAAAAAGGGTATGCTCTGGACACCGCTATCTTATTGCAAATCAGAAATATTTGCTCCATGGTTGCAAATACTTTCACGATGCCGCTCTCTCTAAAGTTTTGTTGCGAGGACGGGACTCGAACCCGCGACCTTCTGATTATGAGTCAGACGAGCTACCTACTGCTCTACCTCACGATTTCCACAAAAATACAAATTAAACCGTATTTCTGGACCTTGAACCCATAAATTTTGGTTTTGAGGGTTTTAGGTCAAACCAAACCCGCATCATTATCAAGTCCCTCCAATCCGGTGAACGGCCTATGTCCTGTTTAATGTCTGCTTTGCTTTTACAGTCAAGTTTCCTATTGTTTGTGTTTTTGGACTGTATCTGGAAAAGTTCTTGTACAATTTGCTGTTTTTCCTCGTTTGAGCACTCAGCTTTTATCCAAATACCTCCCTCATTTATGATTTCGGCCAACTTATAGAGACATTGTACCTGTAGGTTCTTGTATTCTGGCATTTCCAATCCCTTTGGGGTTCTTTCTTTTATTGGCCTTGCCCCGTTTACGAAACCACGTATTCCGGCCCCGTCAACCACGCCTCCACCAACACCGTCACCATCAGCTATACACCTTGTTTTTGGGATTCTGTATTTTATCCTGAAATTTCTTATCGCATGCTCAATATCGGTTGTTTTACTAATGTCAAAGGATATTTTATCAACCAACACCCAACCCCGCCAAACACCTATTCTAGCTTTGTCGCTACCATACCTTGCAACGTCAGCAGTAAGATAATATTCCCCTTCTGGAACATGGTCGTTTTCAAATATGACATCAAGCGCATCCCTATCCACCAATGCATCTGGGGAATCAACATAGTCCCAATTTCCTTTTTTAAGTCTTTCGAATGCAGACTTGGACTTTGAGGACAATTCGTTAAGGTTGTCTATATAGGTTTGTGGAAGAAATGGATTGTCCTCTGCAAGAGCACCGAGATATTTTTTTGTCTTTTCAAGCGATTTCTTAACAAACTTGTCGTAAAAGTCAATTTTTATCCAGTTTTGAGCAGGATTACAGGTTATGAAAACAATTGGAGTCAATCCATATTCAAGGTTCATGTGGCGACCAACCCTGGTTCCAAGTATGGTGGCCCCCATTTCATTGACCTCCCCACCTTCTTCAATCCAACCTCCGGTATATTCTGTCGATCCAAGGTCTGTGAAGTCAGGGTCGCGGGGCTTGTATTTTACCTCGACAAAATTTATGAAACTCCCATTGCCAAATTCTATGAAGTTCTTGACCGAATTGAATTTATAATCTGAGAAGCCGTACTCTTTGCAAACTTTTGTGAAAGTAACGTAAACAGAGTCCACAATGTCCTTCAACTCGTTACGGGCAACGAACCATCTGGTTCCGGGATAATTAATGCACATAAAAAGAAGCCATGAGCACCCTATCCATGATTTTCCACCCCCTGCAGCACCACCATAAACAAACTTTTTATACTTGTTCGATGTAAGTATTTCAAGTGCTTGCCTCTGTTTTTCATGGAACTCCACCTTTCCAGAACGGCCAATGCCCTTTACGATGAAATCAAAGTCACCGTTTTTGAAGAGTTGGGCAGCAATGTCTATTTTCTTTACTGACCCTATAAAGTTTGTTATTTCTGGATTCATTTACGCATTCTGGGGGCTTTTTGGTATCTCTTTTGCCCAGAATACTTTCTATGATAAGGAGTTGATTTGTTTTTTTCTATCATTTCCCTAAGCTCTGATTCAAGCTCCATATTTTTTTTCTGGGCTTCCTTGATTCTGGAAATCGCCTTGGCCTTTTTCTTGGCCCAATAAAATCGCAATACAAACAAAACTACGGCCAATATAGCCAAAATCAAAACTGAAATTCCAATGTAAATCCAAACCATTATATTATGTCTTTAAGTTCAACTCCCAATGCTTTTGCTATTTTTCTGGGCCGTTCAAAAATATCCCTTGTTTTTAGATGTAGGTTAAGGGTGCTGTTCGGAATTCCCGTTTCTTCCGATAGTTGCTTGACTGTCATGTTCTTTTCAAGCATCAAAACACGTATCTTTTTATTCCACATAAAATATATCTTCTAATATTTGGACAAAATACAAAGAATTTATATGTTTGCAAAGATTTTAAGATTAGTTCTTTGAAATTTAAGATTAAAGGGTGCTTATGCTCTTTGAGGATAAACCAAGTAATTGGGATAAAGTGGGGAAATCTGCGTTGGCTTTGCCAATCCATGTAAGCAAGCAGATACGGGCAAAATCAGGGCCAAAAGCCTTGGATAGTCCACTAACCATAGTAGAGTTGGTTGAGCCGCAAAAACGGCAACAGAAAAATCTGTAGGTTCCGATGAAAAAATCCTGACCCGATAACAAGTTGGTTCCAGTATTAAAGACCTTGCCCAGAGGACTTGAAATACCATGTCATGTCAAAGACATAGTGGGAAGTTGTTCGCTAAACTATCCAAAAGATAGCATGCTTACAAACCGTTGGACACTTCCTGCAGGTTAACGCCTAAAATCTATTAGCTCAATTGGTTAGAGCAACGTTATGCTGGTTACGTGTGTCCCTGGTTCGATTCCAGGATAGACTGCAAAAAGCTCCAACGGACTTGGATTGAAAACAAGGTTATCCCACTGTAATATGTGGGCAATGGAATCCCGCAAGGTGAACATTGAAATTCTAGGAGTATGTCGTCTGGTCAGTCGTCGGGCTGTTTACCTCGAAAGGGACAGGGCAGAAACGAAGGTTTATATAGGTCCAAGTAGTGTTTGCAAAAACTTAAAATTTGTCCTTGTGCCATCTACTTTCAGAAATGGGAGTGTGTGTAATTCTGGAAACGGATAAAAAAGGTGGCATTTTAGCTCAACACTCAGGCTATTTTTCTTAATCTTAAACCATAAAAAATGAAATATCGCCCAATACTCTTTAGCACACCAATGGTAAAGGCCATACTCAATGGCTCCAAGACACAAACGCGTAGGATTATTAAGCCACAACCAAAATTTCCTGAAATGGATTTTAAACATTTTCTTGGTAAATGGGCATACTTTGAAACTCCACAGGGGCATGAGGACCCAACAATGTACCATGCTTCTAAAAAAGTTGAGGTTGGCGATATATTTTGGGTTCGCGAAACATGGGCCGAGGTAGGAAATTTTGCATCATCCGAAATACCAAACTCCATGGTAATAGCATATCGTACAGAGGAAGCTTTCTTTTATCAAGGGGGAGAAAAACTTGACACGGATAATTGGAATTGGGACAAGATTAAATGGAAACCTTCCATATACATGCCGAAGAATGTCTGCAGGATATTTTTGGAATGTACCAACGTAAGAGTTGAAAGACTGCATGATATTTCAGAGGAAGATTCTATTTCCGAAGGAATAAGGCAAAACTGTCATTTTGAACAAGATACTAGCAAATGTTTGATTTGTACTGGACTTGTTTGTAGGTGTGAGGGTGAATATTACAACTATATGGCAGAGGATGGGGATAATTTTCCAACCAATTCTGCCAAAGAATCCTTTTTCACTCTATGGGAATCAATCAACGGAAAGAAATCTTTGGAAGAAAACCCATGGCTTTGGGTATATGATTTTAAAGTGGTAGAAACCCCAGAAGATTTCAAATGATGGTATCATGTGTCATGGACATTTTCGCATTGGCGGTATGGGGGCTTATTGTTTTCGTTGTTTTCGGATTGGCCTTTTTGATCATCATAAATTCAAGAAAGGACGATTGACATGGAAAACGATAAAATGTTGGATAAAATGGCCCTTGCTCTGCAGCAGGATTGTCAACAAACCGTTGAGAACATTATGGTTCAAACTGGAATTCCAGAAACCCATCCTGAAATTGAAGAAAAGATAAGGCAAGGCCAACATTGTTGGGTTCTCAAAAAAATGGCCGAGTATGAAATTAGGCTACAAAGAATAGAATCATTTTTACAATTGTAGAATGGATCAGCAGAAAAAGGTTTTGATGTGTTTTGAAAACAATGATGAAGTGCTAACAAAGCAAGAAATCATTGAAAAAGCGCCATTGACCTATTTCTATAATACAGATAAGCATGCGGGTGATGTCCTTACCAGAATGGTAAGGAACGGACTTTTGGAAAGGGTCAAGAGAGGCCACTACAAACGCACCGGTAAAACAAAAAGACATTTTAAAAAAGACGAATTCAACCCTAATCAAGAAAAACTGGAATTATGAAACAATTCTTTTATGCATTAATCACGATTTCATTGTTTTCATGTGATCAAATCACGGATAAAAGTGAAAAAGAAATCAAGGTCACAGTAGTTGATTCAAGACGAGAACAACTATCTGATAATGATTCAATAGTCCCTATAACGATCAGGGAATATGAAGATGAAAAAGAAGGTGTTGTACTCACTGAACAACAATTGGACGATATTAAATCATTCAGGCCATACATTCAGGACATAGTTTGGTTTTTCTATGTTTATCCAGAAAGATTGGAATTAAAAGGTTGCTGTAAAATGGGCTCTTCAAGATTTCAACTATGGATTGCAAATGGATATAGCCATTTTAGAATAGAACATCCCGGAGGGCTTGACCTGAATGAAAGAGAGAAACAATATTTATGGAGGCTCTATAAACAATGGAGAAACAAAAGAGTTAGACTTTACGATTGGGAAAACAAAAACTTACAATAATGAAAAAACTACTTTTACTATTGGCTCTATTGCCAATTATCACAACAGCACAGTCATTCAAAGACCTTATTAAAAAGTATGAGTCCCACTGCAATGAAACTGTTCTTGATACCATTCGCCAACATGGTACGGTTACAGAGACTTTCGAGCAAATTAATGGAACGTATTATTGGGCCGTTAAACTGGACACTGTTTGGGAAGCGCCTGATTGCCCTGAATACAAAACCCCTGTGATTCATTTTCTTACATCAGCCCAAATCCATTTAGATGTGTCCTCCGCTTCGTTGACCTATACAGGGGCAATTTACGGAAGTGAAAAGGGGGATAAAAAACAGAGAAGCATTTCTAGAGATTACGTTTGCGAATGTAAAAGACGGGAGGTTGAACCGTTCTCAGAGCATTTTTGGAATTGGATAAAAACTTTGGGCTATGAAAATAATTGATTTCAAAGAGGCGAATGTAAAAATTGCGGAGAACCAACCAGAATATCAAACGGTTCCCGCTTATTGGAACGGGAAAGAGGGAAGTCTTGTCTATTGCTTTGAGCTTTCACAGGCCGAAATTGACCAAATAAAAGAGCAGAAATGTATTTATTTCAAGCAATTGACATTTGGACAGCCAATGCAACCCATACATCCTTCTGTTTTCCAACGCGAACTTATGCCAGTTGGCCCAAGTAAAAAAGAAGAATAGGATGAAAAGTATCAAGGAACAGCTTATAGATCAAATATCTGGAAAATGCATTCATTTTAATGGAATTTCCAATAAAACGTGTAATGAGGGTATCAAATATGAAGATGTTCGCGATGAATCTGAGCGCCCATATAGGTTTCCTTGTTTGAAAAGAGTGGAGGTAGGAAGTTGCCTACTTGCAAAGTTTCCAACAAAAGAAGAGGCTGAAAAAGAAGCTATTGAAATAGAGGCTTTGCAAAATAAAACCGTAAATGCTGTTGTTCTTGTCAAAGAACATATTCAAAAAACTGGTAAAAAAGTAGGAAGTATTCAATGTCCAGGATGTGGTGGACAATTGAATTATTCTACAGAACAAATAAATGGTCATGTTTCAGCAACATGCTCTTCTTGTAAAATGGGATGGATTGAATGATATGAAATTTGTTTGTGACGATAAAAGGCACCTGATATGCGTTCCATATTCACTGGAAAATCTTCATGCCATGGCAGAGGAATTGGGAATAGCAAAATGTTGGTTCCACAAGAACCACTATGACATCCCAAAAAAAAGAATTGATGAGATCAAGAAAAAATGTACGGTTGTAGATACCAAAAACATTGTTGAAATCATAAGAAGCCCACAATATGCGGAAACAATTATTTCGGATTTGGTGCCAAGAACGGGAGCCATTCCAAGAAACCAAGTTCTTCCAGAACATGAGGTTTTGAAATTCAATGGAAATAGCACAAAACATAAATTATGAAATATACCGATCAACTCGATTATAGAAAACTACCGAATGGAAAAATCCTTTCCGTAAGCCATAAAGAATCCGGTAAAAGGCTATCTGAGATTCCGGCAAAGATACTTGATTACATGATGGCCCGTGTAGGAGAGGAAATAGACAAGAACGACATCTGCAGCCATGTTTGGGGCGACAGTCATTACTTTATCCACAGGTCTTTTGACGTACATCTGAAAAAAGTAAGGGATTTTCTAAAACAGACCGATGCTCCTTTTGAAATCCCTAGATCGAACAGGATGAAACTTTATTTATTTGAGAAAAATGGCTAGGCACATGACAGTTTTCAATTGGGGAAAAAGGCAATTTATCATAGATGGCCCGTGGAGCTACATTACAAATCAGATGGGGCCATTGGAGATAAACCATCAATGGTAATAGTACTTGACAGGTCGCCAAGTGACCCAAAAATATATGGACAATTTTCACTTGAAACACTAAAAGAAGCTCTGGGGGAATTGGGGTATAAAGTTCTCCCTAAATAGCCGTAACATTGTCCAGAAGCGTTCAATTAAGTATAATTGGTTAGTGTACAAGAACTATTGGAATGTTGCGTTGGCCTCGCAGGGATGCGGGGCCTTTTTTGTCACAATTATTCGATAAATTTGTGACAAGGCCATGGAACGGACACGGAAGTTTTATGTTGATATGCACCAATGCGATGAACCGGTTAAACCGGATGATTTCCTTGTGGCCATTGGAAAGAGACAGACCAACAGTGTTTACCACGTTGCAGAGGTTATCAGCAGTAGGCCACTGAAAAAAGAGCCGCACATAATCCGACATACGATTATCACATACAAAAGTGACCTGCCCACTGCATTGAAACGTGACCCGGAACAGGGACTTATACCGATTCAGTGGTATTCCAGGGAAAAGAAAAAACCCTCCACCAATCGGTAGAGGGCTTCAATCAAAATGATCCATTGCACAAGTTTTATATTCCGAACTGGACTGTCCGGCACTGCAAATATAAACCTTTTGTTCAAATTTGCAAACGTAAGTGGTTAAGTATCAATCAACAGGTTTCAGCAGTTATCCCTGCAAATTCAAATAATTCAATTATTCCATCGGTCCAACCATGATAATTGTCAAAGTCCTCCAAGGGGTAAAGCTCTTCGCACATATCCTCAAAAACTTCATCGTCCATTGTGGATGGCTGAATAAACTCAACCATTGTCTGATCGTTATCGCAAACAACCTTCATCACATCGTTGTGCTCTTTCAGGAAAACAAGTCTTTCCCTGTCCGTTTTAAGCGAATTGAACTTATCGGCCAATTCCTTCATTCTTTCAAATAGTGCCATAAAATTATTTATTTAGTGCATTTACAATCATATCAGCTACCTGCTGTGTTTCTTTCTCAGTTTGTTGGTTCTGGACTTCACATATAAAACGGTTTATTGAAAAAACATTTCCTGGTTTGACTTCTCCCTCTATAATATGGGTTCGTCCTCTTTTATCTGGACCCTCTTTAATAAATTTTGACATAGTTTTAAAATTAAATTAGTGGCTACAAAAGGACTCGAACCTATGACCCCCTGATTATGAGTCAGGTGCTCTAACCAACTGAGCTATGTAACCGTTGAAGCGCATACCGGACTCGAACCGATGTAAGCAGATTTGCAGTCTGCCACCTGACCACTCGGACAATGCGCCATTTGTAGGGACACAGGGACTCGAACCCCATACTGCAGAACCAAAGTCTGCCGTGTTAGCCAATTACACCATGTCCCTTTCAATAACCCTTACATGAAAACAAATCCAGGTAATGCTCAATGAACTTTAAACCAATTGTCCGGAAAAACCTTATGCGAATATTGCTTGGCACCACAGACACGGCACTTCCTCCTATTGTGCTTTTCGGCATCATGCCTTACCCAATAATGTCCGAAAATGTAACAGATCAATCCCATATATTTGATTTTTGAATTTCAGGCCTATGTTTCGTCCGAGTCGGAACCCTGCGAGGCGCAGCCGAGCGTGAAACCCATAACAAACGCCTTTACCCATCGTGGAGCACCTTTCTTTGCTCCCTTGCTCATTGCGGCCCTATAACTCCCATACGACATCCCCAACATCTTGGCCATATCCTTTCCCGTCAGGGAATTTTTTTTCAGGATTTCCTTATACTCTTCCATTCTGCAATACTATTTTACCTGTTTTCACATCATCCAATAACTGAAATACTACCGATTTGGCCCTAAATGTATCAGTATTATGAATGAACTGCTCTCCATACCCACACGGTATCTTCTCATTGGGTATTTCCGAGAAAACCTTCATCAATCCATCCACAAACCTCCTGTTGGACGAAACCTCTGCCATCATCTTCCTCCCCAAAACCTCTGCCGCGCGTATTTCCATACTCTGTGACAACGCCTTGGCGTTCGATTTTTTTTCAGAATCCTTCAATGAAACAAAAACACTGTCGTCAACCTCTTTCGTGTTCAAAATACCCCTCAACTCGTTCACTTGAAGCTGTAACCTCAATATCTCAGAACGAGCTTCCGTATACTCAGCCCTCAAACGATTGTTGTCCTCAAACAACATCCTGCTAAAATCAACTAAATACACATCAGATGGCTTTTTTTTCTTGAATAATTCCATAATGTTAGTTTTACACAACAAATATAACCATTCTTTTTTGTTTTTGTTAGCTATTCCCAACAAAATGTATGCACTTTTGATATTCCCAAAAAAAATTTCGTGCGGTGGGGGATAGGGCTGTCCAGGCTACCCCCTTGGGGGGTTGTACCCCTACCCTATGCCGTGGCATGTGCCGTGGGTTGTGTGTGGCATGCTGTTGATCACTGTCATTGTGTTGTATTATGTTAACACTACCCTATCTATACAGGTGTTTTTGTTAGTCAATTGCAACACTATTGATTGAGTTGTTTTGTTTCCTGCTGTGCTTTGATCAGGTCTAACACGGTGTTTAGTTGTTCGTTTGTGGCTTTGGAAAGGTCAATAGTACCCGATTTGCTACGATTATCGGCCTCATAGAAATTGATATGCTTGCTAATCATATCGATGGCCTTTAATTTATCGACTAATTTAAGCTTAACGGTTACTTCTTTTACTACTTGCTTTGTCTTTGGGTCCAACCATGTTTTAGTTGTGGTGTCCATTGAGTTTATGCAGCGCCTTACATCAGTAGGTAGGCTCTTTAGTTCTTCGGGAGTCAGGCCAATGAAGGTGGTAACATCAGAGTAGGCAAAAGAAAGAAGCTCTTTTAATATTTGTTCCTGCTCAATGTTTGATTCTGCCCTAAGAATCGCCTGCCTTTCCTTTAGATATAGCTTTACCCTTTCCTTTTTCAATATCGATCTGGCCCATGTTTCCCCGCTATTTGGGCTTAAATCGGGCTTTATCGCCAGCGCTGCCCTAGTTGCATTGTAGCCATTACGGAAATATTCGTCAACAAAAGCCTTTTCAACCGGTTTCGCATCAAATTCAACCAATTTCGCAGCATTCAAAGCATTTTTTTCTAAATCTTCATCCATCTTTTAAAAAGTTTATTAGCGGTTTTTTGTTTTGTTCGCACGTTTTTTTACGTCCTCCCCCAGAAAACACCCCGTTTTAACATTAAAGGGTAAAACGGAAAAAGCCTGATTTTGCGAAAAAAGGGAAAAGGGAAAAGGGTTGGGATCGGCTATTTTTTTTGTCTTTCTCTTATTAGGGGGTTTCCCTCTCTTCACGGGCCGAGAACTTGAAAACGTAGGGCAATGTCTTGGAATTCTGAAACGCTCTAAAATCGTTGTTTCTGTCATTGTACGGGCTTGTTTCGGGTCAATTGTCAGGGTCAAATATAGCGAAAAGGGAAACCGTAATTTTCCGTAATCAAAAACATTATGTAAAATAGGATTTTAGTTGTCTGTCTATCAGTTATTTACAAAACTCACCACACTTAAGAAATTTTAAAGTTTTCATAATAAAACATTATACCCGTTGTTGTATTAAAGTTTTCTTTATATTTGTTATAACGAATTAAGGCGCTGAGCCTCTTAAAACCAAAACACCATGTTAAGCATTATTATTTCTGCAGCGTTCAAAGGAACAACAAAACAATTTGCAAAAGCTCTGGTTATTACTTTGTATCTGGATGCTCTTTTGGTAGTATCTTGTTTAAACTTTTAATCTAAAACATATCACCATGAAATTTCCAAAAATTACGACAAACGACATCGGATTGATCATTTTCTTTATTGTTATACTTCCCTTGGTTGCTTCCTTGGTTTACGCCATTTTCACGGGCCGAGTTAACACAGGATATTTAAATTAAGGGTTATGAGCGGAAAATTAGGACAGCGAAAACTTAAGGAAATTCTTTTAGTAAATGAATTTGCTTTAAAAATGGGCTATGATATGAGCGAATTGGATTTAGACCAATGTGACATAGTTGTTAGTAACATTCACAATTCTTTTGACTCAGATATAAACCAATATTTGGACTAAAAACATCCCTCCCATTAAGTTGGTGGTCATTCGATTGGCAGAGGGAACGAATTTTAATCTTAAAACACCGAAAAATGAGAGCTTACAAATTAACCGCACTGAAAAAGCAAGTAATTGCAGATGTAAAGAAAAGGGAAAAAGAAACCGTTTCTTTCATGGATGACTACACCACAGTTAAAGAGGTTAAAGACTGTTGGAGAATGAAACAATTTTTAACCCCATGGAGCAAAAAACATAATTGGGATTCTTTTAACGACATCAAAAGATATTTGGTTGATCGAATCAAAAAGAACTACGAAAAAGAGTTACAAAAAAGCCTTTCACATTTTAACGCTGTTTTGTCCTCTGGAAAACTGATTGAAGCAACAATTAGTGTTGAATGGAAAAAAAATCGTACATGGGGCGCAAATCCAAAAGCCGAAATAAAAGGCAGCTTTGAAGATTTGAACGGGGAAACAAAATATTTTTATTTTCAATCTGAGAGCATAGGCGGGTGCGGATATGACAAACTTTCAACAGCGGTAGCCCAAGTGGTCAACCAAGTAAACCCCATACTAAGGAGCTTGTATATTGCCAAAAACAAAGACATTTCTGCAAAAAATAGGGATTTGATAGGGTACGGTAGCGGATATTCGACACTTCCAAGATTGGAGGGTGGCGTAGGTGTTTCATGTTACCCTAGAATATTTGAGGCAATCGGTTACGACTTTGAAACCATCGCAGGCGGTAAATCTTACGATGTTTTTAGGATCGAGAAAAGTTAACAAGCGGTGTTTTACTCCCTGAAACGGTTCTTTGCCTTAGTAGGGGAGTTATTTAACATCATTGGCCGGAATCACGAATTTAATCTAAATACCATGGGAATTTTAAACGAAAAAATCAATAGTTTGATAATGGAGCAAGCCAGCGAAACAGCGGTTTTATTGGCTCAAAAAGATTGGGGAGAAAACCGAAATGGGTTTTTTGTGGAATCCGAAGAAGGAACTGAACGAATGAGCGAAGAGGCCCAAGATATTTTTAATGAATATTATGACCAACAAACTCAGGAACTTGAAAAACTTGTGGTCAATTGCATAAAGGAATTTAAATCGTAATACCATGAAAAAATACCTAAAATGTATCGTTACAATGAACAACGGAAGCACATTTGAAAATCCGTTAAAATTGGGAGAGGCTTATTTGATCAGCCAATTGGCCCAACAAAACAAAAAAGTATTGGTTACCCTTGAAATAACCAGTGCAAAACATTATAACTCCATGTTTGGATAAATCCCAAGGTTATGAAAAAAATAAATGTGAAATCGATTGAAACAGTAGTAAAGGAGGATAAAATTTATAAAGGATATTTTAAAATTCTTTGCGAGGTTAACGGGGTTACTTTTGAAAGCAACACCGTACATAAAAAAGATGAGTTGATCCGTCTTGGTTTTTTAGATGGGCTCAAAAAGCGATTTTTCACCGTACAAGATCAGGACTCGAAAGAAATAATCGCCACTATAACCCATAATGGGGATAACAGCGAGTTTGAAAAAATGTTGATGCTTGCACTATCAGAGCATTTTGGAAGCAAAGACATAGCGTTGGACTATGGATTTTTAATAGAAAATTACCATGGCAAGACGGTAGAAAACGCAGCAACTATGTATCATGACGATGGTGATTTTAAAATTGATCTGAATATTAACGAAACATCTGTTTATTAAAATGGAATTTGGACCCGATATAATGGAATTTTTGATTTATCTGGAATTCCAGACAGCATGCTCAATCGAAGTAAAAACCCCGGATTTTGGGGCAAAAGATGAATTGATTTATAAAAAATCTATCCACTTAAATTGATTATTATGAAAACCACATTGCCAAAAGAGATAAAAACCATTTCAGAGGCCGACAAATTTATAAAGGAGCTTTATAAAAACGGGGAACTTTTCCATTTTGATGACCCCGTAAAGGAAATATTCCCAAATGAACCCAACAAAACCCACATCCATTTGGATTTTCTTCTGGACAATCTTTTTGATATTCGGGGATATGATCCATTTGAAACGGCTGTTGTTATCTCGTATGTTTTCCCTTTGGAGGCCACGGGCCTAAAAAACGCTAAAGAATTGGCAAATGATTGCAAAAAGCATCATGAAATAGTTTGTCTCTATAAAAAAGACGGCAAATATTGGGTTTCGAATTTCGAGCCTGATAACGAAGAAGAATTGATTGAAGAGTATCTACACGGGGAATAACCTTAAAAAATATAAAAATGGAAATTTATAAAACTGAAAAAGAAGAAATTGTCCGAATTTCATTTGGGCCTAATGTGTCAATTAGCTTTAAAAAAACAACCGTTGATGATGTTTACAAAACATTTATCAGGGTTTTCGAAAATCACACCATCAAAAAAACAGTTGATTTAAAAAATCATTCACCGCTTAAAAAACTTTCCTCAGAAAATGCTTTTACCGTAACAGTAAGGCATGAATTTGGAAAAGTAAAGGCAAGCGAATCAAAAAGTAAAAGACTTTATTTCATAAGTCCACCTGAGGCAATGCAAATTTTCAAAGAAAATTACCAAAAATACATTTGACAACACCATATGGAAATGATCTAAAAAATCAAATCCATAAAAAATGAAATACCTGAAAAACAATTGGGAGCTTTTGCTCTCTCTTATCGGCTTTTGCATCGGACTTTTTTGCATGGGCCAAGAACTGATAAAAATATTAAATAACTGAAAAATCCATAAAAAATGCAATTTGCCACTGAAATTTCCGAGATAAAAAAACTTGGATTTTCCGTTGCCCAGGATGCAAGTATGATCACCATAAAAAAAGGTGTCCAGACGATAGTTTTCTGGAAAAAGAAACAATGGTATTCTGGTAAGGGGGTCGAGGATGGCAGGGGTATAAAAAATTTGATAGAACAGCTTAAAAAACAGCCTGATACATTTGAGGATTTCTATACAAACAATCCAGAGGCGTATTCCCATTTGATAGGAATATTCCAAAAACACACTCAAATAAGGCTTACTGAAAACCAAAAAAAATCAATAATTGCTGAAACTAAAGCAAGGTTTGATGTAATTCTAAAACACTAAAAATGGACGATTTATTTGTAAAAGAAGTGCCGGTTCCAAAAATGAGGGTTATAAATGGGCGTTGGACTTATGGGTTCAGTAGTTACCAAGAAATGACACCCCATGAAAAACTGGCCTTTGAAGCCATGTTGAACGAAGCAAAGAACAATCAATTTCATTAAAAATGTTCTTAAATAGAAAATCACTTTTGATCCAAAATATACGAAGGGTAAAAAATCATTTGGATTCCCTAAAAAACAAGGCTTTCAAAGAAGTTGAGGAAATCATTGAAAATGAAGAATTGACCTTGGAACAACAGGATTCCGAAAATCTTGAAATTTTCCAAAAAGCCTATACCAAAATTTTGAGGGAAGAACTTGAATTTTGGCAACAAAAAGTTGCTGAATAAATAAAGTTTATTTAAGTTTGAATAACGAATTTTAATCATTAAAACCAAAAAATGAAATTTCCCACCACCATAAAAAAATATCTAATCACCGATTATTCTCAATTATCGGATGATGACCTTTTTGAACAAATGGAATATTTCTCTAAGAAATTTGATTCAGTAACCGAAAAAAGGATGAACAATGCTCTAATTATGAATATGTTCTCCATTTTTCTCAATATGCACAATTTGAGCCAAGAAATTTTCAGGAGATACCCACAATTTAGAGATACCATTGATTTCAATGGGGAAATCGATGAAATCTTGAAAAAGAACAGTATAAAAGCAAGTCAAAACTAAAATTTAAAAAATGTCACAAGTAAGTACTATTAAATCCTTAAAAGCTGTGTTGAGCAGCGATTTGATGAAAAACAAAATTGCCGAAATTGTTGGTAAGAACGCACCGACTTTTACTACAAGTATTATTCAGATAGCAAGCCAAAACGAAATGCTGTCAAAGGCCGAGCCAAATTCCATTGTGGCTGCAGCCTTGACTGCTGCTACGCTCAATCTTCCCCTCAACAATGCCATAGGCCAAGCATACATAGTTCCGTTCAATGAAAAACAGCCGGACGGAAGTAAAATTGTAAAGGCTCAATTCATTCTTGGCTATAAGGGTTTGAAGCAACTTGCTACAAGAAGCGGTCAGTTTTTGGCTATGAATTGCAAGGATGTGCGCCAAGGAGAAATTAAGATGGTGGACCACTTATCCGGAGTTATGGAATTTGAATGGATTCAGGATTTTGAAAAAAGGCAAAAAACCCCGATAGTTGGTTATGTTTCCTATTTCAAACTGATCAATGGTTTTGAGTCAACATTCTTCATGACCAAAGAGGAAATGACGGCCCACGGCAAAAAATTCTCTCAAACCTTTAAATACAACAGGGGGCTTTGGGTGGACGATTACGAAAAAATGGCCCTGAAAACCATTTCAAAACTACACTTGAACGCAGGGGAAGCTCCATTGAGCCTTGAAATGCAGATGGGGATAAAAAGTGATCAAGGCATTCTTTCTCTTGATGAAAGTTCTGGTGAAGTTACTGAGGACATTAGCTACGCTGACAATACCGTTCCGAAAATTGACCCTGATGCCGAAAGGATGCGGATGTTGGTAGATGGTATCGAAACCCAAGATGATATTGATTTTGCAAGGGCCAATATTCCAGAATCGGAAAAGGTCCTGCATGCCGATATTGATGCGAAGGAACAAATATTGAAAAAAGGCAAGTGATGGAAGGAATGACAGCAATAAGAAACCAGATTGCCCAGATTTCACACGGGGTAAATGTCGCAACCAATATTGGCTTTAAAAAATGGGAAAAACAGTCAAATGCCAATTGGAGGACCAAAGAAATTGTAAAAGAACTTATTCAATCTTAAAACCATGGGAAAAAATACCGAAACATTCGATTTAGAGAAAATAGACCCAAAAAAACTCCCTGAATTGCAAGGGTGGAAAGAAAAGCAACTACAGGCCGTAAAGGAGAATCCATTCATAAAAATCGTTGACAACGAAACCTATCAAGAGGCCAAAAAAAACAGGACCGCTTTGGTCACTTGCCGGACAACTCTTCAAAACCAGGACAAGGCCATTGCCTCCAAGTTGAAGGACCTTAGATCGAATGTTGGATCAGCCACCCAAGAATTGATTGACATTACTCTTCCCCATGAAACCAAGCAACAGGAAGAGGTTAAACGTTATGAGGCTGAAAAAGAGGCTGAAAAAGAGCGAAAGGCAGAAGAGGAACGCCAACGTGTCCAAAAAATAAAAGATGCCATCGATAAGGCTGAGTTTGAGTTGAACCGTATTTCGGAAAAATTGATTTACGCAGGGGTTTTTAGAGTAGATGCCCTTTTCAATGAGGTTGTGAATGAGCACATCGTCCATAATGATTTCATGGAATTTGAAGAACTTTTTAATCAGGCCGTAAATCGTTCCAAATCAAAATTAGAAGAGAAAAAAGCCTTGGTTAAAAAAGAGGAAGAACAGCGAAAAGAAAACGAGCGTTTGGTCAAGGAAGCCGAGGAAGAAAAAAAGCGTTCCCAACTCCAAGCTAAAAGGCTAGAGGAACTTTTACCATATAACAAATATGGTGTAGATGTTGACATGGCCACACTTTGGAGTTTATCGGAAGATGCCTATAAAAAAGTCCTTTCTGATAAAAAAACAGAGTTTGAAAAAGAGCAACATGCCCAAGAAAAACGAGAAGCGGAAGAAGCAGATCGCCAAATGAGGCTGCAGGAGCAAGAAGAGCAGCTTGCCCAAGAAAAAGAGCAAATGAGGCTTGCCAAGGAAGCTGAGAACAAAATGGCCCAACGCTCAAAGATATTGACCGATGAATTGGGGCTAAAGTTCAATTTTTCAGATGCTTTTGTTGGAGAGAACACAGAGTATGTTCCTGTCATTGACATCAAGACCAAAACAGATGAAGAGTTTGATACCATTGTTGAGAACATAAAATCGTTTCGGCAAAATGGGGAGCAAAAAAATCCTTTTGAAAACCAGAATTCAGAAGAGTTTGAGGGAATTGAAGATGTTGAGTTTGAAGAACCGGTTTCAGAATTTGAAAAGGCCATTGATGAATCGATCCAAAGAAACAAAGAGGCCGATGAAAATGATTTGGAGGTAGATTTTGATAAAATTGAAGTTGGTAATTCGGCCCATGGATATGAAGGTTCTAAACCAATTGTTGTTGAAAAGCCTAAAATGCTTACTGATGGTGAAATGAATTTAACAGACTTAAAAGACACCTGTCAAGGCTACATAGACTTTGTGTGGAGCGATAATTTCCATGAGGACAATGATTACAAAGCTTACATTTTTGAAACGGCTTTACAGGCTTTGTTTGGGAAAGATGTGTTTGAGTCGGTTAACAAAAAAATGGTTTAGTAATGGATTTCTCAAACTACGAATTCAGGTGTTCGCAGCTATCAAAAATTACAGGGGGCACCATTGGACTTACTGAAAAACAATTGGAAGAAATGGCCTATCTCCAAAAAAGGAAGATGGGTGCCGCCCTTGGTGAAAAGGACGAAACCGGAAAGGCCATAAAGCCCCTAACCACAACTATGGATGAAAAACTGATGGAACTCATAGAGGGCCATAAGGACAAAACCATTCCAAAGACAATGCAATCGGAGCTTCGGAAGATTTTCAGGATGGAAAAGTACAACCGTAATTTTCCATTTACCAATCAATACATCCAAAAGGGAATCCAACAAGAGGAAGAGGCTATCACCGTTTATCAGGATTTCAGGAACAAAGAGGGCATAAAGACACTTTTCTCTAAAAACACTGTTCGTTTAAGGAATGGTTGGGTTTCCGGGGAGCCTGATCTTTTGGACAACAAGGACATCAAAAAATGTGAAGAGGGGTTTGACACAAAATGCTCTTGGTCATTGGAAACCTTCGCTTTTGAAGAGGATGATCTTGACCCTGCATACGAAACCCAGAACCAAGGGTATATGTGGCTAACAGGGGCCAAAAAATGGACCACGGCATATATTTTGGTAAATGCGACAGAGCACCAAGTTTTTAATGAGAAACAAAAGTGGTTCTATGCCCTGCAGTGTCCAGGTGATGCCAATGACAAATATTGGGATGACTACGTGGAAAAGTGTAGGGAAGTCGAAAAAATGATGATTTACGACTATGATCGTTTCATCTATAGCAATCCAAACCATAACATGGAAATTTCCAAGGATGAATGGTTTGGCGAAGGTTACGATATTCCTTTGGAAGAAAGGATTGTCGAGAAAACGAGCATTTTCAATCCAGACCTTATCGAGTTCTATAAAGAGCGGATTGTGATTGGTCGAGAATACATGGGCAAACTCTTAAAAACATAATGAAATGCAGTACTTTATAACTCTTTTGATTCTATTGACAACGGTTCTTTGGGTCGTTACGGTAAAGCTTTATTGGCGCACACTTTCTGCGGAAATGGCCAATGATCCAGAATTTAAAATGGCCGCAGAAGATTGGTTTTTGGCCATATTGATGCACGTTCCTATTTTGGGAAGCATCTTTGTTATATCCGCATTTTTGTCTGACGATGATACTGAGGACGAGAACAATCAACACCTTTTTCTTTAAATACGCACAATGGAAAATGCGAGATATTTAGTAATAGGACTCCTGTTGTTTGCAATATTGTCAATCGCAATCGCCTGGTGTGTACTGAATCAAAATGAATCAGCACTCAAATTAACCCACCAAATGACGACAATAAGCGCTGTTTGTGGTGGGTCTATAGGAATATTCATCATGGTTATAATAAGCCTTTTGACAATTGATAATTAAAAACAACAATACAATGGAAACCATAAAAAGGAAGCTGAAAGGCACTTTAAAAACCAATAAAGGAATAGACTATGATAATCGGTAGCTATGTGATCAACAGGCAATCAAAGGTCAAGAAAGCCCTTTTGAGAGGAAAGGGAAAGCAATTGACCGAGGATGAGTTTGCAACGTTCAATCAATTATTTGGCATCTATTCATCAAGAATATTCGGTCTATGCATTTACAGGACAAGCTCCAAAATGGACAAGGATCTGATAGAAATCAAAAAACTACTAAAAACAGGACAATAAAGGAATAGTGATGGAAACTACAGACATGAATACAACTGAATATTTAAGGCATAGGGGTTGGGATGAAAAACAGGCAACTGAAACAAAAATCAAAACAACCGAGGGCCATTATGTTACTCCAAAATTCATGATGGAGGCATTTGCTGACTATAAATTGGAAAAAGCCACCCAACAAACCGCCTCCCAAAAGCAGATCATAGAAAGGCTTAGGGAAGCCCTGATTGAAACAAATAAAATACTCGATTGGAAGCCAACAGAAGAAATGAAGAAAAATTTAACTATAGTGGTTTTGTTCTTGGCCCTGTTCGTTTTGTCTTGTCTTCTATACGTGGAGAAGAGAGCAAACAAATCATGTAACAATGATTTTTGGAGATTTAGCGAACAGAACAACAGGTTGATGGACAGTATTGAAAACCAACATAAAAAATGAGAAAATACATTGAAGTTGTTGAGCGCCATACTGAAAAAGTGATCAGGCGGTTGTCGGTTTCCCTTTGTTCAGAAGAAGGGGCCAACTTCATCGAGGACAGTCTTAACGAAGAAACCAATGACAATCTTTACTTTGTAAGGAGGGTAAAATGCGAGGAAGAACTTGAAACCGGATATTTGAAATGAAAACAATTGGGGTTGTGGCTGTTGATAAAAAATGTTTCAGAAGTTTTTTAACTGAAATAGGAGTGCATCGTTTTGAAGAAATCAGGAAGTTTAGCTTTATTGGAAGAATAGATGACATTATGGGAAGGGAGTTTATTGCTGTTATCAGGGCATATCCATATTCTCAGGACTGGAAATTCAAGCAAGATGAATTATTTGAACACGCAAAAGGCCGGATAAGATGAAAAAATGTAAAGGAATTGGCAGGGCCAAGGGTGTTTCCGGATGTGGAAAACCATCTGATCGTAGGCAAAATGGTCTTTGTCCAGTTTGTTTGATGGAGTGGGCCACCGAAACAGAGGCCGGAAAGCTCTGGAAGATTCAGGTTTTTGATCCCCGTGTTGAAAAAGCCAGTTTAAGGGCCGATAAAGAACGGGAAAGAGAGCTTAAGGACAATCTGACCGATTGGAGGCCAAAACTGCAGGAGAGGGTTCAGGAGATAGCTAGGTTGGTAGATATTGGGCTGCCATGTTTGGCCCTTGGTTACCATGCAGGAAGAATCCATGGGGGCCATATTTTCAGCAAGGGAGGAAATAGGACGATTTCTTTGAACCTCCACAATATCCACCGCCAAAGCGCGCAATCCAACCATTCGCACAATGATGATGGCCTTATGAGGGAAAAGTTGATGGATGAATACGGGAAGGGGTATTATGAGTTTTTATCTTCAATGAGGCAATGTCCCGCATTGAAGTACACCAACCAAGAGTACATGAATTTTTACAAGTTGGCCAATGATATTGCCAACCTTCTGAAAAAAGAGGGAAAAAATTACGGTATGGAAGCAAGGATAGCTCTTAGGAATGAAATAAACCTTTCCCTTGGCATATATCCTGAAAAATATTGTGTTTATGAACATTCTTGATGTATTGGTCGAGAAAATAAATGAACGAAAGCTCTATGTTGATTTCGTTGTTTCGGGCGAATGTCCGAAGAACAGGGTTGAAAAACTTCTCAGAAGGATTTCTGAACTGCAAGTGGAAATCGATTCTTTGGGCAGTTTGCCATCAAGGAGGGCTTTGAAAAAAATAAGGAGAAAAAACATTGAATCTAACAGTAAAATTAATGGAAAACATAACGGGTAGCCTAATAAGGTCAGAAATCAAAAAACAGGGGAGGACCTCCAAGTGGGTGGGGGAGCAAATCGGGTTGAGCGAATCCACCATGTCACAGAGGTTGAGCGGAATTTCAAACTTCACTTATCCTGAGATCAGAAAGATAAAAGAGATTCTTTCCCTTCCTGGGGATTGGCTTGGGGTATCGGAGGAACAGGAATTGGCAATACTTGAACTTTTCTATAATGGAAATGAGGACATAGATGTGATTGCAGAGCAGGTGAACGCTTCTTTTGAACAGGTGAGCGGTGTTATAATTTACGATTTGAACAGTAATCTTAAAACCAGAAATAATGAAAACTAAAACGATTAAAAAAATAATCTCTACCAAGATAGATGATTGGATTGACAGCATTTCCGATGAAAAGGTAAGGAATGCATGTCGAAGGGATTTCATAGTTACCGGTGGAAGCATCGCATCAATGCTCCTTCGTGAAAAAGTGAATGACTTTGATGTTTACTTTAAGACCATGGAAACCGCAAGATTGGTTTCCGAATATTACATCAAGGACATTTCCAAGATTTATGTAAATAACATTTCAGACTCGCTTTTAGAGGTGGTTGACAGTAAAAACATTCCTGAAAAGCACTATGAGAATGATGTGGACCAATCCAAATGGAAAATGTTCAAGGAGGGGCTTGAAAGAGTTGAAGAGGACAGGGTAAAAATTTATATTCCGCATATCGGATATTGGAGAAAGACCGATCCAAGGTCATCCAAGAACACTGAATTGCCGGAAGAGGGGACCTATACCCCTGTTTATCTTACTGAAAACGCAATTACTTTATCGGATGACATCCAATTGGTGATCAGGTTTTTTGGTGATGCGGACACAATCCATGAAAACTATGATTTTGCCCATGCCACAAGCTATTATCATTCAAACGATGGTAAAAGGGAGCTTGTTCTAAGAAATGAGGCCATGGAAGCGATTTTGACAAGGGAGCTTACCTATATTGGGTCAAAATACCCACTGACATCCATTATCCGCACCAAGAAATTCATCAAACGTGGATTCACAATATCTGCAGGGACTTACTTGAAGATACTTTGGCAGGTTGCGGAGCTTGACCTTAAAGACCCGATTACGCTTCAAGAGCAGTTGATAGGTGTGGACATTGCATATTTCTCGCTTTTATTGGATGCGCTTACAAACATTGCGCCTGAAAAAATGACCTATAATTACGTTTCAGAGATCATTGATAGGGTTTTCAACGAGCATGAGGAAGATGAAATTGAATCTAAAAACAATGGCTAAGGGACTGAACAATAGAACGGCAGTGTTGTTGCCGAAACGTGTACAATGGTTGCCGGAGGAAAACAAAATATCTGTCAAATACGATATTTGGGAAGCAATAACGGATAGTCCCGTTGGTGAAACCTATGTTAATTTTACTCCAAGCGATAAGCTTTCGCAATTAATGGAAGAAGAGATAACAAAAGCATTTAAAGCCAAATAACATGAACAACAAGACTAAAATAAAGGCTTTGATGAACCAGATTGAGTCTGGTAAGATAAAGACCGACTCATGCAGGATTCTCAACTACATCATCAAGAACCGGTTCACTTCAAGGCCACTCATTGCGGATGGGCTTGGGATGAAGCTGCAGACAGTAGTGGCCCGTGTAAGTGATTTATTGGACATGGGTATCATTGAGGTTGTGGAAACGGACAATAAACCATTCGGATCGGGACTTTTTGAAACTGTTGATGATTATGAGATACTCACGCATCAGACAAATGCATTGGGCCAAGTGAAAAACGCCACCGAAAGGCGAAGGGCTAAGTTCAACCAATGGAAAAAACGCGGTGTAAAGGAGTTTTCAGACTTCCTTCAACTGGAACAAATAGAATTGCAATTTGATTAATTAATCATTTAAACCTCGCGATGGAAAGGTCAATCGCTAATGTACATTATGTCAAATTTTAAAGTAGGGCAGATTTATGCCCCAGAATTCAAAAAGCTGTCCAAAAAGGATGTGCTTGAAAACATTGATGCCGTGGCATACGCCTCCGAAGAGCGTAACTACAGCGTTCAATTATCGGAGGAACAGATTCAGGACCGTGAAAAGCGTTATACGCAGAATGGTATTGAAATCGGTGAGATCGAAGCTGAGAAAAAGCGTATCAACGATGAATTCAATGCTTCCATCAAGGTCTTAAAAGGCGAGAACGCACTGCTTGGACAGGCAGTGAAATTCAAATCCGAGCAGAGACATGGTAAAGTTTTCTTGGTTGATGACCCTGAGCGCCAAGAAATAGCAATTTTCGATGAAGAGGGCGTTTGCATCGAAGTTAGGCCAATGACCGCAGGTGAACGCCAACGTGTAATCAAAATAGCCAATTAAGATGGATGAATATTTGAAAGGAAAGATTGCTGAAAAAGCACTTGAAATGGGGCTAAACACCGTTCTTATTTTAGAGGGTGATGCACCAGAGCAACACAACAACAAATGTATTGAGATCAGTGGTAACATTGATTCCCCTTCTAGGTTTGTAAAGGTACGCGGAGATCAATTCAAAGACTGTGACAGGCATTGTCTTGTTGATGTGGAGAACGGGAAGATTGAACTTGTAATCAACCCACAAAGCTCAACGGACAAACACACAATTGTCGGGAAAATTGAAAAGTCCAAAAAGTTCAAGGCTCTTGGAATCAACGACAACAATAAGGCGTACTCCCCGGATGACCTGCACCGTAAGTTGAAGCTTATGAGAAGTTATTTCCCAGACCATTCTTCACATGCCTCCATTTGCAAGGAGCTTAAAAACCTCAATGCAAAGATTCAGCGTGAAATCGAGGACCATGACGATGAACGTGGAAATGTGAGCCTAAAGTTCAAACAGACAGTGGAATCTAACATTCCGAAGGAGTTTGTAATGGAACTTCCAATAATAGAGGGCGAATCTCCCGTTGCATTGACCATGGCGATAAACCTTCGTGCCGTCGGAACCAATACTATACAGTGTTTCTTGGAAAGTATGGATGCTGCGGATTTGATAGAGGAAACCTTTAAAAAGCGAATTGAGGAAGAAATAGGGCTTCTTCAAGAGTGGGTTGTAATCATTGAGCACTAATTAACCGGATGGCGCACCCTATTTGCGCCATCTTTTTCTTTCTACTATGTCAAAAGACCCTGCATTTCTATTTTATTCATCCGATTTCCTTACCGGTGTTTCCGATCTTACATTTGAGGAAAGGGGCCAGTACATTACACTTCTTTGTCTGCAGCACCAAAAGGGCAGATTATCGGACAAAGCCATAAAAATTGCCGTACCAAATGCCACGGCAGACGTATTGGCCAAATTCAAAAGGGACGAAAAAGGACTTTTTTTTAATGAGCGATTGGAGATCGAGTCGGACAAAAGAGCGCAACATGCTGAAAAACAAAGGCAAAGGGCTATTTCTGGTTGGGAAAAAAGAAGGAAACGGCAAAGCCGTAATAAGACCACGGCAAATGCCACGGCATTGCCTTTAGAAAATGAAGATGAAGATGAAGATGTAAATAATAATAGAAATGCTTTGAAAAAGTCTGAAAAAACTTTTAAGAAAGGGGTAATCGATTGTTATTCAAAGGTGTTACCTTTATTTCCTGAGAGTTTGAGGCCAAGGACAAAGGCCATGGAGGAATCGTGGATGGACTGTATCGATAAATTGAGCAGAATCGATAAAGTTCCGTTTGAACACATTGTTTTCTTGACCAAACAAGCTAGGGAGGATGATTTTTGGGGCAAAACGTTCCTTTCACTTCCAAAACTCAGGTCCAAGAACAAGGATAAAATTAAATATATCCAAGTTTTTCACGAAAAGTTTAAACCCAAACAGAGCACTGACCAAAACAACCGAATAAAACAAAACCTTAAAGGATGGGGGGATTAGCAGTATATAAACCTGAAAAAATATCACTTGGGCCAGTTGATTTCTTGAACGATGTTTTGGAGCACACGAAACTTGCCGCAATGGACAGTTATGAGCGCACCAAACAATTGGCCATTTGTTTCACCGCAGTGGCCGAGGCCATGAAAATAACCAATCCTATCACCGATTTTGATAAAAAGGAAATTTCGGAACTCGTTTTAAAGCGTTTTAAGAGGCTTTCCATAAACGAGGTATATTACGCCTTTAAATTGGAGCGGTTTGTAGAAATGGGAGAGCCTGTAAAGCACTACAACCGTTTTGACACACAATATGTGGCCCAAGTGTTGGACAAATATGTTCAATGGAAAATTTCTGTTCGACAAAAACACAACCTTGACATTGCCAAAAAAGAGCAGGGCCAATCTCTGACCGAAAAGGAAAAAAGATATTGGATCAACAAAGGCGTGACCGAATGCCTGGAATATTTCATCGACAAAAGGGCCATAATGGATGGAAAGTCCTATGTTTACCACATTCTTTACGACATGGGATTTCTTCCAACTGACGTAGAGTATAAGAAAAGGGTCCACAAAGACGCTGTTGAGGCCATTGAGTTTGAGTACTCACAAAAAGAGGCCAGAAGCCTTTATGAAAAAAACCACATCAAAGAAGTATTGTCCAAAATCCACACAAAGGGATATGAAAAGGTCACTGTACAATGCCACATAATAGCATTAAGGGAGTTTTTCCAAAAATTGACCAAGGAAGAAAACAAAAAAGAACTGGAAAAATTCAAAAAAACCTTCAAAAATGATTGACATTTCCCATGCGCCTTTGTTCACTGGAATAAATGGTTTCGGACATGCTGCGGACGTGTTGGGATGGAGACAGCCAATGCACTGCGAAATAAACGATTTCTGCCAAAGAATTATACAATACTACTGGAAAAACTCAAAACCATACTATGACATCACCAAAACAGACTTCACTATTTGGAGAGGAAAAATCGATGTACTCTCAGGAGGATTCCCATGCCAACCGTTCAGTAACGCGGGGAACAGGAACGGGGTTGACGATCACCGCTATCTCTGGCCGGAATATCTACGCGCAATACGGGAATCTAAGCCCATTGCCGTGGTTGGTGAAAATGTTACTGGTCTGCTCACAATGGAGCAACACGAAATGTTCGCTAGAGTGGACAGCAGAGGCATTGTACGCTTCGAGAATTACGACCAGTATGAAGCGGTATACTCACGACAAGCAACTATGCTTGTCAACGACATCTGTGGAGACCTTGAAAAAGAAGGATATGGCGTACAGCCGTTTGTTGTTCCGGCTGCGGGTGTCGGTGCTCCCCACAAAAGAGATAGAATCTGGTTTATTGCCTACGCCAATGGCACAATCAAGGAATACGGACAGGGAAAAGACTTTGAAGCGCAAAAAGAAGTATGGTGGAACCAAGAGGGCCATGTACCTGGAGAACTACATGGTAATGGGCCTGTTGCCGACTCCGACATCAGGAGCAGACAGGAACACGGATTTTCAACAGGGAGGAAAGTGTCTGAAAACAGGATTGAAAGAATCGGGATTGATTCCAACACCCACTGCAACAGATTTCAAGGGAGGGGCCACAGTGGAGAGTTATCAGAAAAGGGGGAGAAACGAAACCAACGATTTGAGAACTTGGGCGGCTTTTCAGGAGGATTCTGGGAAAACTTCCCAACTCAACCCCCGGTTTGTGGCCGAAATGATGGGCTACCCCCCGAACTGGACGGAATTACCTTTTCTAATTGGAGAAAAGAATCTATCAAAGCCTACGGAAACGCAATAGTCCCACAGGTGGCATATCAGTTTTTCAAGGCGATTGACGAACAGATCAGGAATTCACGCGGCTCCATGGCCTGAACTTTATCAACATACCGGATATAACTATTATTGCAACAAAAAGGCCAGACCACAGCCAAGGGTTTGGCTTTTTGCTTTCTACATCCTTTTTTTTGGTTTTGTTTGAAGTTGACTCTGAATCTTCTATTTTCAGGTCAGTGGTGCTATTATCCGTGTTTGTGGCGGTGCTGTCAACGGTTTCCTCTTCTTCTGTTATCTTGGCATTTTTAAAGTCTTGGCCATTGTAGGTGCTTGGGATTGACGGGTCTACAGGCTCGATTATTTTCTTTTTTGCCACTTTCGTCATCCTGACATTGGATTGGATGTCGTTTTGAAGCTGCAACACGAGTTTTGTGAGCCTTTCGGTGTTTGCTTTTTGAAGTTCAATCTCAGTTTTTCGTGTGCCGCATGACAAAAAAACAAAAGCGCATGACAATACCAGATATTTAACACTAAAACCCATTGCAGTAAATATTTGCCTCGGAAATCCTTCTTCTGACCAATCCTTGGACTGTCCTTCCGTTCTGTTTGTTCCAACGCATGAACTGTTTCGTGATTTCATAATAATCGTCCGGATTTTTGTTGACCTGCCTCAAAAGAGTACTGGTCCTTAATGCCTCCACTCCTACATTGTATGCGAAAGAAACAAGGGAATCAAATTGGTTTATTGATATTTTTGAGGTCACCATTTTACCTACCTTCTCTGAGAAGGAGGCCAAGATATTGTCAAAAAGCTCTTCGGCACGCTCTTCCGATATTTTATCAAATTGTCGTACCGGTTGGCCATCTTCATAAAAAGTGTTCCCATAACCTATGGTCCACCTGTCATTTGGCATTGGCATATATGCGGAAAGCCGTAATTTCTCAAACTTTTTTAGGTGCTCAATGATTTTTTTGCTCGGTTTCATATTATCGGGTTTAATGAACATCGTCCAGGACGTGCTCTACGTTCTTATTTGCTTTATTTGTAAGATAGATTCCCAACCTTGTCAAACTATCCTGTTCTTCGGCTTTTTCCTCTAACTTTTTTAGTTTTTCAAGGATTGTTTTCTGAATATCGGCATCGCGCAATATTTTTATTTCCATGTCCGTTGTGTTCAGTTTCACGGCATGTTCAACGGTTATCACTTTTTGGGACGGGCTATCGAACATTACCGATTCTTCCGTGGCCTCGTCAACGGTCCAATCGTGGTAAAATTTCCAGACCCCTCCCGCTATTGAAATCAGAAGGGAAATTATTACCGCCTGTGCTATTTTGTTGAATTCTAGTTTCATGACATTCAAAACTCGCTGATCATGTGCCTCAACGATGGGATTATGGTTGAATTGTATTGTGTTAAAAAAATGGTCTTTTCCAAGACATTGAAAATTTCATTGTCGTGTGTCGCCACACTGCTATATACCAAAACATCATTATCACTGTCAATGGGCAGCCTCAAAAGGTGTCTTACATTGCTGTGCTTGACCCCCTCAACCTGATAAATTCTTTTCAAAAGACAATCCCTCATTTCATCAACATTGACCTCGATACAGGATTTCGCCTCCGCATCCTTTAACATGGCCCTATAATCTTCATCAATTTCAAGGTTCCTGTACCTAGCAATGGCGTTCCCCCTATAGTTGGTGTCCTTGTGCTGCTCATATATTACAGAAACAACATTGAAGTTCACTTTCCCGTTTATGGCCACCAATATCAGAAACCTATCTGCCTTTGTCTCTTCAAACATTACTTTTACAGCGTCCTGTATCTTGCCCAGAAGAGCAATGTCCAATATCTTGTCCACTAGATTGAGCCTCAGATCAGAACTCTTCTTCTCTTCTTGAAGTGACGCTATTTGGGCATCTTTCTGCTTTACTTTCCGTTTTTCCAAATAGGCTATTACTGCGAGCACTATCGCCACAATGCCGCCTATAATTTCTGATAGAATAGAAGAATCCAATATTTACTAGGGTCATTAGGTTATAAATTATCTTTGCCTTTTTTGTTTCCTCTTGTACAAAAGGTATTGTGCGGCTATTGCAACTATCAACGACAGTTGTATGGGGTCTACACCAACCTCCTTTATAGCTTCCGAGATACCCCTTAGATCGATACCCACAAAAAATAAAACCTGAAACACTATGTCACCGAGTTTGACTACAACCAAAGTCAACAATAGTCCACGGATAACATCTATAAGGTTTTCGTTTAACCACCTTGTCAGGCTGAAAGATGTGGTTCCATGCGGGAAAATCCACGATTTCTGAAACAGAATCCCGATTAAGGACCAACCTATCGCAGAAATCCAATCCAACGTTGTCAAATCAATATTTTCCATATTTAAAGAATTTAATTTGTTACTATATTTTTCTTTTTCTTCTTGCTACCGGATGAATCGTTCGGGGTGCCACCGCCCCCTCCTGGTTCACCACCGCCAGAGTCGCCATACACCAGATCACCGAACTCTTCCAGATCGGTTCTTCCATCGGAATCGTTATCGGACGTATTGCTGACCGTTGTGAGGTTTCCATAGGTTGCTGTTTCCCATGTGTCATATATCCCGTCACCGTCCGTATCGTGGCCCGAAAACGTATTCACGGGGGTTGAGCTTATCGTTGCCTGAAATGCCGTATAGACTGAACTAGCAGTATAATTGTCATCGTTGAAACCGAAATCCCTAGTGGTGACCGCTGTTATGTAAGCTGAATCCGGGCCGTCCCTATACTCATTTATTGAGCCGTCAAGGTTCAAGGTGCTGTGCGCCCCTGCATTTGCGATTACATACGTGTAGGCATCTGCAGCACTCCTTGTCGGGTAGGCGGTTCCCAATAACGTGTATGGGGTAAGTACCCTATAATCCGTGGGGTCTACCGTGACACCGTTGTTGAACTCTTCATGTAGATAGGGCCAGTTGTCGGCTTCGGGATCGGTAAGTACGTTCTCGATGACGTTCCCTGCTGAATAGATTTGTGGAGTCCTGCCATCCTGTACGATCTCGTTAACCTTTCCACCGTATGCATTTCCCGCATAGATATAATAATTGTTTATCTCATTGATCATTCCATCCTGTGCATAGGTGCTGAGTCTCTGGGTAATGTCGAAACCTACATTATTGATCGCGTCTATACGTCCATCTGAATTGAGGTTGCCCGGAAATCTATGCGAGGTCCATACCGAAAGGTTTGACAATAGGCTGTTGTTCTCACAATCCGCTGTATCGGAGTTTCCATATATCATAGCGGTGTTGCTTTCCCCGACCAAAAACTTCTCAATGGTTATATTGTCCGAGTTGAAATTCACATCAACACATTCATCACCTGCAAATGCCCCAGAACCATTGACAATGTAGATATTGCTCGACCCCGTAATAGTGATACAGTCATATCCGTCACCCGAAACATAGTCGGGCCTTGACCGTATGAACATTATCTTGATGTTGTTGCAGTTGTTTATCCAAATCTTCCCGTTGTAGGTTATTCCACCATTGGGCGACAATTGCCCATAAATGGTAACATTGCTAAGCCCGTTGAGATATAGGTAAGAAGATGTTATTTCCGTTGTCCCTGAAACATCATAGACTATATTACCGCCCCCTGCCGAACTTATGGAGGATAGATGGGCCTCTATGGAGCCTGCACCGCTTTGGTTCAATGTGGTTACATGGTACACACCATATCCCCTGCCTCCTGTAACGGAAGAACCGCCACCGTATTCAACCTGTCCGAAGAAAAGGGCCGTACAAAAAAACGTTATTATACAAAGATATTTTTTCACTATCTAGTGCTTATTTCGGTAGCGATGGTTCCCGCCTCCGTGTTGGTAATGAAATCGTTTGTGATAAAGAAAACCTCTATCTCCCCTGTGGAATAATCGCTGAACCCACCACCGTTCACTTGCGCCCCTATCAACAAATCGACTGCGGATGTCTCGTTCGTCCACGCCCCCGTGGCCCTTTGCGTTCCATTTTCGTAGATGTACCATACATCCCCTGTTGTCTTGGTTAGGGTTATAAGCACGTTGGTAGTGGATGAAAAACTGGGGTTCCCTTCGTTGTTCCCCATGTAATAATATCCGTTATAGATTGCGAAATGGTCGTTCGACCCCCCTGTCGCATCATCCCTCTTGGAAAACCTTGTGCCTGTTCCAAAACCGTCTGCGGAAATGAATATCCCTATTGACTGGGCCACACCTGCCGTAAAATTAAAGTTGTTCCCAAGGCTTATCCTTGAACTCGTCCCATTGAAAGAAAAGGTAGGGTCGCTGTCCGAATCCGTCTGTTTTGTAATATCTATTGAAGTGAGCGGTGTGCTGTTCCCTGATTGGTCAGTAGGGCTTACAGATGCACCGTTTGAACTTGCGGCAAACTCCCTTCCATCTATGTATAGTTTTGTATTGATGTCGTCCAAAGTGGGAACTATCAGTGAAACCGATGGGGAATAGGGTTTGATGTACCCCATTGCGTAATAGAGGTTGCTTGCAAGTTTCTTGACCTTTCCGATATTGAGGCTGTCAATCTGGAAGGCCCCGTCTATCGGGCCGGTCCCGTTGCCTATGATGTCAACCCCTGTATCTGGGACTACCGTTATGATGCTGTCAATATCAGTAACGGCAAAGGTAAGCTCGTCCCCTACCGAAAGGCTGTTGTCCAGGGTGAAGATTACCGTGTCGTCCGTGTAGTTGAACTTATGTACGTCCGAGGACGTTAAGGTCTTGTCCGCAGCACCTATGTCCGCCACCTCAAAAGAAGGCGGTATCCATGTAAAATTAGTTCCTGCCGCATTGTAGCTCAATATATGGTTGTCGGTCGGTGCGTTGGTAATGTTCAGTTTTGGCTCCAAGACGGTGTTGTCCATTACCTTGGCGTTGGTGACCGCCATATCATCAATCTTATTGGTACTCACCGCATTTGTGGCTATGAGGGCCGCCCCTATCGCTTCGTCCTGTATGTCCGCTGAAGTTATTGATTGGTTGGTGATTTCGGCACTTCCTATGTTCGATATGGCGTTGTTATCGGCATTTATGGTCTTATTGGTGAGTGTCTGGGCATTGTTGGTGTCCACTAATGTGGCATCCGCTACAATAGTATTGAGTTCTGCAAAAGTGTCAAAAAGCCCGTTGTGTGTGAGCGTTACATCCGCAACCAATGTATTTAGTTCCCCATAGGTGTCTATGTCGGTGGATGAAAGTCCGCCGCCTCCCGAGGCATCCACGTATGCCTTGACACTTTCCGCACTTGGGATGTTGGAGCTTGTAGCGGTCGCAAAAGTGTCGTCGTCTATAAGGTCGCCTCCCGTCAATATTGGGTCTGTTCCTATTTCCCATCTATCATCGGAATAATCAAGAAAAAGCCCTCCCGCTGTACTGCTCCCAACAAAACTGAATCCCAAGGCATCAGAAGTGAACCCGATTGCCATGGTTTCCGCATTGGTGGAGTTTGTCCAATTGAATATTGTGGATGCCCCTGGTTGGTTCATTGATATAGCAAAATCATTATTGTCCAAAGGCCCTCCCAATTGCGGGGTTGTGTCTTCAACAATGTCTGATATTCCACTCCCTGAACCAAGAAGGCTTGTGCCTCCCCAAGTAATATCCGAATCCGTAAACACAAGGTTTTTGTCGGCGGTAAGAGCGTTAAAATCCAATCCAAGTTCAATGGTCTGGTTCACCCTTTGCGCATACAGTATATCACCCGTCTTAAAACCAAAAGTGTTGTTGTCGGTGGAACTGCCTATGGTATTGTCAGGATTGAACCTGACTTCTTCGGTGTTGACCCTGTTTGTTGCGGTAAGGGCCGTGGCATTGTTCAGGGCAAACCCACCCATGTCCAAATCTTCGGTAGCTGTATGGTTTCCTAAATTATCGGCACTGCCCCCGCTTAAAAGACTTGTTCCGTTCCAAGTCATATCGGTATCAGTGACGATCAAATCTTGGGATGCTGTCAAAGCGGAAGGGTCTATCCCGAAATTATTGGTGTTTCCAGAGGCCCCGTCCGAAACGGCAAACCTTACTTTGTCGTCCAAAAAGTACAGTGCACCATATCCCGCACTTATACCCAATCCGGCTAATGTTGAGTTCTTGAACCTTATGTATGAATCATCTGTAGGTGACCCCAAAAGGGTATTGTCTATGGTCAAATAATCCCCTATGAAAGTTTTCAGACCATCTATGCTCTGTGTGCCTGTCAGGGTAACGTAACTGTTTAGGTCGGATGTCAAAGCCACTGTCCCGCTAGTGTTCGGGAAGGTGAACGTTTTGCTGCTAGAGGCAATGCTCCCGAGGTTTAATATCGCCCCGATAGAACTTGCCGATTTTGTGAAATACCACCTATTAGCATCCGGCATGAAAATACTCCCTACATCGGTTCCAGAGTCTTGTTTTCTAAAGGAAAGTTCATCGATGTCCAATATGCTGTTTGCATCCATGTCGAAATCTCCCGTTGCAGGAACCGAACCATCTGCCATAAAGTCGCCAGAACCACCAGTGTCCTGAACCCATCCGGCCCCACCGTTGTTGACCCATTTTGTGCCATCGGTCAACTCAACATGCCAAATCTCGGTTGAAGGGACTACATATTGGTCCCTTACCGTAGATGAAATCTTGATGTTCTTTATCACTTCAACCTTAACCGCAAAGTCGGGTTCGGTCTGGGCGCTAGAAATAAAAAAACACAACCAAAATCCAATAAATATTATTTTTTTCATGTCACTTAGTTTTAACAACGTTCCTTATTTTTTGTATTTCAATTCCGTTGATATGGGATTGTCTCTTAGTCTTTTTGGCCAACAGAACGGCTATTATTGATAACACGAATGCTACAACCGAAATTAATATAGCGATGTATTCCATACTATTTTGTATAACCTTTTAAGTCAAAATCTGCGTTTGTTGTCGGATTGGCGACTGTTGATCTCCAACCAACGAATATACCGCCACTGTTTATGCCCACTACACCCGATCCATAACACCATTTCCCCGTTTTGTCCACGGATGACGAAATGTTTACCATGAAATCAGGGATTTCAATTGCGTTGAGGATCATGTTCTCGACAATGAGTAACCTTGCCTCTAATTCTTGATTGCTTGCCATAAGGTTCTATTTTACATAATGTTGTAAATTTAATAAAATTAAGCTACGCTATTACCTTTCCCAATTTTCCATTGAAAGTGATAAGGTTTCCATCTGTGTCCTTGTAAAGTTGGATTCCTGATAAATCTGGGGCAGGATTTGTCCCGCTTCCCCCTCCACCAACAACTCCTGTGCCTACGTTCAAGACTATTTCATCCTGTTTTATGGCAAGATTGTTCTGTCCGTGGGCAAATTCACATTTCCAGGTATAAAGATTGGATTTGCCCAATCTTTTAGTTTCTGGCGGTTTTTTTCTTACCAACAACAGCCCGTTGCATTTGAAACCATCAAGTCCAGAAGCTATGTTCAATTGGGTAATTTCTTTTTGGTTTATTCCTTCGACCAAAATCTCAAAATCGGTATAGGATGTCTGTTTTAGGCTGTATTCCGCAGAATCCCCCTTATAGGTTTCGGCTTCGTCAGACCACATGGGATTGAACTCACCAAAACACCTTTTCTTGAACACTATCCCACTTTGGAACACTATCCCGCCCTTGTTCTTGCTGTCAAACCACTCAAAAGTCAATAAGTTTTCATTGAATGGGACAATGGATATGTTTTCAACTACCCATGGATTGCCCTCTACGTTACCATCATTGGAAAATGCTTTTTCTATTGTTATCACCGCTTTTTCATCTATTAGGGACGCTGAAAAATAAAACTCAAAAAGATTGTATTCTTGGGCGTTGTATATTGCTTGGACCTTTGACGGGGTTTCTGCAGCAGTTATAGTGTCAACCACAAAATACCCTCCGCGATTTTCGTCATATCCTGAACTCAATATTTCAAACGACCCAACCCCTTCTATTGAAACGACTTGTCCCACGTTGTTCCAAGGGGGGGTGGTTTTGTTATATGGGCTATCCCCTATCACATCCGTTGATGAGGCGGCATACTCGTTACCCCCATTGAAATAAACCCCTGTTTGGCCGTTTATTGGGAACAGGACGCAATCAAACTTTTCCGCAACCCCTAAATTTTCCTGTATCATTATGCTAGGAAGATCAACCTTTTGACCATTGCACTTGTGAAGGGTTATATAGTGATATGGATAACTGCTCTTGAATTGAGCGCCAATTACATCCGTATTGACAAAGAACAGCTTCATTTGGTATTTCGTGTCCGAAATCTGGGCCACGGACATTGTGTTGAAATAGTTTTTCCCTTTGTTTTCATTGAAATCCACGGACTCCGTGGCGATAAGGGATTGCCCTTCTGGGAACTCAAAATATAATGGGGTCGTTGTTTCGTCAGAATTTACGTTTCCGGATATGTTTATTATCTTGGATATTTCACATCCATATTTATCTTTTATCCAAAGTTTGTACTGCCCAGGAAGGATTCCAGGAAAAGAATTTGATGTTTGGTAGTCTGTTCCAGAAACACCGCCTACATCATTGTTTATGGCGTATTCAAGAGGGGCCGTTCCTGCCACGGAAACCAAAGTTTGTATGGTCACATCAGCGTCATTCTCCCTTTGGGTTATGTTTTCTTGAAATTCCCCAATTGCCAGATTCCTTGGAACGTTGGGCGTTGTTGAATATGTGGCACCGAGACTGTCGGTAATGGTCAGTTGTCTAAGCCCCCCCCTAGAAAGTGAAACAGGGCTTGTACTTCCGTCCCAACCGGAAATCAATGTAGCCCCCTCGGAAGAAACACTATATGGCGCGGAACCACCGGAAGCGGACAAATTATATACTATGGTGTTACAATTTCCAGTGGAGGTTATTCCATAAGAAAGACTCAGCGGTTGTGATTGAGGGGTGTTATTGTCCTCAAATGGACCCACAACCAACACGTTTCCGCTATAATCACACTCGGATTCGTCAAAAGTACCATTGGTGGCGGTTATAAGGACTTCTGGATAGCCATTGTCCGAAACCACTGTTGCAAACAGGTTTTTCCCCGCAAATGGCCCCGTTCCACCACCTGTAGCCCCTATTGTGGAATAGTCCCTGTTAAAAGAGGCAGCGAAGTTCGCGCATTGTTGGGCATGCTGCCCTTCCTCCAAGGCCCCTCCCATCCAAGGAACTTCTTGAAACCTATATGTGGTGGCCAATCCAGTGGTCAGGTGCATGACCAGATCATAGTCCCTGCTGTTATCGTTGAAACGCACCGTTACGGTGCCTCTTGTCAGTGGAGAAAAATCCAACGGCTGTGTCCTAAAACGAATTCTTAAAGTGCTCATCGTATGAATGCTTCAATAAATTTATGTTTACCCTCTTTATTTGCATCGGCCTTTACCATCCTGAAATATTCAATATTCTGTCCAGTGTTTATGGCCACAAGGCCGTTCCAGTTTTTGACCCCATTGGTTTCACCGTTTATATGATCTTCAATCTCTTGTGTCACCTGTAAGGTAAGTTCTACGGACATTGGCTTTATCCTTGGGGTTTCCAATCTGGAAACGGGGATGACCCCAACATTACTGTTTTTCACGGGACTTTCATAGATAACATCTTGTCCGGCCTTTTTACTTATAAAGGAACTGTTGCAATTACTGGTCGCAAAAACAATGTTGCTAGAAGGATGATGGTAAAGACCTGAATTTATGACATATCCATGGCGGTCTATCAAGAGTTGTGCGGGGGTAAGTTCCAGATTGTACGCTGAATTAACCCTATAAACGCCTGTTGGGGCAGACTCATAGACATCATACCATTTTTTTACGACATATATCCCTCCCTGTTTTTTGGCCCGTATGCACATTATCCTTTCATCATATCTGGTGTCTTCGTCAGGAAACTTCTCAAAAGGCTTTCTTCTCGGAAATTCTATATCATAATCTGCCAACCCGAAAGGACTCAGTTTTGAATATGATGCAGTATTCCTGTCGTTAATTGTTGAAAACTCTGCTTTACCACATATAGTCTGTAACCCTACCACTTCTTCGTATTCCCCGCCACTAACATTGCTCCCAAGCTCTATCTTTGAATAAAAATTCTTTGACAGCGCAACCCTTTTTATTTTGGATGCCTGCGGATATATCGCGCCACCGGTGGGCAATTTTTTGGAAAAGGGAACGCCAATGAAATTTTGCTGCGTATATTTTAGTTCCTCAATCCTGAAAACCTCCCTTTCACCATCAAACTCTGTCCACCACGCTATCGGGAGCATGGCCTCTATGTGTTCAATTATTTCTTGAAAAGAAGTGGAAAACTGTATTTTCCTTTCTTCATCGGTTCCTTCGTTCACAATATCCGGGAACTGCCGAACATAAAAACCGTTTGTCAATAGATCGTCGGCCAAAATCCCTGTTTCCAGAAGTTCGGACTTGACCAAGTTGTCAAAACCGGTTATTTGGTACAATATTCTGTTCAAAGCCTGTTTGTAGGTCAGGCACTTGGCATTGGACGGGGCCTGAAATTCACCACTGTTTTCGGTTATCTCAACCTTGGTTTCAGTGATTCTGTACCTTATTCCGTCAAAAGTGTTGGAAAGCATCCCTATGGCCAACCAATCCCCTTCGCCAACCTCCAATTCATAATCATTGAAAGTATATTCGAGCGTATCTCCTAAAATGCCCGGATTGCAAGAGTCCAATGGAATGGCTTCTGAAAATATGGAGTCTGCCCCCCCAGAATACCTTATTATGTGCATTTGACAAGTGCCCGGTTGTGCATTCACTATCGTTGCCTTTACTTTTCCATTGAGGACTATGAGTTTTTTTTCATTGGATGAAATAAGGAAGGGGTTTTGCTGCTTATCCGCAGAAAGATTTGCGTAATTTCCCCCTGCAGCACTCAATTGATCGCCAACCGCTTTTTGGTTAAGGTTGTCCGAATCGCTGTTCTTTACGAACTCGAACGGGAAACACCTTGCGTTTAGATTGTCTCCACCGGAAACCGTTGCGGTTATTTCCCTGCCATCTTCAACGACCATTTCACTTGTGCGAAGTATTTCCCTTGCCTCTAAATAGACTGTTTCTGTTGACAACGATGGGATTACATTCCCCTTTGAGTCGATTGTGGAGATTAAATCAAAAGAATCACTGGCCTTTGAGTCGATTATTTTTTTTAACCCCGCTTCCTCCGTTTTTATTTTACAGGTATTTTTGTCCTCTTCGTGAGAAAAACTTCCTGGGTCAAGATAAATATATGGGAAAGACCTCCATCTTTCATCCAATCTGGTATCGTCCTTTGCCCTTTTCTCCAATATCACATTTTCCGCAACCCCCTTTGAATATATCTGTTTCAGCCAAAAATTAAGACCCGACCCAAAAAACTCCAACGCCTCTTTCTTCTTTACAAAGAAACCCTTGCTTTCATTGTCGCGCTCATATATGTTGCCGTTACCTTCATCGAAATCAACGAGTTCATTGATTTCTACGCGGCCTTGGCTCTTCGAGATAAGAGCATATTCTACATCGTTTCTATAGCCAAATCTATCCATTATTGCTTGTATTCATCGTATGGGACCTCAATAGTTATATGATTGTGGTTCTCAATCGGCCTTTTTGCCAAATCTTCCATTTTGTCCGTAACTTCCTCAAATTTATGCTTCATGTCAGAGATTGTGGATATGAGAACGAGGTCATTGTTTCGCATGGCCAATTGTTCATTGTGGGCGCTCATGCTCATTCCAAGTGCATCCCTCTCGATGTCATGATAGGTCAAGAAGCGGTCCACGGACTTGTGAACCTTGTCGCCACGCTTCATTTCGATCATCTGGTTTCTATCCTTATAAATTTCAACTTGACCATTATTTCTTTCCACAACTTCCTTATAATCAGAACGCTTTGCGTCATTAATTAAAGCTTTTCCCGAATGTGTCCCAGATAGGTGGCCATCCTTGAACTTTGGTATTGGCTGCGCTGCTACTATGGCTGCTTGTGCGGCACCGGTGGCGGCTATCACTCCCGCCAAAAGCCCTGCTGAAATGCCAAAATCAAATTTTGGGACTTGGGCCAACGCGGAAACGATTCCTGCTGCCGTGTCTGCCGCTATCTTTATAAGGGTAGCTCTTTTCTCGGCCCTTGCAGCCCTAGTTTTTATAGCCCTTTCCTCTTTGTCGAATTTTTCACGTGCGATTCTTTTCTGTTTCTCAGTGGCCAAATCGTTTTCAAGAACCAAGTCCCTAGCCCTTTGCGCTTCCTGCAATTCGACCTCATATCTGTTCAGTGACGCGTCCAAAACACTTCCAATAAGCTCTTTGGACGCTCCGGCCCAATCTTCCACCGAATTTTTCAGCCCATCAAAAAGAAATTCAAATTTTGAGGTGTCCAAGTCGAAAACATCCGCAAACGTCTCGGTTATTTCATTGAAAATCTTTGTGAAATATTCTTTTCTTATTCGTAATTTCTCGGCCTCTTCACGATATTTTTTGGATTGATACTCCTGTATTTCATCATTGATTTCCTTCGCTTTGGCCACTCTTTCATCATAAGCCTTTTTATAGATGTCGAGTATTTTTTTCTGGGCATCCCTTATATCGGATTCGTTTATTTCGTCAAAAACTATATCTACTTTACCGCCTTTTTGGTTGAAAGATTCAAATTCGGCTATCAATTGCCTTAAATTTTCCTTGGCCTGATCTATGGCAAGGGCATAGCCATCATAGGCATGCTCGGTTGTGGCGATTTTTGCCTGTTCCTCTTCCAATTTCTTGATATATCCTTCAAGGAAAGCGATTGAGCCTCTTCTGGCCTCCAATTTTTTGTTTGATGGTTCTGGAGGTGTGGGAGTACCGCCACCACTTGGTTCAGAACCGGGAAGAACACCGGTTTCGGCAACTTGCTTCAATATTTCTAGAGATTTGGTGTAAAGGCCGATCTGCTCACCCGCCCTTTTTGCTGTTTTCTCCTGCTCTGCCCATTTTCCATTGAGAACGTTCCATGCATTGTTAAGGGCCGATTTTTGCTGTTCTTGGTTCACTTGCGCTAGTTTTTCCCTCCATTCGCCAAGAATTTTATTGTATCTGGGAATAAGGTTACTGGCGGCCTCTTTGATGGGAACATTCATTTTATCGGCCTCTTGGGTAATCGCCTCTATTGAAGTTCTTGTGGCGGCAAAAGTACCCTCGTTCATCTTGTCCTCAAAAGTCTTGTTGAACTCCGTAAGCTTATCTATCGCCTGTGAAACAAAATTCAACACATCTTTGAAAACACTACTTATCTTGCCGCTTCCACCTTCTACATTTTTCACGAACAAGAGCCAAGAATTTGAAAGCCTGTTCTGAGCAGCAACCAAAGTATCAACATTGTTGATGTTTTCTATACCATATGCCTCTTCAAGTGCAATGGCAAATTTAGGGAGCGCGTCCGCTGAAAGGATTTCCCCTTTTCTGAGCATTTTATCCAACTGTTCAACGGTTACTCCTATCGCATTGGCCATTATACCGAACGCCCCTGGAAGCCTTTCCCCCAACTGTCTACGAAGTTCTTCCGTGGTCACCTTTCCTTTGGACAGCATTTGTTCAAGTGCCAGATATACCCCTGAAAGTTCATCTGTTTTCAGCCCCAAAACCCCTGCGGCCTTTGTAACCGATTCAAAGATTTGCTCGGTAGCGGAAAGAGAGAGGTTTGACTGTTTTGCCGCAGCAAGGAATTTGGTATATCGCTCAGTAGTGGTGATAAGGTTTTGTCCATACCGCTCACTTATATCTTCAAGAAAAAGCTGAACCCTTATGAATTCCTCCTGAGAGGATGTAACGGTTTTTAAAGCAAAATTCAAGCTTTCCACCTCTTTTACAAGGTTGAATATGTCCTTTGTAAGCGAAGCTATCAATGTGGCCCCTCCAACTATGCCAAATGCCCCGAAAAGGTTTCGGAAACCCCGAACCATGCCGCCAAGACTGTTCTTGGTGAAATTGGAAGTGGCCCTATTGGCAATATTTATACGGTTGGTCAGCTTGTCATACTCCCTTTGGGCCTTTCTGATCTCAGCGTTGTTCCTTTTTTCTTCCGAAAGAAGGTCCCGAAGCCTGTTCTTGGCTATTTTTCTTTGGGCGTTCAATCTTTCATAGGCCCCAACCAATTTAGATGATGCGGTGGCCTGCAGGTCTGCGTTCTTTGCAAGCGCCCGTTGGTTCACGACTTCATCGGAAGACAGGTTCTTTAATGTCCTCTTGGCTGCGGACAACTTTCCGGTATTCGTGGTTTGTTGGTCCAAGGTGTTGTTCAGTTTTGACATCGTGTTGTCCAACTTGGTGATAAGGTCGGTCAATCCATCTGGGGTAGTTATCTTGAAGGTTCCATTGAACTTTTCCCTGATATTTGAAAGATGTCCGATTATTTCACGGTCAGCCTTGGCCATTTCATCGACAATGCTGCGTATATCCGCCTTGGCCTGCTCAACCTGTTGTTTGAAAGAATTTTCAGCCATTACCTTTTTTTGTTGTTTTTCTGCTTTTCCCTGTTCATTTCAGCAATATGATCAAACATATACACCCACCTTTTTACGGGGGTGTTCCTTGTGTCTATTGCATTTTTTCCCAAAGCCTGTTCGACTTTCAATACCTGCTTTTCAAGGTCTATCGGCTTTTTGTCGTTATTGAAACTATTGAGTTTCGCTATTGTAAGGTTTATTCTATTGGCAGTGGCCTTTATCTGAGTTGAAAGATCTTCCATTTCAGAAATCACCTTTCTATCCTTCCTATATTTGAACTCCCACCTTTTAAGCTCATTTATATATTCCATAAAAACTTCACGCTTCATGTTCCTCATGGAAATCTGAACAAACAACTTTCCCGCCACATGCCTCCTTGTTTCAAGGTAAATAAGCTCACTTTTTAGCCTATAGTACTCCAAAGCCCTATTGTCATTGGTCATTTCACAATATTCTTTGTAGATGTCACCCCAAGCCCTTTCAAGTTTTTCTCGTCCCGTATCAATAATGAAATTATCGTATGGTTTTTTTGCCAAAAGGGAATAATTCCCCGTTTCCATTATTTTATGGAAAGCATATATAGAAAGTGTTTCGCACGAAATGTGATATGTCAAGCTGCTCATGTTGAAAATGTTTGAAAGTGGCCCGATCAAAAGACAAAGTGTTGTCTAGCAGCGATAGTAAGGTTCCCCGTGGGGAATGTCGCAAGGGAAGTAATGGCCTTGTAGACCAAAGATATAAAAAAAGACTAATTTTAGGAAAAATTAAATCTCAATCCATGGGCACCACAAACTTCAAGATTTATTTCAGCAAGACATCAATGCTTCCCTGTGTTGATTTTCAGGGCAATCTGTTCAAGGCAAAAAACTTACAGGTTGATGTGCCGACAACCGGCCAATGGCAACCAAAAGGAGAATCTCCGTCATGGGTCCTTGCCGGAAAAGCCAAAGATGTAATCTATGACGAGGACAAGGATTTGATCGTCATAGTTTAGCCATGGCATCAAAAATATGCTTGTAAAGTGCGGGAATGACCACTTTTTCATTTACGAAATCAAGATTTTCTTTTGTGAGCGCGGTCAATTTTGTTCCAAATATTTTTTCTAAATCGTCTTTCGATGGTGATGTTATCTCGAATCCTTCTTTTGATGTCTTTACTTTCATGCCATCAAAAAACTTTCCGGTCCATTCAAAATTATACGGACTTCCAGTTATCTTTGGAGTTCTTGGCAATGGCTTCCTTTTTGAATAGTATTCCTCTGTTTTTGCGGCATATTCTCCAACCATTCTTCCGAAGCTGTCCATCCCTTCGCCTAGCTGATCGTGCTTCAATGTGGACAATATAAAATCCTGGTTGTCCTTTACCGCCCTTATCGCCACCATTTCAAGTTGGCCCGAAGCGGATTCAAGTTGCGATATGTATTTCTGAATTAACCCCATGTCCAAAAGTATCAAAAAAGCCGTGGTAATGCCACGGCTTTTCAAACTAACTAACTCAAAATTTAAACCGCTATCTCGGAATCCACATTGGATTTCCAAAGCGCATTGTCCAAACTTATTACATTCCTATTGTTGGAATTGTCATAAAGTCTTGCGGTGATCACATCATCTGCAACGAATGATGGAACCGTAAGAACATAAGTTCCTGCGGTTGCGGAATCATCCCCCGAAGTTGGATTGC
>JAUIBH010000019.1 GCA_030427985.1 Bacteroidia bacterium | reverse complement strand
CCATGGATATCGCCGATGTATTCGTCATCCTCAAACCAACGGATGAATGGACATCTGCGGATAGCAAGGATGAACTGGTGGAAAAAATTAAAGAGGCCATCAGTATCGTTCCCGGCGTGAACTTTGAATTTACCCAGCCTATCGAAATGCGCTTCAACGAACTGCTTACGGGGGTTCGTGAGGATGTGGCCATTAAATTGTTCGGGGAAGACCTTGACGTATTGGCAAGCAAGGCCGAGGAAATGGGGGAAATCATTGCCACCGTTCCCGGTGTGGCCGATATGAAAGTAGAGGCCACGGACGGCCTGCCCCAAATCACCATCGACTACAACCGCGATAAATTGGCACAGTACGGTCTTAAGATCAACCAACTCAATAAAGTGGTACAGGCAGCCTTTGCGGGTGGAAAGGCTGGCGTGATCTTCGAGGGCGAAAAAAGGTTTGACCTAGTGGTAAGGCTTCAAAAGGAAAACAGGCAAAGCATCGAGGACATCCAGAACCTGTTCATCAACCTGCCCAATGGCTCCCAAATCCCATTACGGGAAATTGCCGATGTAAGTTATGAACCCGGTCCGATGCAGATAAGCCGTGACAATACAAATAGACGGACCTATGTAGGTATCAATATTCGCGACCGTGATGTAAAATCGGTGGTAGAGGATATCCAGGCAAAATTGGACGCCCAGTTCGACCTGCCCGCAGGATATTACATTCGGTATGGTGGAGCTTTCGAAAATCTGGAACGCGCCAGCAATAGATTGCAAACTGTTGTCCCTATTGCCTTGTTCCTGATTTTCATATTGATCTATTTTGCGCTAAAGTCCTTTCCACAGACCTTGATGATCTATCTCGCCATCCCAATGGCCACAATTGGTGGTGTATTCGCCCTGTGGTTAAGGGATATGCCCTTCAGTATTTCCGCAGGCGTCGGCTTTATCGTGTTGTTTGGTGTGGCCGTTCTGAACGGGCTGGTCATGATCAGTGGTCTGAATGAACTGAAAGAAGAAGGGGTAACCGATCTTAAAGATAGAATTATAGAAGGCACCAAGCGAAGGATACGTCCCATTATGCTGACGGCCTTTACCGATATTTTAGGTTTCCTGCCCATGGCCATTTCCGCATCGGCAGGGGCAGAAGTACAACGCCCTTTGGCCACCGTTGTCATTGGCGGCTTGCTAACTTCGACCCTCTTGACGCTCTTTATCCTTCCCATCTTTTACCAATGGGTCGAGGGACGTTCGGAACGGAAGAGGCCCAACCCAAAATGGATTACCCCTACGGTCATGATCTGTCTTTTGTTCACTACCGTTTGCGCAAAAGCACAAGAAGTTCAACCGCAAGATTCTCTGCCTACTATTTCATTGGAAGATGCCGTGGAAATTTCCAAGAAAAACTATCCGTTGTTGAAAACAAAACAATGGGAAGTCCAAAAACAAACCGCCCTTAAAGGAACGGCCTACGACCTTGGCAATACCCAAGTCTTCACAGGTGGCGAAGAAATTGTGGATGGAAAAGGAATTTATACCTTGGTAGGGGTTGGACAACAGAATATCGACCTTTTGGGCATCAGTGCAAAAAAGCGTTTGCAGAAACAACGCATCGCTTTGGCCGAGACAGCTCTTGACCTTTCCGGACTGCAAGTAGAACAGGAAGTGAAAAAAGCGTGGTCGGAAGCCTATCGACAACGACAGAAATTTGAACTGTACCATGAACTGGATTCCATTTATTCACAGTTTAAAAAAGCAATAGAGCTCAACTTCAAGGTGGAAGCCATTTCCAGATTGGAATATTCATCGGCTACAAATCAGGCCTTGCAAATCAGCAATAAACTGCAACAGGCGGAAAGCGATTATGCCATCGCCCTGCAAAAGCTGAATCTATGGTTGGTTTCGGATATCTTCTATTCAGTGCCAGCAAAACTTAATGAAAGCGCGGTAACGGTTTTGGAATTGGATGGGGATTTGGGAAAACATCCAGAGCTGGAACTTTCACAAAGGCGCATCGAGGAGGCCGGGGCCACCTATGATGCGGCACGTGCCGACCTACTCCCTAAGTTCAACCTTCAGGGCGGACTGCAACAGATCAATGGCGATAGCGGGTTCTACACCTATCAAGCCGGTATTTCGGTTCCTTTGTTTTCGGGTACCGAGCGCAGTCGGGCCAAGGCCGCTAAAATTGAAAGTGAAATCGCAAAGACCAATGCGGATTATGCAAAACGCCAGCTGCAATCCGAATATCGGCAGGCCGTGCAAGCCTATCTGAAATGGAGGGCATCGTGGCAATTTTATAGGGAAAAGGCCTTGCCACTTGCCCAAGAGCAGCGCAAGGGTGCATTGTTGGCCTACAGGGAAGGTGCGGTGGACTATACAGCGTTCACACAAATTGTTCGGGATGCCATAAACACGGAAATGGACGCCCTTGACGCCCTTGACAACTACCTAAAATCAGTATTTGAACTACAATATTTTAAACAATAGACAAATGAACAATCTTTTTAAATATAGCCTTATTGGGCTCGTGACGATGCTCTTGGCACTTACTTCCTGTGGGAATTCCAGAGCCGATACCGAGGAGGCAATGCAAAAAAATCCTGAAGTGGGCGAAATTCAGGAAGAAGGTGAAGTCAAGGAAGAAGGTGAAGTCAAGGAAGCCATGCTAACGGAAGCGCAATACCGCAACCTTAACATGAAAATTGATACACTTGCCCAACGTGTCATGAAGCAGTATGTGGAGGCCAATGGGCAACTGGAGGTCCCACCACAGAACGAAGCGACCATTACTACGGTCGTGGGTGCCAATGTGGTGTCCATAGAGGTCATTGAAGGCGACAAAGTAAGCAAAGGACAAACGGTTGCCTATCTGTCCCACCCCAACATCATCCAGAAACAGACCGATTACCTGAACGCCTACAGTAACAGCCAGTTTCTTATGAAGGAATTTGAAAGACAAAAAACCTTGTATGATGCGGGGGTGGGCAGTGGGGCGAATTTTCAAAAGGCCGAAGCGGAATACCGGGCATCACAAAGCCTGGCAAAGGGATTGGAAGCACAGTTGCTACAATTGAACATTGCCGCATCCGGGGTGAGAAACGGGACTATTTATCAACAGGTTCCATTGCGAAGTCCCATTGAGGGGTTTGTCCAAAAAGTAGCGATCAAGACCGGGCAGTACGTAGAACCGCAGACCGACCTATTTGAAATCGTTGATACCCATCACGTCCATGCCGATTTAATGGTGTTTGAAAAGGATGTGTACAAAGTAAATGTAGGGCAGCAAGTATCCTTTAATGTTCAATCCATTCCCGGGAAGGAACTTACCGCGAAAATTTATTCCGTTGGGAAAACTTTCGAGCAAAATCCCAAAGCGATACACGTCCATGCTGAAATCGAGAACAAGGAAGGGCAGCTGATCCCCGGGATGTATGTTGAAGGACGTATTGAAATCCAAAATTTCGAAACCATTGCGGTCCCTGAAAGTGCAATCAGTTCGAACGAAGGAAAAAAATATATTTTCAGGGCGGATCGGGAAGGCAATGACTGGAGTTTCAAGCCTGTAGAAATTACCACAGGCCCCCATGAGGGGGATTGGGTCGCCATCAGTTTTGTAGACTCCGTTGGACCAAACACTACATTTGCATACAACAATGCCTACTATTTGATGGCCCAAATGAAGAAAGGGGATGCGGGCCATAGCCATTGATAAAATAACAGTACGATGACAGAAATTGAAAAAACATTGGAAAACAAAGGTGTCCGCCCCACGGCGATGCGTATCTTGATCTATAAATATATGGCTGAAAAGGAAGTGGCCATTGCCCTGACCGATATAGAGAACGCTTTCTCGAAAGCTGACAGAACCACCTTGTACCGGACCCTGAAAACCTTTGAGGAAAAACGCATTGTGCACCAAATAGATGATGGCACCAATATTTCAAAATATGCCCTGTGCGAGCCAGGTTGCAATTGTGAAATGGAACAAGATCTGCACCTGCACTTTCATTGCGGTAACTGTGATGAAACGGTGTGTCTCACGGAGCATAAGATCCCCCATATCAATCTGCCCGATGGGTATGTGGCCGAAAATGCCAATTTGGTCATTAAGGGAATCTGCGAAAAGTGCAGCGGACAATAAATGCACTTCCGTTGCACCAAACATATAACGACCTTTCGATCATTATGAAAAAGAAAAAAGTAAAACTACGTGACCTGGGCTCAAAAGAACACCAGGGCGAAAACGGACACGAAAGTGGCCATAACCATAGCGGTCCTGAAGGTGTATCTAAATTCAAGATCTATTTACCGGCCATTTTCAGCTTTGTAATGCTCATTATCGGCATTGCTGTGGACTATTTTGATGCTTTGCCTTTTTTCAAGGGTTGGATAAGGGTAGCATGGTACACCCTTGCTTATTTACCTGTTGGTTTTCCTGTCATCAAGGAGGGTTGGAACAGTATCAAACAGGGTGATTTCTTTACTGAATTTTTCCTGATGTCCATTGCCACTTTGGGGGCCTTTGCCATAGGCGAATATCCTGAAGGAGTAGCCGTAATGCTATTCTATGCCGTGGGCGAACTGTTTCAAAGTGCAGCTGTAAACAGGGCAAAGGGGAATATCAAGGCCCTTTTGGATGCACGACCGGACGAAGCTCTGGTATTTCGCAACGGGGGCTTTGTTGCCGTAAATCCCGAAACTGTCGAAATTGGCGAAAAAATTCAGGTGCGTGTGGGCGAGAAAATTCCCTTGGACGGTATTCTGTTATCCGAAAGAGCTTCCCTCAATACGGCTGCCATCACTGGCGAAAGTAAACCCGATACCATACACAAGGATGAAAAGGTCTTTGCCGGAAGTATTAACCTCGACGGTGTTGTCGAAGTAGAAACGACCAAGGAATTCAAGGACAGTTCCATTGCCCGGATCTTGGATATGGTGCAAAACGCGACAGCCCGGAAATCAAAGACCGAACTCTTCATTAGAAAATTTGCAAGGATCTATACGCCCATTGTGGTCTTTCTTGCTATCGGATTAACGTTCCTTCCCTACTTTTTTGTGGATGGTTACGTATTTAGGGATTGGCTTTACCGAGCCTTGATATTCCTTGTGGTTTCCTGTCCCTGTGCCTTGGTCATTTCCATTCCGCTCGGTTATTTTGGTGGTCTGGGTGCGGCATCCCGAAACGGGATCCTTTTCAAGGGTGCATCTTTTTTGGATGCAATGACCAAAGTGAACACGGTCGTAATGGACAAAACAGGGACCGTTACCAAAGGGGTTTTTAAAATCAAGGACATCAGGTCCATCCAATTTGAGGAGGCCGAGTTTATGAATTATTTGATGGCCATGGAAGAACAATCCACCCATCCCATAGCCAAGGCGGTTTTGGAATACAAGGCTGAGGGTACGGGTTTAGGGGCAACCGATGTATCGGAAGTTGCCGGAAAGGGGTTAAAAGGAACGGTCAACGGGAAAACGGTACTGGTGGGCAACAAAGCCTTGATGACCGCAAACCACATAGAGGTCCCTTTGGAAACCGATGCCATTGTGGAATCCATTGTCATGGTTGCCATTGACGGAAAATTTGCAGGCTATGTGACCATTGCGGATGAACTCAAGGAAGATGCCCATCAAGCCATCAAACAAATCAGGGATGCCGGGATTTCGAAAATCATCATGCTCTCTGGTGATAAAGATTCCATAACGCAACAAGTTGCGAAAGAACTGAACATGGATTGGGCCAAGGGCGGCTTATTGCCCGAGGATAAGCTCAGCAAAGTGGAAGAACTTAAAAAACAATCCGGCACCAAAGTGGCCTTTATGGGGGATGGCATCAATGATGCACCCGTTCTGGCCGCCAGCGATGTGGGTATTGCCATGGGGGGTTTGGGCAGTGATGTGGCCATTGAAACTGCTGATGTCATCATCCAGACCGACCACCCGAGTAAGATGGCACGAGCGGTAAAAATCGGGCTCTCCACCCGTAGGATCGTATGGCAGAACATTGGCTTGGCATTTGGGGTGAAGCTAATCGTCCTTATTCTGGGCGCGGGTGGTTTGGCTACAATGTGGGAAGCGGTGTTTGCCGATGTGGGCGTGGCGCTTTTGGCAATATTGAATGCAATACGGTTACAGAAAATGAAATGGGAATAGGTCGTTACACCCTTTCCGGTTTAATAAACTCTTAGGGCTGGTCAAGGACTTTGACGGTTCCTGGAATCTGGAAAGCATAGGCATCTTCCAATTCTTTTTTCATGAGCATTTGTTCTTTCAAGTTCTTTAGCTTGGAAGCTTGGATTTCTCTGCACACCAAGAAGGCAAATCTGCAAATTGTCCCTTGGTCTCAGTGAATTTTTAGTTGAACGCTCAATTTTTCAAGCTTGCATATAACTTCTAACGGAACCCTGTTCGGTTTATATTCTCCATTTGGTGGTACACGGTTTAATAATCCTTTGGCCATCAAACCGATTTAAGGTGCCCTGTATTATAATTTTTTTAAACCATCAATCTTTCTCGAAAGGTAAACCCGCAAAATATTTCTCGGACAAGGGACGGCATAAAACCGTTTCCTGAAGTCACTTTTTATTCCGTTGCCTCGCCGCTCCAAAATTTTGTCTTCCGTTTGGTTCCTGCTCAAATATTGTTTAACTAAAAATCCAAAAATCATGGAAGCACAAACAAAACAAAGAGCGGCCCACAAGAGAAATAGTGGGCAAACTACAAAGGGTAGAAACTCCAAAAGGGATGGGAAAGTGGACGCCGTTCCACAGATTTGGATGCTGGATATCGAATCGGTTTCCCCAGATCCGGGACAGCCCAGAAAGACCTTTGACGAGAAAAGTCTTCAACAGTTGGCGCAGAGCATTGCGGAACATGGGGTCTTACAGCCCATTACTGTCCGTAAATCCGATGACGGGTATGTTATCGTTATGGGGGAACGCCGATACCGGGCCAGTAAATTGGCAGGGCTAAAGACCATTCCGGCCATGGTCAGGGCGTATGGCGACAAGGAGATCTTGGAAGTCCAGATCATCGAAAACCTACAGCGCAAGGATGTGGAACCCACAGAGGAGGCCGAGGCCATTGCCTATCTAACGGACAGGTACAGCCCTGAGGATATTGCCAAAAGGTTGGGACGTACCGAGAACTTCGTAAGGCAACGGTTGAAGCTGGCAGGCCTGATAGAGGGCTTCAAGGCATTCGTTAGGAGCGGGGAGATGACCATTGGTCTGGGTACGGCCGTGGCACTTTTTGAACCCGAAGAGCAGCAGATGCTATTGGAAAGCCTGGAGGGCGAATTCAGTGCCCACAGGGTAAAACGGATGGTCGACGGGCATACCTTCGACCTTGCCAACGCCCCGTTCGACCTATCGGACAGGACACTGCTCCCCAAGGCCGGGGCCTGTACCGTCTGTCCGTTCAACGCTGCGAACCAGGGCAACCTTTTCGGAAATGGCAAGATGGTCTGTACGAAAACGGCCTGCTTTGTGAACAAAAAGGCCAAAACCCTGATGAACCTTATCAAAGACTGTAAAAAGACCGGGACGCTATTGGTACCCAAGATATCCCGTTACTGGATGGACGAGGAACGTAACCAGTTGATTATGGCCCAGATGGAAAAGCAGGGACTTAAGGTACAATTGCCGGACGAACTGAATATCATCGAGAAGCCCATCAAACCGACCTTGGAATCCATTAAGGAAGCGTACAGCCATTGCGATTATAGCGATGAAGAACTCAAGGAAGAATTGGATGAGGCCCTGAAATCCTACGAAGAAGACAAGGAACTATACGATGGAGCGGTTGATAAGGGGTTTCAAAAGGGCATACAGTTCCATACGGATTCCTATAGGTCTGAAGAGATTTTCGTAAAGGTCAGGGAATCCAATGGGTCGGAAGGTGATGTACGAAGCACGCCTTTGGAAAAGCGAAAGATGTCTGAATGCACCCCTGAGGAGCAGATTATCAAGATCAATGCCCGTGAGGACCGCAAAAAGCAGATAGAGCACAACCGACAGTTCAAGGAAGTGGTGGAGATGGTACGCGGTACGGATTACATCAATACCAAGGAGGAACTGTCCGTGGACGAAATGGTGGCCTTTTCCATCTCTCTGTACGAGAACAATGTGGGGTATTACAACCAGTTGGACCATTTTCCGGGATTTTTCGGGGATATGGCCGACAAGACCAGAGAAGAGATCGTTGCCCAGTTCAGGAAGACCTTCAAAAAGGAGACCCTTAACAAACTGGTACGGTTCCTGTTGACCCAACAGGTACACTTTGGGGAAAGCAACCATGTGAACGACCTGACCAACAGTTCCTTTTATACTGCCATGCAGGAATACCATAAGGACGGCATTGCCGACATTGAAAAGTCCTATGCCAAGGCGCGCAAAAAACGTGAGAAACGGTTAAAGGAACGGGTCAAGGTCTTGGAGCAACAGGCCAAGACCATTAAGGATTAGATGTTCAAGGTATAGTCTATTGGAAGGGTTCGGGAAACCGAACCCTTCTTTTTTTTATCTCTGTCCAACGGGATTCAATAGTCAATGGATATTTCTGGGTAGTCCACTTTTTCAATGATGTCGGGATAGTTGGAATCCACAGACCTGCTGTATAGGTCACGGGTCACGGGATGGGCTTCCAGTTCCCCTTCCCATAGGTCATCCTCCATAAGCTCCGTGACATCCGATTCGTTGTTGCCGTGGAACAGCCATGAGTCCATATTTTCCCCATCGATGATAACGGGCCGCCGTTTCTTGTCATTATGGATTTCCTCGAACTTGGGCGTGGCATCCTTGGTCAGCACGGCAAAGGTCCTACGGCCATCGGCGGTGTTGGTATAGATGCCCGCCAAGTACAGTGGGTCACCGTTCCTGCGCCTAAAGTAAAAGGGTACTTTGAAATCCTTACCCTTGACCTTTACCTTGGTGTTGTGCGGCTCAAAGAAGCCGTCCACGGGGATCAGGCACCGTTGGTGTTCCCAAGAATACCGATAGATGAAATGGTCGAAGAGTTTTTCCGATTTGGCATTCAGACCCCCGAAGGTCTTCGGGTTCTTGAAATACTCTCCGTAATCTTGCTGCCGCTGTTTTGATGGCATGATGCCCCACATATTGGGCAATAGGTATTCCGGTTCCTCCTGTACGATGCTCCACATAATGGGGTGTGCCCATCCATTGGCATGGAAATAAATGAGCTCCAGATCGGTATCGATATCGCCGTACATGGCCTTAACGGAGAGCAGTTTCTCCAGTTCCTTGCGTTCGCGGGTCTGTCTGGTGGAGTAGCACATTGAGGGTTGGATTAAGAAGCTATAAGATACTCAAAATTGTTAAAGTTTTGAAACCATAGGGTTCCGTTTCGTAATTTTGGATATATTCCTAATACTGGGAATAAATCCAAACCCCATTATATGACATCCGCTATCCTCCATATGGACCTGGACACCTTTTTCGTCTCCTGTGAACGGCTGCTGGACACCCGTTTGATGAAGCGTCCCCTGTTGGTGGGCGGCCTTGGCGATAGGGGCGTGGTGGCGGCCTGTAGTTATGAGACCCGACGTTTCGGGGTGCATTCCGGGATGTCGATGAAGGTGGCGCGCAGGCTCTGTCCGGAGGCCACGGTCATCAAGGGCAATGCCGGGACCTACATGAAGTTTTCGGACAACGTAACGGAAATCATAAGGGAAAGCGTGCCCGTTTTTGAGAAGGCCAGTGTGGACGAGTTCTATGTCGACCTTTCGGGCATGGACCGATTTTTCGGGTGCTATAAATACGCTTCCGAGCTGCGGCAGCGGATCCTGAATGAAACGGGGCTTCCCATTTCGTTCGGGCTGTCCAAGAACAAGGTGGTCTCGAAGGTGGCCACAGGGGAGGCCAAGCCCAACAACCAGATGAAAATCGATTTTGGCTATGAACGGGAATTTTTGGCACCACTGTCCATCCGTAAACTGCCATCGGTTGGGGAGAAGACCTATGGGCTGTTGTCCAATATGGGGGTCACTACCGTTCGGACGGTACAGGAACTCCCATTGGAAATGATGGAAAGTGCCTTTGGCCTGCATGGGCGTACCATTTGGAAACGGGCGCACGGTCTGGACAATCCGCCCCTGGTGCCGTTCCATGAACGCAAATCCATATCCACCGAGCGGACCTATGGACGGGACACCATCGATATGGTCAAACTGGAAACGACCTTGGTGGCCATGGCCGAGAACCTGGCCTATCAGTTGCGCCGTGCCAATAAGGTGACGGGCTGTGTGAGCGTCAAGATACGGTACAGCGATTTCCAGACCTATACCAAACAGAAACGGATTCCCTATACCAGTGCCGACCATATCCTCGTGCCCTTGGTAAAGGAGCTTTTCGAGACCCTTTACGAGCGGAGGATGCTCATCCGGTTGGTTGGTGTGAACTACAGCCATATCGTCGGGGGACACTATCAGATAGACCTCTTCGACGATAACGAAAAACGGTTGAACCTGTACCAGGCGATGGACAAGGTGCGCAATCGGTTCGGGGAGTCCAGTCTGATGCGTGCCTCGGCCCTCGGCGCCCGTACCATTGGTAGGGGCGGGAATCCCTTTGATGGACAACCACCCATTTTATTGGCACATCGACAGCAATAATGTACCTCAATTGCCATACATATTATTCCCTGAACTACGGGACGTTTTCCGAATCCGAACTGTTGGAGCTGGCCCAACGCAACGGTGTAACGACCTTGGCCTTGACCGATATCAACAATACCTCGGTAGGGATGAACTTTGTCCGATTGGCCCAAAAGCAGGGGATAACACCCGTACTGGGGGTTGATTTCAGGAACGGGAACCAGCAGCAGTTTGTGGGATTGGCAAAGAACAACGAAGGGTTTCGGGAACTCAACGCCTTTTTGTCCAAACACCTGCATACGGGCAGCCCCATCCCATCCAAGGCACCCATTTTTGACAACGCAAATATTATCCATCCCTTTGAAAAGGTACTGAAGGAAGAACGCACGGATTTTGAAGCAAATGAATACATAGGGGTCTCGTTGGCGGAACTGCGCAAACTGCCCTTTTCGAGATATAGGGATTACCGTGATAGGTTGGTACTGCTACAGCCCGTCAGTTTCAGGAACAAAAAGGATTTCAATACCCATCGCCTGTTACGTGCGATTGGCCTCAATATCCTGTTGAGCAAACTGCCCCAGTCCGAGCAGGGCAGGGAGACGGATACCATGCGCCCCCTTTCGGAAGTGGAGCGAATGTTGGCGGATTTTCCGCACATTCTGGAAAACACCCAAAGACTTCTGGAGGGCTGCACCATTGTATTTGGGTTTGGTAAGGACAGGGTATCGCAGAACCAATCCAGTTTTTTGGGCTCCAAAGAAGCTGATTTCCAAAAGTTGCGGGAACTGGCCGAAACAGGATTGCCCAAACGGTATGCTAATCCTTCGGAAACCGTTAGGGAGCGGATGGAAAGGGAGCTACGGACGATTCGGGATTTGGATTTTGTGTCCTACTTCCTTATCAACCATGATATAGTGTCCTACGCCAAGTCCAGGGACTATCCGTATGTAGGGCGGGGGAGCGGGGCCAACAGTATCGTGGCCTACCTTATCGGCATTACCGATGTGGATCCCATTGAACTGGACCTGTATTTTGAGCGGTTCATCAATCCCTTTCGGGCATCACCACCGGATTTCGATATCGATTTTTCCACGTGGGATCGGGAGGATGTGACCGACTATATTTTTAGACGCTTCGACCATGTGGCCCTGCTGGGTACCTACAATACCTTTAAGTACCGGGCCGCGGTCAGGGAACTGGGCAAGGTGTTCGGATTGCCCAAGGAGGAAATCGATAAGTTGAGTACTGGGAGGTATGAGCATGGAACCATGGATGGGATGTCACAATTGGTACTGAAATATGCCACTTACGTCCATGGGATGCCGAACTATATCAGTGTGCATTCCTCCGGTATTTTGATATTGGATAGGTCAGCACATTGCTTTTCGGCCACCACTTTACCGCCCAAGGGATTCCCGACGGTACAGTTCGATATGATAATAGCTGAGGATGTCGGGATATTCAAGTTCGATATATTGGGGCAGCGGGGACTTGCCAAGATCAAGGATGCCCTGGCCATAGTAAGGCAGAACCAACCCGAGGCACCGTTACGGGACATCAAGGATGTCGAGCCCCTGAAACGGGATGTGAATATCAACCGACTGTTGGGCGAGGGCAGGGCGATTGGGGCCTATTATGTGGAATCCCCGGCCATGCGAGGGTTGATGAAAAAACTGAAGACCCATGACTATCTGGGGCTGGTGGCTGCCAGTTCGGTCATCCGACCTGGGGTGTCCTCTTCGGGCATGAAGGACGAGTATATCCGTAGGGAACGTGATCCCGAACGGCGAAAGCAGGCCAACCCCATCCTGTTGGGCATTATGCCCGAGACCCATGGCATTATGGTCTACCAAGAGGATGTCCTAAAGGTGGCGCACCTGTTCGCGGGGCTGGACTTGGGCGAGGCCGATGTGCTGAGACGGGGTATGAGCGGCAAGTTCCGTTCCCGTGAGGAGTTCCAGGCCGTTAAAAGGAAATTCTTCAAGAACTGTCGGGAGAAGGGGCATGACCGTGACCTGACCGTTATGGTCTGGGAACAGATAGAGAGTTTTGCGGGCTATGCCTTTGCCAAGGGGCATTCCGCCTCCTATGCCGTGGAGAGTTACCAGAGCCTCTACCTCAAATGTTATTTCCCTCTGGAATTTATGGTGGCGGTGCTGAACAATGGCGGGGGCTTTTACGATACGGAGCTGTATGTCCATGAGGCCAAGATGTGGGGCGCGACCATCCATCCACCCTGTATCAACCAGAGCGACCATATCAATACCATCCATGGCAGGCATATCTATATGGGGCTGGGGCACCTCAAGAATTTGGAGCGTTCCGTCATCAAACGGCTGTTGACCGAGCGCCAGCTTAATGGCCGGTTCAGGGACTTTGATGATTTTATCGATAGGGTACCCATCGCCATGGAACAGCTGGCCCTATTGGTACGTATCGATGCCTTCCGGTGTTTTGGGATTCCCAAAAAGGAAGTACTTTGGCAGGCCGTATTCAAGACTAGGGCCTATAGACAGCGTACACCGCAGAAACTGCTCTTCAAACCAAGACACAGGAATTTTAAGCTTCCCGAATTGCCATCCCACCCCATTGAGGATGCCTATGACCAACTGGAACTGTTGGGCTTTCCGCTCTGTGGGTACTATGACCTGATGGAGGGGGAGCCTAAGAGTCGGCTGACTTACAAGGATTTTCCAGACTATTTGAACCGAAAAATAATGGTTTACGGTTCCATGGTCCACACCCGCACCAATACCACCTCCAAAGGGGAGGTCATGCGCTTTACCACTATGTTGGATTTGGATGGCGGTTTCTTTGATTGTGTCCACTTTCCGCAGACAATGGGTCAAACGCCCATTCATGGCAAGGGAATCTATGCCTGTTATGGCAAGGTCACCGAGGAATTCGGGCATTACAGTCTGGAAGTGGTGGCCACCAAGAAGCAGCCCCTTAAAACTGACCCTCGTAGACAGGAAGAACATTTTAAGGCCATAGGTTAGAAACTATGGAACTGCCTTTGTCCACCACTGATTCCTTTGTTCGCCTACAGCGTTTCGACAATTTGAATGTTATTTCCACAGGTATCGTTAAATACTGCATATTTCCAAGTTCCCATCGTAGATGGTTTCACACTGAATTCCACGCCAAGTTCTGTGAGTCGCCCAAATTCTGCATCAACACTTTTAACATCAAATTGAGTGTACGGCATTCCGGCTTCCATCAGTGCGTCTTGATAGATTTTACACGGCTCAAAATGATTTGGTCCCGGTTCCAATAACAATTCAGGACCATCCTGCCATTCTGATGAAACTAAAGTCAGCCATCTATTGCCACCTTCTAATGGCATATCCTTCTTTATTATGAAACCTAATTTTTCTGTATAAAATTTTAAGGCCTTTTCCTGATCCCTTACTGGAATGCTAATTAGTGTTACTTTCATTTTTGGTAATATTTTTGTTCATTTTCCAAAGTTCACAACTCTGATCCCAATTTGCTTCTTGAAAGTTGCTCTTTTTGAAATTGAGTAGGGGATTTTCCTGTTTTGGTTTTAAATAAAGTGCTAAATGAACCTAAACTTTCAAAACCAACGGAAAAACAGGTTTCAGTTACCGACAATCCATTTTTCAGATGTTCTTTGGATTTTTCAACCCTTTTGTCTATTAGGTATTGTCTTGGTGTTAGGCCATAATATTTTTTGAACAATCGCAACAGATGATACTTGGAAACAAACCGAAAACGAGACAATAAATCCAAATTCAAATCTTTGTCAAAGTTATGGTCGATATAACTTCTAACTCCAATCACAGTCTCTATTTGCTCTTGGTTTGAGTAGATCAAACCATTTATCCTATTAATTTCCTTTTCGTAGAGTGTCATTCCTCTGATTTTCTACATTACTGTCAATGGTCTCGGGTATGAAACGTAGAGCTTTACAGAATACCTTTCTGTCCGCTCGGACGAAACGTTGTAGGAAAGTCCGCGGTTTCGGATGGCACTTGCCGCTCTATGTTTTTTAACTCAGTTCTTTGTTGGCTTGTCGTACTTTTATTTTAAAAATCAATTGCCCTTTGGATTTTCAAGTTTACGTTCATCACGGACTTCACCAATATGGTAGTATGAAAAGATTTTTTCTATCAAGTTGTCCTTGATGTAATACCATTCGCTTACGTCCAGACCAAAATCGTCTCCTTGTTTGGCAGTATATCGTACACAGGCCTTATGTGTTCCATAAATACCATCATGTATTTCAAAAACGTAACCCAAAAACTTGTCCTGATTTTCCTTAACTAAATCAAGGTATGTTTTTTTACCGTCAATCGTTCCAAAGGGACTTGTGTGTTTGAAATTTTCGGAAATAGGTAAATTGAGGAAGTCGCCTTTGCCCCATTTGTAAAACCATTCTTTTACTAATTCCTTACTGTCCATTTTCTTATTTTTTTATACATATAGTTTTGTCCTATGCACACCAACGGTCCATGATAGAAGTTCGGCTTTTTTATTTTTTTGGTTTTCGAAGTAGATGTTCATTTGTTTTCTCTGTTGGTGTTGCTATAAATCGAGTATAGAATTTTTTCCTGCTTTCGTTGGTATATGAGACCAAAATTTCAAGTTTCTCGAGATGTCCAGGGAATTTAGACAAGAACTGTTTTGCTTCTTGTCCATTTTTTGAACTACTATGTCTAAGAGTGTAATTCAATTCGATTTCTTCTCCATCCTTCAAAGAAGCAATTTCATCTTGTTTTTCAAGATAGTCTTCACCAGTCTTGTGGATCTTTTCGATTTTTATGTTATAAGCAGTCTTACTTGAATTATTTTTAATTCTCAGTTTGTAGTTCCAAAAAAATTCGAAATCATATTTGACATATGGAATTGGTATAGGTTCATCGTGGTCTTGGTCAGTTGAAGGTCCCAAAGATTTTTGACCGAAAAGACTTTCAGCATTTGGTCTTAAGTCAATGTCGAGTCGTGGTCTCGCAAAGAAAAAGCTCTGAAGAGCTATTAATTTTCCAATAATTGGTTTCGTGATAGCAGATACTGGAACGTCCATAGTTCAATTAATTTGTTTATTTTACAATGTTGTGCCCTCGTGCTTTCACTTCTGAGATTTTTTATCTTTCTCTATTCCCTCTTTTATTGAATTAATGTCTTTCTCAATTTCAGGTAGAATGCCTGCCAGCTTCTGTTGTCGCTTTCGATAATTATCATCCCATGTATTAGGATCAGTAGGAATAATGCCTTTCTCTCGGGCATATTTAAATGAATCAAAGATTTTTTCGTAATTATTGCTCATAACTTTATTTTGTTTCGTGAATTAGACCAAGACACAATAACGCATGTATTACTCTGTCAGAAGTCTGATGGTTAAACATATTTGATGAAGCCATTCCATGGCAGACATTATTTCTTATATTCCACCCTCTTTGGTCTGTAAAAAGAATTCGGAAGTAATCAGCAAAATCTTCACCCAACGCTTCCTTTATTATATCGTCTCGTAAAATTTCATCAAATGTTCTTAAGTGATAGCCACCCCCTCTAGAAGGTTTTAAAACATTACCTCCTGCAAATTCCACTATATTCCTAAACGCTTCTTCAATTTGAGGAACCAGTAGATGAATTGTTACCAAAAAATCATTTACGAAATAGGCATCTAATCCTCTACTTATTATCTCGAATCTATCAGTATTGATTATGGGTGTGTTCTCAATGAATTTTAAAATTTGTTCTTTATTAATTCCTTTTTGATTAATGGACTCTTGAAAAATGGCCCTTAAAAAGATTGATGAAAAAGAAAGGTTTTGTGAGACTTGTCTAACGATATGTCCTTCCAAATCATCTTCCAAAGAACCTATTGTTGCAATAACCCGCCCTTTTTCATCTTGTAATTGATGACCTATTAGAAATGTCAATGGAGCCTTTTTGGACAGATCGAAAATCTGCTCCTTTACTTGTTCTTTAATCGGAATATATCGTACAGCTATTCTTTGTAGAACTTCTTGAATATCTCCGTTAGTCATTGCAGAGATATACTCATCCATTTTCTTTTTTGGCAGATCGAATGAGTGAGAAATAGGCTTTAGTTCTGATGCTACTTTTGGCCCTAACTCTCTAATCCTAAGCAAGAGTTTAGCTGCCTCCTCTTTAAGGTTAAATTTAAGATAAAGTTTTTGAAGATGATCGAGCCATCCAGAAGCTTGCATGGCCGAAGCATCACCTATAATATTATCAAACGCTTTTCCAACTTCTAAAATAACCCTATTTACATCTTCATTTTTTTGGCCTTTTCTGTAATAGACTGCAAGTCTTTCGGCAGCCGCTTCAGCAGCCCATGGATCAATTTTTTGACCTTCGATATCGTTCTTTGTTAATCGCGATAGCTTCTCTTCTAATTCATTGATTATTTGATTTTCCTCTAGTTCACTGAGATTAATTCTCTTGTTACCCACAAGATGGTCAAATGCATAACCCCAAAGGCCAGGCTTAGTATCTTGCGAGTGCCTATTTTCAAAATTGATTAGGGAATCTTTACATTTCTTGATTAAATCATCGTCATTAAGGCTAATCGACAGTTTTAACGCTCGTGCCAGTTTCCGAAAGGTATTAACCTCATATTTATGAAAATCGCCATTGGCCTGATCAATTAAAGCTTTTGTATATATTCGGCAAATCTCATGTGGTGGATTTATTCCTGTAATTTTATTCTTGAAGTCCCAAACTAATCCGCTGTAGCGTGCTATTATTATTGGATTTACACATTCAGTAGCCCTTTTTTCCCAATAATCAATCATCTCTGGAGTGATTAGTTTGATTGATGGTGATTCTGTTGCTGTGCCATCTCCATTGTTCCAGACCATCATAGGCCCAAAATAAGTTCCCCATCCAGTCTTTTTATCTTGATAATCCTCAGCAAAATCAAAGGCCATTAACTCAGCCTTAAGTGTGTCATCAATTTGTGATTTATCTTCTGGGACAAGTTTTCTTAATGCGGAACTGATATCGTGTTCATCAAACCCTCTCCTAGAGTCTGTATCAAATTGTACTATGATTTCCTTTATTATCATCAGGTTCTTTTTTAGCTTGAGGTACAACATTTTGGCTATGGCAGTGTCCCGTAGGGCATTGCGTTTAGGTGTTGTTGTATGCTGGCTTTATTTCTTTTTAAATTTTCGAATTTTACTTCTTAACGCTTCATATCTTTGAATTTCTTCATTAAGGTTTGAAGGTTCTGGTTTCATGTAAGCATATTTATCACTATGCGTATGGCCTTCCATGTATCTGCAACATTGAGCAAAACTGTCAAGAAGTTCGTTTGTTAATTCTTCGTCAAAATAGACACTGGAAAGACTATCAACGCTTACACGTTCATTGTATCGCTGAACAACATTTTTAAACAAGTCATTAATTACTAAAACCTCATAGCAGGTACGTAATGCTGTGAATCCACTTTTAACTAGGAACTCTCTCTGTTCAGGAGGGCACTCGGTTTTATTCGCTTCGGAGTATAGCTTCTTTACTGGCTCAGCATTACGATAAATTTTTTCATACGTAGGTGAGTTTCTTAACCAAACTTGACCCGGGTTACCGTTTCTATTTTCAATCCAATGGCACTCGTGAGTTAAAGATTTGTCTTGAGCATAATTAAGAAGACAGGAGACAAAAACTAAATCATGAGTAAATATAATTACTTGTTTAGTTTCTGAAATTGAAACGAGCCTATTCGCAATTAAACTCTTCCGTTCTTCATCAAGCGAGTTAACAGGGTCGTCAAGAATGACTCCTCTGTTAATTGTGGTAATGTTGGTTTCTGCAATAAAGTCAGCCAGAGCAATTACTTTTTGTTCTCCCTCACTTAAAATTGCAGAAGGGTCTTCGCCTTTAAGAAAAAGTTGGCGGTTGGATTGTGCATCTGAACTTCTTGCATCTATTTCAATTCCAAACTTTCCATTTAATTTATCGCATTCGTCATTAAATTCATTGATATAATCGTTGTTGAAATATTCTTCGGAAAGTCTCTTTTCAGTATCTGTAGATGATTTCTTTACTGACCTTTTATTAAACTGGTTGGCTTTGTTTACCCAAATCAAGTTTTTGTGTAGGGTTTCAATATCTGGGTATCGAGCTTCCAGTTTTTCTTTATGAGCCAAATAAGTTTTCTTTTTTAACAGTTCGCCAAGTTTTTTACTTTGCTCATCTTCTTCAAACGCTTTAATTTCTTTATCTACCGTTTTGCTTATGGCATCTAATGCACTTAAATCTAATTGTACTTCAACTTGTAAAATATCCTTTTTGTCATTGATGTTTGATACAAGTGTTTGTCTTAATGTTTCCTGTTTCTTTAGTTCATCTTTTAAATTGGCTAAAACCGTTTCGTACCTGTCCTTTAACCAAACGGCTAAAGTGTCTGTTTCAGGAAATTGATTGAAACTTAATTTTTCGTAATCCGCTTTAAACTTTGCAAGCTTTTCTTTGGCCGTCTTTGCTTCTTGTTCAGCAACACTTTTAATGTAAGCCCAATAGCTGCTAATTAAGCTTTTGGGAACATCATCATTGATTGCTTGCTGACACAGTAAGCAATTGTCACCAAGTGAAGGGTATTCACCTTCGTTTTGAGTAGAAGCAAATTTTGCGGCCGCTTCAATGAATTGTTTCCATTCTGTAGAACCAATATTTTCAATTTTATCGGTTTTGAATTTTTCTACGCCTTCTTTTTGTGCTGTATCCTCTTTGGTTTTACAATTAGTGATTGCTTTAATTACACTATTTAGTTGGTCTTGAGCGAACCAAGTGTTCGTGTTAACTAAAGTCTGTTTTCGAGCTGCTAATTGGGCTTTTATAGTTTGCAACTCTTTCGATGCTTTGTCTTTTTGAGCTAAAGCAATTTTTAAATCATCATATTCTTTGTCTAGTTGAACTTTCTTTGCTTTTTCCTCTTCATTATAAGGTAAATGAGCATTTAAATCTTCAAGTTTAGAATTATGCGAAAGCTGAATTAACAATGTTTTGATTTCAGATTCTGCTTGAAAAATGTCATCATCTGCAAAGGGATTGGCAGTACTTTTAGATTGAATTTCAATATTTAGCTTGCCGTTTAATTTCTCTAATGCAGCATTAAATTCATTAAACAATTGCAATCCAGCAGGGCGGAAGCTAAAATCATTTCTTAAGCTAAGGTGTTTTTTCCCAATATCTCCGTCAAAAATTGCAAACTGATTAAAAATGCCATTTCCGATGTTATCAGGATATTTCAAAGGAATGTTAGTTCCCTCTGAAGAAAAATTAAAGGTTGCTGCTATTGGTTTGTGTCCGGAATCAATGTTGATGTTAGGAAGAATGTTTGCCTTGTCTTTGGAATAAAAAACGTTTTTTAAAAGGCGAACATAACCAGATTTCCCAGCTCCATTTGTTCCATATATGATAGTCAAATTTGATGTTAACTCTATAGTTTGATTTTCGGTAAGGGCATTAACTCCTTCAACGTTTGCAAGCGAGTCAAAAGACAGGTTTTCTTTAAAATCATCAGAGGCATTTGGGTTGTATGAAATAGAAAGCTCAGGCTTATCAGTTTCTTCTTTAAGACCTATTTTTTCGAGCAAATAAGAATAAGCTGAATCAATTATAGTATCTGTAATTTCATTACCTGCTAAAATTTCAGAACAAAGGTATCTTGCCCAATAAGGTTGAGCATTTGCAAAAGCTTTAACTTCAGTTTCAAGCGTTTTTAATTCTTCTGTTGGTTGTGAGATTTCTTCCATCTAGTGTTTTAAGCTTGCATACAACTTGTTTATAAAATGAACTTTACTGGGTTTATATTGCCAAATTAGTTGGCTATGCCCAAGTTTTTCGATTCTCAATTCAATATATTTTCCATGGGACACGCCGCATTATTTTCTTAAAAGTTGAATAATCTCAGTTCCATAGGATTAAATAGGACAATCCTTAAGTTAAAGGTTAATACATTTTTTCACGGTAAATTTAATTCCTTATCCAAACCGGTCGAAGAGGGGACTTTGTGCCGGGAATTTCCAGTAGGGCTGTTATAATTCTAATTAAGAAAAGGACTGTTAAAAAACAGTTTCCCAATTTAGTGAAAAAATCTAAAAAGGCTTAGGAATTTTGTTGTTTTAAAGTATTCCAGCAACAAACAGCTTTCTCAGCCCATTTCCCTGCATTTCGCTCTCCATGCCTACGGCTGGCAGGTACTTCGGGAAAAGCGCTTCGCCAAAAAAATCTTGGACACGACCCACTGCTTTTGGATCTCGTTCCGTTTCCCCGTTCCGGTATGACTGGAACGGGGTACTTCACTGCCCTGATTGGCCAGGACACCAAAATCATTGGGTCAAGTCCGCTTGCATAGTACATGCATTGGAATCAGTACAATGTAATAAGTATCCAAGCAACATTTCCAAAAGATAAACCCGGCAAATATTTCTCGGGCAAGGGACGGCATAAAGCCGTTCCCTAAAGTCACTTTTTATATACTCTATTAAAAACCAAATTTTTTAGAAAGAATAGACCAAATGTTTTCATAAAAAGATGCTATTGTTACGTAAAGTATTTTTTTAAGGAACCAGTGATACATTACTATCTTAAAGACCAGATTAAAATTGAGTTTTCCTTAAAATTTGTGATGTAAAGTTTGTTCCTGTCGAACAGAACATCAGTTGGATATACGATGTTTTCTGTCAATATCTGAAGCAGTTGGCCCTGATGGTCAAAAATTAATACCCGACTATTTTCTTGGTCGGTGATGGCCAATTCATTGACGTTTAAAGCAATTCCTGAAGCCACGTTTATTTTCTCATTTTGTCCGATGGTGGCAATATGGTTGCCTTCAAAATCAAAAATCTGGATCCTGTGGTTATAGGCATCAGCCACGTAAACCTTGCCGTTTTTCATCTTTACATCTATAGGATAGTATAGTTTCCCATCCTTATGTCCCTGTTTACCGATGGTAAAACTTTTATTAGGGGTCTCCACAATAATACGATGGTTATAAAAATCAGCGACCAAAATGGTGTCCCCATATACGGAAACACCTGCCGGTGCCTGTGGAGTCTTATTTATTTTCATGGGGCTTAACCTGCTATTTTTATATTTCCAAATGGAATCGGTCAAAAACTCTGGAATATAAAGTGTACCCTTTTCAAAATGGATGTTCATCGGTCGTTGGATGCCCGTGATGGAATCCAATACTTTTCCGTTCAGGTCTATTTTATACAGCCGGAAATAATCGGGGTCCGTAAACCAGATGACATCCCTATCCTTTGCCAACGCCAAGGGACGGGATTCTTCGGGAAGCGTAATCTTTCGTTCAAGCTGCCACTGTTTTTTGTGCCTCTCACAACCGGATATGAAAAGAACCAAGAAAACAATTGAGAGGACACTAACTAGTTTAGAATTCATATAAGTAGTTTAAGACGATAAAAATCAGGACCAGCGAGGTAACCGTCCATAAAGACCATGAATTGATACTGCATTTGCCAACGGTATTTTCGCACGGTTTCCCTTTGTTGCACTTTCTTGAACCTTTGAAATTTTTGTAGTGGGCAATCCCAAGAACAACTACCGAAAAGGTGCTCAGATAGGATTGTGCGGGATGCAGCCATTCAAAGTTTCCGGCCAAAACTCCCAATCCTGCCCCGAACGATAAAAATGCGGGCACAAGACAGCACATCAGGGGTAGATAAGAGGTAAGCAAGCTTGTGCTCAACATCAATTTTAAAGTGGTCCTCATTGAATTCATTCCATTTTTGATATCGTAAGTATCCATTGGCTTGGAAGATTGTCATCTTCCACATCGTCCACCGTGCCACTCACCGTGACGTTGCCCTCCGTCATTTTTTCAAGATATTCTGTAGAAGTGGCCTGCGACACCAAAAATTGTTCCCGGGGGGTGGCTACCAACCATTGGCCATTTTCTTTACTTAGTTTGCCCGAAACGGTCACCGCTGCTTTTTTAGCGGAAAACCCGTTCTTTTTCACTTCCTCTTGAATGGCCCCCAAAGTGAGTTCGTTCTCAGCGGCCAGGTCAAGATAGGCCCTTCCATCATTGAGACTGACACGGACCTTCTGAAGACCGTCCATCTTTTTCAGTCCCCGTTCCAGGCCATAGGCACAAGGGGCACAATCCATCCCGTACACTTCCTGGTCCACGTAGGTTATCTGGGCATTTAGAGTGCCCACAACCAACAAGACCATTATTATCACCAATACACTATTTTTCATCATACTCAACTTTTTAAAAATTTATCGCTATCTATAACCAATAGCTCAGATTTATCGCTACTCGGTATTTTTCCCTTACAGCTCCTGGAGTCAGGTTCTGTACCGCCGGGAACATAGCGCCAAAGGATATGCCCCATGCACCGTACAGTCCCAAAAAAGATGGGCCGACCAGAACCTTCGTGCTTCTCGTGCCAGAATCGTTCAGGTTTCCCTCATAGATGGCCTCACCGGGAAACTCGGCCAACGATTCAATGAAAATGCGCCAATCGGGTTTTGGATAATCACCCATAAAAATATTGGGGCGATACCCCACAACGGCAGAGGCATAGGGCAAATCCCCCAATTGTTCGCCGTTTTTCCCGAAATAATAGTGGTATCCTCCCCCGAGCCATCCATACCAGGTCCGTGAAGCATAGCCAGTTGAAATGGCGGCGTGTACGGATTGGCCGACGTTGACCTGTCCGCGTACATCATCGGTAGGTGTGGAAACACCAAAAACAGCGGTTGACTCAAAGCGCTTGCCCACACCAAAGGCATTGGAAAAAAAACGGTACCAAAGAGAAGCCTCGATATCTCCGTTTGCGGGCATATTGCTGTTGCCCCGGGTCCTCGGTGCGTTATCCAAACGCCCGATCATTGTCGGTGTGGTCAAATTGACCTGCAAATCTTCGGTAATTCCATAGGAAAATAGATAACGCAACATATACAAGGTTTCATCTTCCGTGCTTAGGGTCATACCAGCCACATTCAGATCCACTCCGCCCTTGGCAAGGGTCGGGGTCTGTAGACCATACAAGGGGCCGTGGCCTTGAGCCACCGCTACCCCCGTGAAAGCCAATTGGAATATCAATACCAGATAGTTGATTCTTGCCGGTAACTTCGTGATTTTTTTGACAATCATTTTTAGCTGGTTTTTATGAGATCTGTCCAATGCCCGCCTCCGTCAACCTTTCTTTGGTAATGGACGAGTCCTTACAACAATCCAACAATTTTCCGTTGACCGCAACCGCCGGTATTTTATGTACTCCGTATTCATTCATCTTAGCGAGACAGGTCTTATCGCTGAATTGCTCAACCAAATCGTATGTGGTTACTTCACATTCATCACAAGCCAGTTCCCGAACCATTTCGACGACAGGGTCACAGATCGGACAATTGGCGGTAAAAACTTCTACTTGACGTTTCATCTTTCTGTTTTTGAATTGTTTATTTCTTCTTTCCATTGTCATCGGATCCAAACAACGAATCAAATGGGGTAGGGTGGTCTCCAAACAATATTAAAAAAAAATGTCCCTTTTTTTTGGGCCATTGATCGTATTGCTTTTTGGTAAAGTTTATTTGTCCCTATAGTCTTCCAGTTTGGCCTTAAGGGAGGCTATTTCCTTCATTTTGTCCGTAAGACTGTCCAATTCCAGATTAGGGAACTGCTTCCTGATAAATTCAATACGGTCTTCATTGCCACAATTCCCAGGGCAGGCTTCCACGGTTTCTGAAATCTTGATGGCAAGTGCCTTTCGATAGGTTTCGTCAAGCAACAGGAAGTAGGCCTTCTCCAGTCCCTTCTGGGCTGCCTTGAACTGTATCAGTATCTTCTCCGGGTCCGTATCCTCATCCAGCATTTTAACGAGACCGCTTATTTGCCCATTGATACTTTGCAACCTCGTTTTTATGTCCTTGCTTAAATCTCGTGGTATCATTGATTTTGAATTTTGTGACAAAGTAATGAGGCTCCCAGGGTGGTCCCCAAATAATTTTTCAAATTTACTCGCAACATAGAGAGCTTTCCTGAACGGATGGACAGGCAACGGTGCCATAGGAGCAGAATACACAACAATCGCCCTCTTTTGGACGTAATACTTCTTTGCAATTTTCACAATCATAAAAGAATTGGCAAGCTGTCGTTGGCATTTCTTCCTCTTTCCTATGTCCACAGTTTGGACACTTGATCGTTGATTCTAAAATAGCTTCCATTATTCTATGATTTTATATCCCGTTTTTCCAATAGCAGATACTATTTCATTAGCACTTACCTTACTTCTGTCAAACTTTACAAAAGCTTTGGAAGTCTCATAATTTGCATCTACCCCTAAAACACCCTCTAGTTTATTTACCTCGTTTTCAATATGGGCTTCGCAACCAGCACAGGTCATCCCTTGAATGGAATAGGTCAATTCACTTACGTTACTTTCAGATACAAATACGACTTGCTTTTCAACATTGGAGTTGGAATAATACATATGTGAATAGTAAGGGAATGCCAACATTATACCAGCAAAAATAGTAACCAAAAACAAGAACTTTTTGGTTTGAATAAATTTAGGTTTATCATCATCACAAGCGCAATCAATATCCTGTGGACGCGGTTTTAATTTTTGATACCAAGCAAAACCAAGAATCAAAACAGTCGCACCTATCAAAATAGGTCTATAAGGTTCTACCCAAGAAAAGGTAGAAGCGATTCCAGTCGTGCCGGACAGCAACGCCAGGACAGGGGTAATACAACACAGTGAGGCTACAATGGCTGAAAACAATCCAGCAAAAGCAGTTCGATTGGATGTCAATGTTTTTTTCATATTATGCAATTTTCCTTTCGGATTCTATGTTACTCAAAATAGAAGTTAAAAAAGCTTCGTTTTCCTTTGAAATACTATAAAAGATAGTTTGACCTTCTCTACGGGTGGAAATGACATTTACATCCCTCATCTTACGTAAGTGCTGGGAAATAGCGGGAACGCTCATTTCCAGAATATCCGCAAAGTCGCAAGGACATAATTCAGTTTCCCGCTGTAACAAAAACAATATCTTAAACCTAACTTCATTGCCGGCCAGTGCCATAATTTTACTTATGGCTTCAATGGAAGTTGATACAGCGTTCAAATCTTCTTTACAGCGAAGAATTTGAACATGGTCGGCTTCTGCCCTGATACAACTGGTTTCAAATTTCATATGTATTCTTTCCGACAAAGTTACATGTATATAATAATTTAAGCAAATACTTAAATAAATAGATACTGCTTCTTTTCGACGACCGTTTTACTTAAGGATGGAATCCAAACGAACGATATCCTATTCCAGTTTTTGGTCTTCTTTAGTAGTCTGGTTAAATTACCTTTTATGGAACAACAATGATTCTTGATTTTAAACTCCAAGATATATTAGTTCAACCCATTACTTGATTCACCTTGCTGAGATAAATCGGAAACCTTGGGACAAACCTTTTTTCTCGGGTCATTACAAATGTGTTTCAGGTCATATGGTTTTCTACTTTGTATAATGCCATAAACCGTTCTAAGCATTTTATTGGATACATTGTTCATTATTAAATAATAAGGTTTTCCTTCAAGCTTTTTTCGTTTAGCATATAAACTATATTCCTTATTGTGTGTTACAGCCGTTTTTGCTGCAAGGAATAGTAGTGATTTCAGTTTCTTGTCGGCTATATGGCTTGTTTTTGCCTTCCAAGACATTTTTCCCGATGAATTGGGGTATGGGCACACACCGGCAAATGCGGCAGCTTTTTTAGCCGTGGAAATACGTTTAAAATTTTCTGTTTTAATGATAAGGTTGTTGGCTATTACCGGTCCGATCCCAGTTATACTTGTAATCAACTGATAATTGTCTTTTAGTTCTTTATTGTTTTGGATAACCTTTTCTATTTCGATTTCAATAGTTCCAATTTCTTCTTCCAAATTTGAGATTGCTCTTTTGTAGCTTTGGTAGGCTGCAATACTCTTAGATGGACTCTGTTTTCTTGCTTCATGCCCTAAAAGGAGAGACTTTCTACTTTTCGATAACTGTTCACGAAGGACATATAGTTCTTTAAGCTCTTTCACAGATTCATGCTTTGGTACTGCAAGATGTAATTCTTCATAGAATCTTACCCCGTATTTTCGAATTCGGTAGGCGTCTTTTGAATCACTTTTACCTCTCTGTAGCCCCAGGCTATGTTTAATGTTGTAGCCAGAAACCAATGCGATTTTAATATTGTACTGATAACAGAGGTGTACCAGCAAGTCACCGTAGCTTCCAGTATGTTCGGCTACTAATAGACTGTCATCGGTCAATAGCTTTAAAAACTTGCAGATGCCCTTGAAGTTATTGGGTACAATCTTTTTTCTCTCTTTACCCTTATCAAGAAAGCTCACATCAAACTTTTCCTTGGACAGGTCAATTCCGTATATATTCATAATTTAAGTTGTGATATGTTCCAATTGAGCGGCTTAAATCGTTAGTGGGTTTTACCCGAAATACTCTCTGGCTTTAACTCAAAAACTTACTGTACTTGATATAAATGGTAGATTTTTTCTATTCCGTTTCAAAAGCTAATGCAGTAAGTGGAACTGTTTATGTAATAGTAAAAACAAATTTTCTTTACCTCTAATTGTTATGTTGGTAAAGTAACGATTCCGTTTCCTTGCCGCTCCAAAATTTTGTCTTCCGCTTGGTGTCCGCTCAAATATTGTTTAATCAAAAATCCAAGAATCATGGAAACAAGATCAAAAAAAAGAGCGACACGCAAAGTGAACAATGGGCAAGTATCCAAACCAAGGAAGTCCAAAACCCACAGGGATGCAACAACCATCCCACAGATCCAAATGTTGGATGTCGGATTGGTATCCCCCGATTCCGGGCAACCCCGAAAAACCTTTGATGACCAAAGTCTGAACCAACTGGCACAGAGCATTGCCCAACATGGGGTCTTGCAGCCGATCACAGTGCGAAAATCTGATGACGGCTATATCATTGTCATGGGTGAAAGGCGGTTTCGTGCAAGTAAATTGGCAGGATTGACCACTATCCCGGCCATGGTAAGGGACTATGTCGATACGGAAGTACTGGAAGTCCAGATCATTGAGAACCTGCAACGGAAGGATGTGGAACCCACAGAGGAGGCCGAGGCCATCCAGTTTCTCTTGGACCGATATGAACCTACTGAGATTGCCCAGCGCTTGGGCCGCTCTGAAAATTATGTTCGGCAACGGGTTAAATTGGCAGGATTGATTGAAGGTTTCAAGACCTTTGTCAGAAGAGGGGAGATGACCCTGGGCCTTGGTGTGGCCGTGGCCCTTTTCGAGTCGGAAGAGCAAAAATTGATGCTGGAAAGCATGGAAGGGGATTTTCAGGAACATCGGGTCAAGCGGATGATTGATAACCGGAGCTTTGATTTGACCCAAGCCTGTTTTGATGTGACCGACAAGACCTTGGTACCCAAAGCCGGTGCATGTAATGTCTGCCCTTTTAATGCAGCCAACCAAGGGAACCTATTCGGGGAAGGAAAGATGGTCTGTACCCGGACATCCTGCTTTGAGAACAAAAAGACCAAGACTTTTATGAAACTCTTGAAAAGAGTGAAAAAGGAAGGATTGAAACTGGTGCCCAACATTAGCAAATATTGGGTGGACGAGGAGCGCAATCAATGGGTCATGGCCCAAATGGAAAAAGAGGGTCTTGAGGTGCATTTGACCAATGAACTGGACATTTTAAAGGAGCCTGTTGCCCCTACCATGGAAAGCATTAAAGAGGAGTACCGGCACTATGAATACACAGAGGAAGAATTGACCAAGTTCCTGGACGAGGCCTTGGAATCCTATACTGAGGAAAAGGAGAAATGGGACAATGCCATGGATCATGGGTTTGGAAAGGGTATTTTACTGGAACCGGATTCCTATTTGACCCAAGCCATTTATGTAAAAATCAGAGAGGAATCCGATGATAGAGGTTCAGATGTCAAGTCATTGGAGAAAAGAAAGATGTCGGAATGTACTCCCGCGGAACAGATCATCAAGATCAATACGAGGGAACTGCGGAAAAAGGAGATTGAGAACAACAACCAGTTCAAAGATGTGGTTGAGATGATTCGGGAGACCGATTATATTGACCAAAAGAAGGCATTGTCGATTGATGAAATGGTGGCCATCTCCATCTCCTTGTTCGAAAACAATATCGGATACTATGGCCAACGGGAACATTTTGAGGATTTTTTTGGGGATGATTCCCAGCTATCCAGAGAGGAACTTGTGGCCCAGTTCAAACAAAACTTCAAGAAAGAGATGTTACACAAACTACTACGGTTCCTGTTGACCCGACAGGTACACCTTGGGGAAAGCAACCACACCAATGACCTGACCAACCAATCCTTCTACATGGCGATGCAATCCTTTTACAGGGACAAGATCGCAGTCATTGAGGACACTTATGCCGGAAAACGTCAAGAGCGTGAAGCACGGATCAAGGAAAGGATCTTGGTTCTGGAACAGCAGGCCGAGGTATTGAAGGATTGATTTGTATAAATGAAGGGATCTGGAAACAGGTCCCTCCTTTTTTTATCAAGGGAATCTTCTTTTTTGGACACTACGCGTCTTCACCTAAAATGGTTGTTTTGGGTACTTGTGATCCGATTGCGCAAATGGGTTCGGGAGCCATTTGTTATTTTTTAAATTCTATGGTGTTTTTCTTTTCGATTGTTTGAATGACCCCAGAGGGCATGCGAATACCTGATAGGTAGGCGAAGTATGGGCATGGTCCAAAAGGACAGGCGACCTTTGGGAGGGAGCGGTGAATCAAGAACCCACCCATGTTTTAAATCCGATTGCCTTGGCCTTGCTTACTACAATCCGCTTATCACAAGCAGGATTCACCACAACGATGAGTTTGCCGTTGAAGTATTGTTTGATGTTCACAATGGCCTCACGGTTTATGATGAACTGCCTGCTGGCCCTATAAAAGAGCTCGGGGTCCAATTCCTCCTCGATGTCTTCCAGGTTATTGTCCATACTGTACGATTTATTATCGAAAGTAATCCCTTTTACAATTCCCGTGTCAATTCTGAAATAAGCAATTTTTTCGGTTTTTAGGGGAATCATTTCGTCACGATTGTGCACCAAAAAAGTAGATCGATATGTCTTGGCCTTCCTACCGACCAAATCAATCAGGTCTTTTATTTGGTGGTCGGTAATCCCTTTCTGTTTGTTCTGCACCTTGAACTGTTCCAGTGCGTCCGATAATTCATCCTTGTCTATGGGTTTTAACAAATAATCGATACTGTTGAACTTGAATGCTTTTAAGGCGTATTTGTTATAGGCAGTTGTGAAAATCACCGGAACATTTAGGGTTACCTTATCAAAAATTTCGAACGAGACACCATCGGCAAGATGGATGTCCATAAAGATCAATTCCACCTCATGGGGCTTTGAAAAATATTCCACCGAAGATTTTACCGAATCAAGTACTGTAAGAATTTCAATATCATCATCTATGGCGTGTAGCAGATAGGCAAGATTATCACTTGCTGCCAATTCATCTTCTACGATTACTACCTTCATGCTGCTGTTTTTACAGGGAGTTCCACACTAAAGATATTATTTTCGGTGCGTACCGTGATTTCTTTGTGGCAGACAAGAATGTACCTTTTCTTGAGGTTCAAGAGTCCATGTTTGGTGCCTTCGCCAATAGTGGTGCGCGGTCTCATGATGTTGTCGACGAATATCGAGCCTTCCCTTGAATAAATTTTCACTTCCAAAGGATTTGTTTCCGAGATCTCGTTGTGCTTTACGGCATTTTCGACCAACAATTGCAAGGCCAATGGTGGGATTTCCTCTTGTAGAAATACATCCTCTATTTGTATATCGATGCTGAAACGGTCACGGTACCTTGTGCGGATCAGATAGGTATAGCTTTCCAGAAATTTTAATTCTTCCCTTAAACTGACAAGATCGCTTTCACCGCTCTTTAAAATATAACGGTACATAAAGGATAGCTTCCGAACGAATTGTGTGGCCTTTTCGTTATCACGGATGAGTGAGGTCAATGAATTGAGGGAATTGAACAAAAAGTGCGGATCGATTTGGTTTTTCAAGGCCATTAGTTCGTTCTGGAGGCTCTGTTGTTTAAGATGTTCGTTCTCGATCCTACTTTCTTGCTTGTCGGCCTGTAGGCGTAGGATCCTTCCGATAAAGAACAATGCGATCAACAAATTGCCAAAGGTAAAGTTCGAAAAGCCTTTATCCCTAGTTGTCATTTCTGTGTCCAGTAGAATTGGATATAGATTCTTGAACAAGGTAAGGGCCATCAAAAAGATGGCAATATTTGCTAAGAACAGGACACTTATCCGCACCGGTGTCGACCACTTGAACCTGGCATAGCTGATGTTGGCGTTCAATTCCAATATGGCCCAGGAGAACAGGAAGATAAAAACAAGGCGGTAGGGCAGGTCTTTGATCTGTAGCCCTGAAAAGTCAAGATTGCCCTGACTGATCATGTCGTATAGGAAGATGGTCTTGGGGAGGGATGCCAATATCGCAAGCAGCAAGGCTATCTTGATTATGGTGGCTTGTTTGACATGTTTTAAGGCCATGGAAATCATTGTTGTTCGGAACGATTCAAATTTACGGTAATTTTAACTTGAAGGGTCTCCGGTTCTTGTCCCCATAGATAAAAAAGCCTTCAATGTAGATTGAAGGCCTTGGAGGGATTGGCCCATTTTTGCACCCTTATTTGGCAAGTGCATTGAAACCTTTAGGGAGATACTTTTGGATATCAAAATCCAACTCTATGTTTTCCTCCATTTCCACTACCTCTATTTCGTTGATATCGAACACCATACCTTCGTAGGGATTAAACCCCTCAGGCAAATAGGGGGCAGTATCAAAGCCAAGATGGATTTCCACTTCTTCTTCGATAAATGGAATCCTGTCCACAACGGTCCCCATACCCGCATAGGGGTCAAAACCTTCGGGCAGGTACAGCGCAGTGTCAAAACCAAGATGGATTTCCTCTTCTGGTTCGATGAATATTATATCCTGTATCGATAGGGTGGTGCATCCCTTGTTGCATTCGGAGTTACCTTCATGTGCCATTAACGTCGTGGACAAGAGTACCAAACTTAGAAATGCTGTTGTTTTCATGATTTTATTTTTTGTTTTATTATTTCTGATTTCGTTGGCAAAGGTAAAAATGTAACATTCTTTAAATCAGTAATTTAAAGTGAAACATCCAAAAAGATAGGTGAAATGACCTTATTGGGAAGTGAAATTGATCACGACCATTAAAATTGTTGATTCGGGCCATGCAGGATCAGTTTTGTCCTCTCCAATATTGTGTTCGATAATTTATAAATATGTGAAGTCATTTAGCTTTCATGCCTACCCGTTCCATTCATATTTTTGAAGTACACAAAAAACCTATCAAGGGCCTTGGACTGTTTATCCTGATCTCGAGTTTTACCGTTATTATCTATGTAAGCATTGCATTATTTTGATTTGCCATTTTATGGATTGATTTCTTCATGCACCCCTTGATGGTGAAAGTGACCTTTGATTTGGCTCAAAACCAATAAGGAAGGCATCCAAACGGATTTTGATGCGACCTTCCTTTGCAAACCCTTCTTGGGGCTTTGCCTTGGAAAGGCCGCAAATCCGATTGTCCGCCCAACAAATTTTAAGGGGTCGTTAATATAAGAAGCCTTTTTTTAATGATTATCCATAGGAAATCGACACCTCTTCGTAGTCCACTTTATCAATGATTTCCGTGTAGTTGGAATCCACACTTCTACTATAGAGGTCCTTGGTGACGGGATAGGCTTTCAGATTCCCTTCCCAGAGGTCGTCATCGATGAGATCTTGAACGTCCGATTCATTGTTGCCGTTATGTAACCAAGCATCTAAATTTTCGTCGTCGATGATCACGGGACGCCGTTTCTTCTCATTGTGAATCTCGGCGAACATGGGGGTGGCTTCCTTGGTGAGTACGGCAAAGGTCCTGCGCCCATCAGCCGTGTTGGTGTAGATACCTGCTAGGTATATGGGGTCCCTGTTCTTTCTATGGAAGTAAAAGGGAACCTTGAAATCCTTGCCCTTTGCCTTTACCTTGGTGTTGTGTGGTTCGAAGAAACCGTCCACGGGAATGATGCACCGCTGGTTTTCCCAGCAGTAACGGTACACAAAGTGGTCAAAGAGCTTTTCGGATTTGGCGTTCAGTCCCCCAAAGGTCTTCGGGTTCTTGAAATACTCCGTATAATTTTCCTGCTTTTCCTTGGGAGGCATGATGCCCCACATCGCCGGGAGCATGTTGTTGGGCTCTTCTTGGCCCAAGGTCCACATCACGGGATGGCCCCAGCCGTTGGCATGGAAATAAATGAGTTCCAGATCGGTGTGGATATCACCGTACATGGCCTTTACGGAAAGCAGTTTTTCCAGTTCTTTCCGTTCCCGGGTCTGTCTGGTAGAGTAGCACATGTTGAGGTTGAATTAAGCCGTATTAAGATAGTCAAAATTGTTAAAGTTTTGAAATGGGTCAACCCTTTCCGTACATTTGGATATTTTCCAAATAATAGGAATAAATCCAATATTTGTATGAAACCCACCATTCTCCATCTCGATCTGGATACCTTCTTCGTCTCCTGTGAGCGGCTGCTGGACAGCCGTCTGATGAAGCGGCCCCTCTTGGTCGGTGGAATGGGGGACAGGGGGGTAGTTGCGGCCTGTAGCTACGAGACTCGGCGCTTCGGGGTGCATTCAGGGATGTCCATGAAAGTAGCCCGAAGACTGTGTCCGGAGGCCACGGTCATCAAGGGCAATGCAGGGCCCAATACCGCTTGGTCAAAAAAAGCCAGTAGCTCACCAAGGCTCGAGGTATCTTCCCTGATTCCAAATTCCAATTCGAGATTTTTGGGGGATTCGGAATTTGCATTAAAAGCTTTGGTGAATGCCAAATTTTCAATAAAACGTTCACCAAACTCCAATACGATTTTTTCCATTTTCCTGCGCTGTTCCCCATTCTCCTCCAAAAGGACGTTGGGTTTGTTCAAGAAATCTGGGTTTGTTTGTAATGCCATGGTTCGTTAAGAATTTAAGGGTTTGCTCTGTTCAAACGTATAACCCGTCTGGATCCGTTTTTGATCAACACCTATTTTCATCAAGTGGGTCATCATATCAAATTCGAAGGACTTGGGCCCGCAGATATAAAAATATTGATCTTTTTTTTGGACAATCGATTTGAGGAACCCAAAATCAATACGCCCTGAAAATTTTTCGCTTGCCGTTGGGCTGCTCAATCTTGTAATGAAATTGTTGCCCAACATCCTTCTTAATTTTTTTTCGAACAGGACATCCTCTTTGCTTTTAAGGGCATAGACCAATAAATGGCTTTCCATGAACTCTGGACCAAACCTTTGAATATAGTCCAGGATGGGCATAAAGGGAACAATACCCGTACCGGCGGCAATAAAATGTCCGTGACCCCTATATTCAAAAGTATCCCAGGGTCGACTTAGTTGGATCACCGCGCCTGGCTTTAACGAAGACAAACGATAGGTCAGACTGTCCCTGTTTGGCCGTATCTTAATAATGAACTCCAGATATGGGTCATCTACGGTACTTATAATCGTAAAAGGAGCCACTTCCAATTCACAACCGGGCTGGTCGATACTCAGTTCCACGGCCTGGCCTGGAACAAAATTGAACCCAAAGGGTCTTTGGATTGAAAAGCGGACGACATTGTGGTTGACTTTTTCTTTTTTTACAAGTCTTGTGGTATAGGGAAAAATGAAACCGTTCATAGTACAAATGGTATGTTGGTTACCAATTGGATTAAAATGTGCGGTCTGGGTTACAAAAATGAAGATATGTCGATATGGATCATACCGATTTTGAAAAAATCACTTCATCAGTTCCCAAATGGAATGTGTCCTGTTTTAAGGTGGAGAGGAGATAGGTGATGATATCCTTTTTTGAAAAGGCCGATTTATATTCAAAACGAACAGCGCGACTGTTGGCAAAGCATAGGTTATGTTCATTGTTGCCATCCGACATATAAGGGATGTCATAAAACTGGCCCAAACGTTTTATAAATTCCATTTTTACATCCAAGGACAGGAGTTCGTCCCTTGAGTACATAGATCGGTTGGTGGTATTCCCGAAAATTTCTGAAAGTTTGACCTTCATAAGTCCTTATTATTCAATATGCCGAAAATACGCAATCTTCAATTGGAACATTTCCGCCATCTTTTCCGCCCGAAACTTGGCCTCAGCAGCTTTTTCGACAATTAAGTTCTCATCAACCGTTTCCATAAAGAGCTGCTTCCATCGGTCAAAATGTGTTCCTTGGATCGGTAGTTTAATATATGGGTTAGGGGACTGCCGTAATAGGTGTGTTCTCCCAATGACACTGTTTGCCAAAAACGGTGCATTTTTCCAAATAGGCTGGCCAATGGTCTTGGATCACTCCATTGAAAATATCCACCAATTGCCAGACTTCCTCCAGGGTTACGAATTCCTTTTTCTGTTCCATCTTTTACAATACAATGACCATACACCAAGTTCCACTTACCCTTTCTGGATCTTTATTGGGTCAGAACTTGAAATTGGAGTAAAGATAGGGAGAATTGAAAAATAACGGATATTTTTGTCTGAAATATTGCTGGTATGAATACCCCTATCAAAATACAAAAAAAGGAAATTAGGAAACGGATGTTGCAACAGCGCGACCTTATGTCCATGGCCACCAAGACCCTCTATGATCGATATGCCTGTAAGACCTTATGGCAAATTATGGAACTGGGGGGATGCCAAACTGTCCACACCTATCTGCCCATGGGTTCCGAAATTGATATTTTTCCATTTATCGAACAGTGTCTGGCCCATCACAAGACGGTGATTTGCCCTCAGACCATGCCCAATAGGGAATTTAAAAACTTGATCCTTGCTTCCCTGGAGGATTTGGAACCTGGAGTTTTTGGTACCGTACATCCAATGGGTGAAAGAACTTTTGAAGGAACTTATGATATGGTTGTGGTGCCCGGGTTGGCCTGTGATGATGAGCGTTATAGGCTGGGGTATGGCGCAGGGTACTATGACACTTTTTTGGCCGAGTTGACCACATCCTTTAAGATTGGAATGTTTTATCCTTTTCAAAAAATGAACCAGTTGCCCCGAGAACCACACGATATCCAATTGGATAGGATATTTTACGACATCGATCTAGAAAATGGAATAGGTTTGTAAACCAGTGATACAGTCTTCCTGCTTTGAAGTCAAACCAAGCCCACTGATCTCAAACCCTGTAACAAGTAAAGGATCATCCCATGGGAACCTAAGGAAAAGATGTTGCCCACCAGAAGTAATGTGTATCAAGAGAATGGTTACAGGTTAAAAGTCCAAAGTGGCCCATTAAAAAATTGATAAAAGAACTATACCTTTGTCCGTGGAATACAAAAAGACCGTTCACGACCGAATGGTCCCATATAGTGATGTGTCCCCACATACCATAGTGACCCCCCAATACAACTCAAATGAAAAAAATAAATATTTTATGGTTAGTTGCCCTTTTTGCTATAGGATGCAGAAACCATTTGTCGGAAAGGGACAAATTTGACATTTTGATCCAGAACGTAAATGTGGTGGATACTAGAAACGGTCAAATCATCAATGATCAGGATATTGGAATTGTTGAAGGTCGGATTGCGCGCATCGCTCCTCATGATGGCATTAAAGGATGGACCGGTGCTAAGACGGTTGAAGCTTCCAATAAATTTATCATTCCTGGGCTTTGAGATATGCATGTCCACTTTGGTGGAGGTGATACCCTGATCACAGCAAATAAAAACTTGTTGCCATTGTATATTGCCAACGGTGTGACCACCGTTAGGGACTGTGCAGCCGATATCAGTCCCAGTGTACTTTCATGGAAAAAACAGATAGCCTCGGGAACTATGTTGGGGCCGAATATTTTTACTTCAGGTCCTAAATTGGAAGGTAAAAATTCCATTTGGCCCGGTGATCTTGAAATATCAACAGAGTTAGAATTGAACCATGCCCTTGATTCCCTTGATCGACTGCAGGTGGACTTTGTCAAGGTCACAGATAATGCCCTCGTACCTGAACTTTTTTTGAAAAGTATCAAAATGGCCACGCAACGAGGGTATATGACTTCTGGCCATATCCCATTTGAATTGACCATCCATCAAGCCAGTGAAGCAGGTCAGCGGACCGTGGAGCACATGAGCTATATGCTAAAGGCAGGTTCGGCAAATGAAGAAACGATCTTGGCCCAATATAAATTAGGAAAATTGGATAAACAAAATGCCCAAAGGCTATTGGAGGATTCCTTTGATAAGGAAATAGCTTTGATCAAGTATAGAAAATTGGCCGAAAATGGTACTGCGATAGTGCCGACTCTGATAGGGGGGCAGATTATGGCTTTTTTGGATGAGGATGACCATATGGACGATCTTGAACTGCAATACTTGGCTCCCAATTTTATAAAGACCTATGATTGGCGTGTTGGTCGTGCCAATAGCGCTTCGGAAGAAGAAATACATGACCGAAAGGAAAGATACAGTGAAATGGTTGGCCTATTGCCACTCATACAGGAGTCAGGTATGGATATCATTGCCGGAACCGATGCTGGTTTTTTGAATTCCTTTATTTACCCAGGATTTGCATTGCACCAGGAACTCCAGATTTTTGTGGATGGTGGGCTCACTCCACTCGAGGCCCTAAGGTCTTCCGTGGTCAACGGGCCAAAATTTTTTGGACTTTTAGAGCAATATGGCAGTGTTGAGGAGGGAAAGGTGGCTGATTTGTTATTGCTCAATGGCAACCCTGTCCAGTCCATAGGTGCGACCAAGGATATATTTATGGTGGTCAAAGGAGACCAGGTATATAATAAAGAAGAATTGAACCAGCTTTTGACCAAGATTGCCGGTTTCTATCGGTAATCAGGTATCGTGCCTGAACAACTAATCAACAAACTATCTTTTAATTACTTTTGTAGCGCGGCCCTAAACCACAATCATGCTGACCAATGCTGGAAAACATGCCATTATTCAATTCCAAAAATCAGACATTTATGGACGTTGTTAAGTACATTAGAATTGGTTTTAGTTCCAAAATGGATCATCTGTATTGTCTTTGAATTTTTCATGGTTATGGTGTTCTCGTATTAAATCCAACTGTACTTCACTGGCAACTTTTTGAATTTCATTGAAGAGTTGGCGTTCCTCATATCGTATATGCTGCTCCAATTCCTCTTCGATCTGTACAAGACTTCTAATCAAGTCAATATTGGATGTAAATAGCCTGAGCAACCTACGATGTTCCCTTAACGCTTTTTTAATTTTTGGGTTGCCCATGCCCAGGATTGGAAAGATGTAATTTTCCTCCAGTTCAAAATGCGGGATTAAATGAGTCTTAAAGAACCAATCCACGTAGGTCTTTATACGTTCCGGTGCTACCTTTTTTGAAAGTCCCGTTCGAATCTTCCAACATAGGAGCAGGCCGTGATGGTGTTCACGGCTTACTCCCTGGAGGGCCTTGTGACGTTTGATGGGTGTTCCAGCCATAAGGGCTTTAGTTGCTAAGCACTTTTTTTTCCAATATTTCTGCTTTTGGGAACAGGATATTGTTCTCCAAATGGATATGTCGATGAAGGTCTTCCTCAAATTCCTGAAGAAGGGAAAAGGTAACCCTATACGTATTACAGGCATCGGCAGGGGGGGTGTAATCACCACTCAGGGCGGCGATTTTTCGGAAGCGTTCCCCTTCATTGTCATGCTCCTCCATCATCATTTGAATAGGGTTATGGACTGTACCAAATTGTGGTGGTCCCAAGGTCTTTCCATCTGCCGTTCCCGCCACCATTTTGCGGATCCAGGGGAACAGGACCAGTTCTTCCTTCTTCATGTGCATGGACAGTTCGCCGGCAGAACCGGTAAAATGTTCAAAAATACCAAACAGTTCAGGGTGTTTGTTGCCATGTACGTGACATAGCTTGTTAAGATATTGCTTTAATATCGGGATACGTTCCTCTACGTACCGATGGTGCTTTTTTTCGATATAATCGATCAAAAGGTCTAAAGGCCATGTATTGAAATCGGGCTGATCCGTTCGATTGTTGCTCTGGACTTCATCCAGTTCTTGCAATAACACTTCCTTGTCCAGACCATTTTTGTCGGCAACTTCCTGTAAGGTCCTATTGCCTTTGCAGCAAAAATCGATCTTGTGGTTTTTAAAGACCTGGGCGGTACGGTAATCCTCGGCCACCATCTGGCCCACTGTTTTTTCGATGGTATCGTTCATGATATTGGAATTAAATGTTATTTTAATAAATAGGATAAAAATGTCCTTTATTTGTTTAAATTTTTTAACGCTTCAAATAGGTCAATCCAACTTCCAGTCCCGTTGCCAGTTCGTACAAACTGGTATTCTCCAACATATTTTTTAGATCGGTCCTGATGTCGACAAACTTGTCATGGAGAGGACAGGGCTGGTTTGCGTTGCACTCCTTGAGTCCAAGGCCACAGCCGATATAGATATCATCCCCATCGATGGCATGGACTATCATACTTAATTTTACGGTGTCCATCTCGGTTCGGTCCAACTCAAAGCCACCTGTGGGCCCCTTGACGGAATGGATGACCTTGCTCCTCGAGAGCTGTTGTAGTATCTTGGCCGTGAAAGCGATTGGGGAATCAATTTCTTCGGCAATTTCATTGACACTGACACGTCTTCCATCTAAGGATTGCAGCGCAACATATACCGCAGCGCGAATACCATACTCACAGGCTTTTGAAAACATCATTGCTATATTTATTCGTTACAAAGATAACATTTATTATATTTCGGATAAAAATGTCCCTTATTATTTTTCCCAATGGGGATTACCAATAAGTTTCAAATATACACTTTAGGTTACAATATAATGGAGCTTGCCCTTGTTTACATTTGGTTTCTTTGTCGTCTTAGTATAATAAGTTATGCGTGTCAACTCAATCCAAAAGCGCTAGATATCATGATGGTCATAAAGAAGATAAAATACTCTTTTTTAACTACCTTCGTTAGATGGAGTATCAGAAAAGAGAGATACAAATAAAAGCAATCATTTTTAAAGGGTTCCTTTGGCATTGGTATTCCAGTTATCAGGAAGCGGAAATATCCTATTCAGTGTAGAAAATGGTATAAAGACTTATGATAGATACTGAACAAAAGTTAAAAGAACGTGTCAAAGAATTGACCTGTCTTTACGAGGTTACCTCGATTATTGTAAATTCAAATTATAATGAACTTGAGACCTCTCTTGAAGCTATTGCCCATTGCTTAAAACGAGGGTGGCAGTTTACCGAAGTAGCAGAAATCCAGATATTGATCGGGGATACACAGATCCATACCGAGCACTATCGGAATGATATGGTATCCCTTTCTTGTGATGTCAAGATATTCAACGAGGTTGAGGGACAAATAACCGTAGGTTACCCTTCCAATGAATATAAAGTATCTGATTTTTTGGTTGAAGAAAAAAACCTCCTCAAAAATGTCAGTTTGGCCCTTGGTAACCTTATGGAGCGAAAGTATATCCGTGATTCGGAAGAGGAAACCAAAAGGCAAATGGAGCGGGCCGATCGATTTCACATTATGGGCGAGATTACTGCAGGGATTGCACATGAACTTAATACCCCTTTGGCCAATATTTTAGGTTTTGCCGAGTTGCTCATGGAAAATACTGGAGGTGAAGCCACGAAGAGAGATCTCCAAAAAATTATCGATAACGCCATTTTCAGTCGTGAGATTGTTAAAAAGCTGATGTTCTTTACTTGTGAGATGCCCCAAGAGATGGAACAGATTGAACTGAACGCAGTTGTGGAAAATGTTTTACGCTTGTTGACCCCGTCCCTTAAGGCCAAACAGCTCAATGTTATCAAATCTTTTGGTCAGCGACATATCCAAATGAGGGCCAATACCGTTCAACTGACCCAAGTGCTGTTCAATCTAATCATGAACGCAGCCTATTACTCTACTACAAAGGGAGCTATATATATTGAACTTGATGAATCCAAGGGCAAGACCATTATCCGAATTAAGGATGAAGGACTTGGTATTGCAGCTGAACATGCTGATAAAATTTTCGAACCATTTTATACATCAAAGCCAACAGGTGAGGGCACTGGCCTGGGCCTGAGTGTAGTACATGGTATAGTACATAGTTATAAAGGAACGATCTCGCATCGGCCCAATACTCCCAAAGGCACTATCTTTATCCTCGAGTTTCCCAAAGTTTAGATATGGCACTACATAAAGAGAACATCCTAGTTGTCGATGACGACATCCATATCTTGGAACTTCTTTCCAGACAATTGAAAAGTCTTGACTACCACGTCTATAAGGCAATCTCGGTAAAGGAAGCCCTATACATTTTGCGGGACAGCACCGTTGATCTTCTGATCACTGATATCCAAATGCCCGAAGTGGATGGCCTACAGTTATTAAAATATGCAAACGAACATTACCCCCTAATGCCTAAATTGGTAGTCACGGGGTATCCTTCGGTGGATGGGGCCTTGGAAGTCATCAAAACGGGTGCAATTGATTACTTGACCAAGCCGTTTACCAAAGTGGAACTTAAGAAATCCATTGACAAGGCATTTAACAATAAGGAAAAGCAGTCCTCATCTACTAAAAGTGATATCAAGTTTGAAGGAATGGTTGGTAGTTCGAGTGCCTTCCAAGACATTCTCAATATCATAGATCGGGTAAGGGACAATAGAGCCACTGTATTGATTACAGGCGAGAGTGGAACAGGGAAGGAACTCGTGGCACGGGCCATCCATTATTCGGGTAAGTTTTCCAAAGGACCTTTCATTGCAGTAAACTGTGGAGCCATCCCCGAAAGCCTCCAAGAGGCAGAACTCTTCGGATATATGAAAGGTGCCTTCACAGGGGCCAATGAGAACCGCGGTGGATTCTTTCAGGCTGCCGAAGGAGGAACCCTTTTTTTGGATGAAATAGGAGCAGCTGGTTTGGCAGTACAGACCAAGCTGTTGCGTGCACTTCAAGAAAAGGAAATTACCAGGGTGGGATCCCGAAAACTGGAAAAAGTTGAAATCCGCATCGTTGCGGCCACCAATGTGAATCTTTTGGAGGAGATCAAGAACAAGAACTTTAGGGAAGACCTATATTATAGACTTACGGTTGTGGAAATCAATGTGCCGCCACTTCGGGAAAGAAAAACCGATATTCCTTTGCTGGTGGAAAAGTTTCTGAGAAAATATGGTGTTGAATATAAAGACCGCTTACCAAGAATAAGTTCTGTAGCCTTGGAGATTTTGGAACGATACCCTTGGCCGGGTAACATAAGGGAACTTGAAAATATAGTCCAGCGCATGGTAATCATGTCGGATGGCCCCATAGGGGTTGAAGATATTCCCGAGTTCTTGAAATACCAAATTGATTTTCCCCAAAAAGGCCTTGTGCCCCTTAGGGAAATGGAAAAGGAATATATCAAAAAGGTACTTTTGCACACAAAGGGCAATAAGACCAAGGCCGCCGAAATACTACAGATAGATCGCAAAACCTTGCGTGATAAGCTGGATTGAACTGGTTATAAAATTACCAACCGGGGATAATTTCCCCACTTCATTTCTTTCTCTAAAATTTTTAAAACAACGTTAAATACTGACAATCAAATAGTTGTAACCTAGTTGCATTTTTGTCATTTGAAAGGCACGGACTTTGCCCATAGGTATCCAAAGATTTTGAATGCTGACCGGTGATGGTTGGTGGTATAGAAAAGCCTATGAAATACGGTAACCTTGTTTTGGAAAAACATGACTTTCTGATGACAAGAAAGTTTATGGAACTGAACCTCGCCCTAGAAGACTATTCCCATATGAATATCTTGGAAATCTTGGACAGGAACTTGGACAATGCCATTGTAGTGGATGTTGACCAAATACCATCCGATGTTGTCAGGCTGTATTCCAATGTTATCGTTCAATACTCATCCGGTTGGCAAGAAACATTCCAATTGGTGGCTCCTGGGGAAATCAATGCCAAAGAAAATAAGATTTCTGTTGTCAGTAGTCTGGGTGCTTCGCTCATTGGGCTCTCACAAGGTGATACCTTTCTTTATGGGTTACCTGGCAATGCCATGTTGTTGAAGTTGATAAGAGTGGAACAAACTGGAAAGAAAACAATTCTGGATATAACCGAAAAGGAATTTCGCAAATTGTTCAAATGGGATTCAGATTCACTGATGGCAAAGGAACAAGAGTCCTGAGGTTCAAGGAGAAATTTCTACTTGAATATGATCATGGTGATACAGGAAATCACCAATGGGATATAAAACATGGAATTTGTAGTAAACCAAATAAGATGATAAGATGGAAGGAAAATTTTCAATAAAACAACGAATATTGGTCGGCCTCGTATTGATCACCGCTTTTTTATTGGTGTTGGGGTCCAATCTTTTGGATCGGAAATATTTTTCCACAATACAAGAATCGGTCAAGTCCATTTATGATGATCGCATAGTGGTGCAGGATTATATCTATCAATTACAGGATATGGCCCATGAGATGGAAGTGGCACTCTTGAAAGGTGAGCATGTACAGGGTAATGAAAGGTCCGAAAAAATCAAAACCCTGTTGCTTGATTTCTCCAAAACCAAGTTGACACGGGATGAAGCTAGACTATTGGAGCGATTGGATCGTCAATTTTCGGGTTTAGCACGCAGTGGAACTGGCTTTGTATCAACAGAGGGACAACAGTTGACCGAAGCAAAGGTATTGCCACAATTGGCCCAAATAAAACAAACCTTGGACGGTCTTGAGGAAATCCAATTGGAGCAAAGTAACATGCTGACCCAGCTATCGGAAAAAACCTTGGGGATCAATAGGACGTTGTCAAACTTGGAAGTGGTATTTCTGGTCATCATCGGAATATCAATTTTGGTATTGGCATTTTATCCTGTAAAGGTGCTAAAACCAGTGCATTGGAATTAATACCCTAATCCCAATTATTAAAATTTAAACAATCTATGCAAGAATTAGTACGGAGCCTATGCTCAACATGCAGGCATGTGGCCTATTGTTCCTTAAGTACGGATAGGAACAATATCCAATTATGCAATGAATATATCCATCGGTTTGATGAAGGCGATGGACCGGCCATAATGGTCACCAATGAAATGATTAATAATTAAGGGCACATAGTGCAAACAAAACTTTATTAAATGAATACAACGATAACATCTGAAAAAAAGCAGTTGAAACAAGGTATGTTGGACAATGTCATGAGACAGTTCAACAATGCAGCGGACATTATTGAACTGAACAAGAACATCCGTAAGATCCTTGAAGTGACGAACAACGAGTTTATCGTCCATTTCCCGGTCCGTATGGATAATGGTGAAGTGGAAATATTTACGGGGTATCGGGTTCAGCACAACAATGCCCTGGGCCCCTATAAGGGAGGACTTCGTTACCATCCTACAGTGGACATTGATGCTGCGCGTGCACTGGCCATGTGGATGACCTGGAAGACCTCATTGGCAGGATTGCCCTACGGGGGGGCCAAAGGGGGTATCCAATTGGATCCGACAAAGTATTCACAGGACGAATTGCAACGAATCACCAGACGGTTCACCTATGCCCTTGGGGACAATATAGGCCCAGAATTGGATATTCCGGCTCCGGACGTGAATACCAACGCCCAGACCATGGCTTGGATCTTGGACACGTATATGTCCACCAAATCTCCCAATGAACGTTCAAAGAACCTACATGTGGTCACTGGAAAACCCATAGGGGCAGGAGGCTCCGAAGGCAGGGACAGGGCGACCGGTTACGGGGTGTTCCTGACCATTAAATTTTGGGCAGAAAACAAAAAGGTCGATTTGAAAAATAAAAGGTTCATTGTACAAGGTTTTGGCAATGTGGGCTATTGGGCCGCACACTTTTTGGAAAAGGAGGGGGCGATACTCACAGCGATACAGGATGCCTATGGAAGCATATATAACGAGGATGGCATCTCCACTGAAAAATTATTTGAATATGTACAGGCCAATAAGGGGAGTATCCTAGGTTATAGCGGTGCAAATGCTATGGACAATACCGATTTTTTTGGTCTCGACTGTGATATCTGTATCCCTGCGGCACTGGGAAATCAAATCACTGTTGAAAATGCCCCGAAGATAAAGGCCCGTTTGATCGCTGAGGGAGCCAATGGCCCAACAGATGTAAAGGCCGAGGAAATCCTTTTGAAAAGGGGGGTCGATATTATTCCTGATATCCTCTGTAATTCCGGAGGTGTGATCGGAAGTTATTTTGAATGGTTGCAAAATCGCAACGGAGAAATATGGCAATTGGATGAAGTATTGGAAAAATTGGAAAAAAAGATGAGGGAATCCTTTGGCAAGGTAGTCCATAAGGCGAGATCCAAAAAAGTGGATATGCGCACAGCCGCCTTTATCATTGCCATTGAGCGACTTGAGGAAACGTATGTTCAAAGGGGCATTTTTCCATAATCCAATAATCCATTTACAGTTCCATTTGAAGGTGATGGAGATTAAAATATAAAAACAAGAAATAATGAAATACGGAAGTTTGGTAATTGAAAAAAAAGAATATGTCCTTTTGAAGCGGTTAATGAACCTATCAGGATACTATAAGGACAATACCCTTAGGAGCTCGGTGAAAAAGCTCGTGGGTGAAATGGAAACAGCACGGATATTGGATGAAGTGGAAATGCCGGATGATGTCATACGGTTCAACGCAACGATTACCATAGTCTCCGAAAATGGATGGCATAAAAAGTTCAAATTGGTACTCCCTAGTCGGAGCGATGTGAAGAACAACCATATTTCAATCCTGACTCCCATGGGAGCCGCGGTAATGGGTTATGCCAAAGGGGATTCGCTCGATTGGGATTTCCCTTCAGGGAACCAAAAACTGACCATTGAGAATGTGGAACAGGAGAATGAACCCATAAATATAAACATGGTGTTATGAAGCAGGTGAACAGGCCCTATTTTCATGAATCCATTAGCCAGATCATAGTTAAAAAGGACAAGCTGGAAATTTCCAATTGGACCGAAACCATGGAATTGATCAATAATGAGCTGCAATATTTGATTCCATTGGAAAAAAGGTTGTTGGGCAACCCTTCAGTGCACCAAAGCCTTTTGGCCATCCAACGGGAAAACCAACTTCGATTGGGTACCCTGTACAGGTATGAAAGGACAATGATAAATGCCATTGAGTGTGATACAACGGAATGCGATGCCTATTATCTCAACACCCATGAGAAAAACAGGGATGGCTATATGGATCATATCAAAACCTATACAAAAATCAAAGCGATACTGTTTTCAAAAATTTTGGAAAGGTATCAAAGGTGACCCAGTGAATAAATAGTAAGAATCGAATTGTAATGAAAAATGCGGTGTTCACCCTTTGTAGGTGAAACAGGGAGGGGGCGACCTTATCACCAATACCAATGTTTCCTTCTTAAAGAATCAATGACGTTTCTTGGCTATCCCACCCCATGATCGAAAGTACATTCGTACAAAAACTCGATGATGTCTGGTTGTGGTTATCTGGGCGTTAAAATGCGCCGGATTCTGATTTAAAAAACCAAACAAACAACATGAAGAATTTTTTTACCAATTTACGAGGAGATATATTTGGCGGGCTTACGGCGGGAATTGTTGCCCTTCCCTTGGCTTTGGCATTCGGTGTCAGTTCTGGAATGGGCCCCAGTGCCGGACTATACGGAGCCATCTTCATCAGTTTTTTTGCAGCTCTTTTTGGAGGGACCAATACCCAGATATCGGGGCCCACGGCACCTATGACCGCCGTGAGTATGGTCGTTGTTGCAAGTATCGTGGCCATGAACGATGGTAATCTCGAGAAAGCATTGCCTGCCATATTATTAGTGTTTCTATTGGCGGGACTGATACAGATCATATTGGGCATTGCAGGGCTTGGAAAATACATTCGCTATATTCCATATCCAGTGGTTTCAGGTTTTATGACGGCCATCGGGGTAATTATCTTGGTGACCCAAATTCTGCCTTCAATAGGCTACTACCCAAAGGAAGATGCAGCATTTGTAAATCAGTTCAGGCCCCGGGCAGAAGAGGTTATCCTTAAGAATATTCTCAAGGAAGAATCGAACGAAGGAATACTCGTTCTTGAGGATTTTCAAGAAACCTTGGGTAGGGCGGGAGAGGTCTCTGAGGAAAATATACTGAAAGAGGCCCGAACCTTGGCCAATAAAGAGGCTTCAGGGGTCATTGGTGCAATCAAGGTGTTGCCTAGGGCCCTACAACAAATAAATTGGTTGGAACTTGCCTTGGCCTTGGTGACCATTGTAATCATCTATGGCTTTAAACGAATTACAACTACCATTCCCAGTGCATTGGTGGCATTGCTGGTCGTTTCAGGGGTGGCCTATGGGCTTGGACTGGATTATAGACCCATCCAACAAATACCCAGCGGTTTCCCCGTTCCCCATTTGGACATCTTCAGTGAATTTAAATTGACCTCTGTTACCCCCTATGTTTTTACGGCCTTGACCTTGGCACTTTTGGGAGCCATAGATTCGCTATTGACTTCCGTGGTTGCCGATAATATGACCAAGACACAACATAGGCCAAATAAAGAATTGGTGGGGCAGGGAATAGGAAATGGTATTGCTGCCATTTTTGGGGGTATCCCTGGGGCGGGGGCAACTATCCGAACCGTTGTAAACATCAATGCCGGAGGAAAAACGAGGTTGTCGGGAATGATCGCAGGTATACTTTTATTGGTTGTATTGTTGGCCCTGGGCCCGGTCGCATCCAAAATTCCCGCAGCGGTGCTCGCCGGTATCTTGGTAACAGTGGGTATTGGCGTAATAGATTATAAAGGGCTAAAAGCCATACCTTTTTTACCGCGAGACACCAAAATCGGGCCATTAAAGGTGAGCTCGGAAGTTATAATAATGCTAGTTGTAATGGTGCTTTCTTCCATTTGGAATTTGGTGTATGCCGTTGGTATTGGCCTGGTAATCGCTTCCCTTATGTTCATGAAAAAAATGGGGGACCTATCGGCAAAGCGATCGGATGTGAAGACCTTGTTGGAAGAAAAGGGCTGGGCGGATGAGGTTGATTTTCCTGAGGATCTTAAAAGAAAGGTTTTTATCAAACATTTGAAAGGACCTTTGTTTTTTGGATTTACCAGTGAGTTTCAACAATTGGCCCAACAAATACCTAAAACCGCCTCTACGGTGATAATCCGAATGGATAGGATGCAATATTTGGACCAATCTGGGCTGTATACCCTTGAAGATGTATTGATTGACCTTAAAAATAAAGGTGTCACCGTACTTTTTGTACATGTCCTGGAGCAACCTAAGTATATGATGGAACGGGTCAACTTGATTCCGTCATTGATTCCAGAGAACCAAATATTCGATACTTTTGGGGAATGCACTTCATTTATTAAAAATCAAATTAGAGGTTTACACCGGAATGAATGCTAAGGTTGTCCTAAAAGAAAAACCGTTGGAACTATGGGTGGACTTTCCATCAAATTATGTTAACTTCAATTTTGAAGGCTTATCTAAATGACCAAAAGTTCACCTCTTCGGTTATTTTTTAATGAAAAATAACTTAATTCATTAGTTTACAGTGTTTTACTGAAAATATTCGGGTCAGTTGTCGAACCTATTGGTGCGAGTTACTATAGTTAACGAGCAGGTTTTGTCACAACAGTATATGTATATGGGACATTATTGGCGATAATGATTTTTTATTCCAGTATGTATTGTACATTCATGAGGACATTGACTCTTCAATGTTGGTCCAATATTGAAAATCGTTAATGTTTTCCTTTGAGATTTAAAAATTGGTATATGAAAAACCAAATTTTAATTGATGCCCAATAAAATATAGATTAACAATGTAATCAGGCATAAGGCTATTGACCACACCTTGGAGTATTTCCATGGTTTCATTTCGAGTATATGAAGGTCATTTATCTCGAATTTTTTTGACATAGGATAGAAATATGAAAATAGGTACATGACCAAAATATTCAATACAAATTCAATTCCCCAAATATGAATAAAATGGAGGTCCACTTTCATAACAAAGGTTGTCAGTATATAAAATATAAGGCCAAAAACCATTCCTACCCTTGCTCCTGTAGCAGATATGGATTTTAAAAAGAATCCCGCCAAAATTATGGATGCAATCGGAATAAAGAAAATTCCGTTCAATTGTTGCAGTAATTGGTACAGCCCATCAGGGGCATTACCGACCATGGGAGCGGCCAAAATGGCAAAAACTGCCAATATAGCCGAAGATGTTTTTCCAATTTTGACCAGATTGGTGTCGCTAATATGCTTGTTGACATGTCGTTTATACACATCGATACAAAAAATAGTGGCAGCACTGTTCAATACACTGTTAAACGTACTTAGTACTGCACCCATAACAATGGCTGCAAATATACCGACCAATGCCT
>JAUIBH010000110.1 GCA_030427985.1 Bacteroidia bacterium | reverse complement strand
ATCGTAAATTGGCATTCGTTAATTTTTCAAGGGCCACTTGATCACCAGCTCTGATGCGCTGGGCCAACTCCACTTCTTCCTGAGCAGTAATCAAATCAATTTTACTGATATCTTGTAGGTATTTGTCAAGGGATTTGGATTCTCGGTTGGTGACCTGTTTGATGATTTTTAACTGCCTCATTCTTATAATATGGTTTGTACGTGTTATAAGCTTACATTATACATTATAAAACCCTATTTTCCAAGTCTCAAATGTTATTGTTATCAAAATGTTATACGCAAAAGGGCAAAAAGTCGAAATCTGCACATTTTACCCATTGTTGATAGTATCTTAATAGAAATGCATCCCAAGTGTTCCACCGTACCCCAAAAAACTGCTAATTTTGTAGGGTTTGTTAATTCGGAATACATAAGCCATTTTTCTCTTGGAAGTAAAAAAAGGAGTAAGCAAAAAAACATTATACGATTACCAGCAAGAAGATTTACGGAAAATCTTCAAGCATCTTGATGATCTGCCCGAGGGGACCAATATTTTGTACCAACTTCCTACGGGTGGTGGAAAAACTGTGGTTTTTTCTGAAATAACCCGAAAATATATTCAGAATACGGGCAAAAAGGTTATGGTGCTCACCCATAGGATTGAGTTGAGCAAACAAACCTCACAAATGCTCCATGGGTTTGGTGTGGCCAATAAGGTCATCAACAGTGAGGTGAAGGAACTGCACGATCAGGACGAATACATGTGCTTTGTGGCCATGGTGGAAACCCTCAATAATAGGTTGCAAGAAGAAAAAGTAACCATCAACAACATTGGTTTGGTCATTATTGATGAGGCCCATTACAATTCCTTCCGAAAACTCTTCAAATATTTTGACAAAGCCACCATTCTTGGGGTAACGGCAACGCCGCTGAGTTCCAACATAAAACTCCCCATGAAGGATAATTACAAGCATTTGATCATTGGGGAGTCCATTAAATCGTTGATTGAAAAAGGGTTTCTGGCCAAGGCCAATCTCTACAACTACGATGTGAGCCTAAAAACCCTCAAACTCGGGATTCATGGAGATTACACCGTAAAGTCATCGGATGAGTTCTACGGAAACCATAGTATGCTGGGCAAACTGGTAACAGCCTACGAGGAAATTGCCAAGGGGACCAAAACCTTGATTTTCAACAACGGTATCAATACCTCGTTGTACGTTTACGAAACGTTCAAAAAGGCCGGTTATAACATTCGGCATTTAGACAATAAGAACACCGCTACGGAGCGGCGTGAAATTTTGGACTGGTTTGCGGAAACTCCCGATGCCATTCTTACTTCGGTAAGTATCCTCACCACTGGCTTTGATGAGCCCACCGTACAATCCATTATCCTGAACAGGGCCACACGTTCACTTACATTGTACTTTCAAATGATCGGTAGGGGTTCTCGGGTGCTGCCCAATAAAAGTGACTTTAATGTCATTGATATGGGGAACAACATTGCCCGCTTTGGGCCTTGGGATGTTCCTGTGGATTGGCAGGAAATCTTCCATTTCCCAGATTTTTATCTGGAGAACATCAAAAATGATGAGGAAATTGAGCGCGAATTCGTCTATGAAATGCCCGATGAACTCAAGGCCAAGTTTAGTAAGTCGAGCGATATTACCTTCGACATCAAAGCAGAGTACAAGAAAGTATTTGCTGAAGGCAAAAAATCAAAAGAGGTTCTGGAACGAAGCATTGAACAACACGCTAAAATCTGCGTGGAAAACAGTGAAGATGTCTTTGATGCCCGAATTTTGGCCAAAGAACTCAAGGATGAAATTGCCTATCGGGTGCGCCAATATTCCTATTGCATCATGAACAACACCAAAAACTACAAAGAGTGGTTGGAGGAAGATTATGAACGGAAACTCCGTTCCAGTATTTCCAAGAAGTTTGCCGAAATGCTTTAGCCATGAAAAAGGCCCTCTTCATCGGATATGTCTGGCCCGAACCCAGTACCACGGCTGCGGGACACCGTATGATTCAATTATTGGAAGCCTTTGAAAGTTTTGGATATCACATCACGTTTGGTTCCACTGCTGTGAAAACCGATTATAGTTTTGATTTGAATGGTTTAGGTGTTGAATCGGTCCCGATCGCATTGAACAATTCCAGTTTTGATGATTTCATAAAAACCCTGAAACCCGATGTAGTGGTCTTTGACCGTTTTATGATCGAGGAGCAATTCGGTTGGCGCGTAGCCGAGTTTGCACCACAGGCCCTCCGGATATTGAATACCGAAGACCTGCATTCCTTACGAAAGGCTAGGGAAGAGGCCCATAAAAAGAACCAGCCTTTTACACTTGATGATTGGAAAAACAACCCCTTGACGCTTCGGGAAGTGGCCAGTATATATCGGTCAGACATTTCGTTGCTAGTTTCTACTTACGAAATGGAAATTCTTCAAAATGAATTGGGGATTGGTAAATCCTTGCTTTTCCATTTGCCATTGCTGTTCGATGAGTTGGATGACTCAACTTTTTCAAAATGGCCAAATTTTGAAGAGCGAAAGGATTTTGTCTGTATTGGAAATGGCAAGCATGCCCCAAACGTGGATTCAATCCGCATATTGAAAACAGAAATTTGGCCCTTGATTCGCAAACAACTCCCTAAAGCCAATCTGTATGTGTATGGCGCTTATTTACCCCAGCAGGTTGAAGAAATGCATAATCCCGAAGAAGGTTTTTATATAAGGGGTTGGGCAGAGGATATTGAAACCGTTCTCAAAAATGCTCGCGTGCTTCTGGCTCCCTTACAGTTTGGAGCTGGAATCAAGGGAAAATTATTGGATGCCATGCGCTGCGCAACTCCCAATGTCACAACTTCTATTGGTGCTGAAGGAATGCATGGAAATTTGCCATGGAGTGGTGCCATTGCCAATGATTGGTCCTCTTTTGCCTCGTCAGCCTTGGATTTGTATCAAAATCCAATAAAATGGAACAAAGCACAAGAAAATGGGGTAGTGCTCATCAACAGTTTATATGGGAAAGAAATACTGAAACAATCCCTACAACAGAAAATTAACTCTACAGTACAGTGCATGGATTCTCATCGCTCCCAAAATTTTGTCGGGCGAATGTTACAGCACCATACCCAAGCCGCAACCAAGTATATGGCCAAATGGATTGAAGCAAAGAATAGGGGATGAGGGGTTGTTTGCTTGAACATTAACATGCAAACAAACGCTGATATGGACTCTAGCCAATTTTCGAAAGCAAGTCTTTGCTACCAGTGAATCAACTGCATTTTTGTACTACGTTTTTGTATCTTACGATTGGTTTAATTCTTAATAAAAGTGAAAATATGGCATTCTACAATAAAGTAAAATGGATACTTGGAATCCTGTTGATTTTTGTTCTAATCATTGCAACAAATCTAATTGATAAGAACAATTTTGTTCGGGTTCGTGATTCAGTGGTTACCATTTATGAAGACAGACTGGTGGCAAATGATTTAATTTTTGAAATGCTAAAGGTGGTTCAACAAAAGGAATTAGCCGTAAAACTATCAGATTCTACTTTTTTTAAAAACCAAAACTCCAAAACTAACACTGATTTTCAATCTTTAGTTTCCAGGTTTGAGGAAACAAAATTAACCTCAAAAGAGGAGAACGTTTTTAATGATCTAAAAAGAAACATTAAGTCATTACTGGATTCCGAAAGTCAGTATTTAAATTCAGATTACAGAAATGATTCCAAGGTTGTCCAGAATATTGAGGATTTAAAAACCAACCTCAATGAGTTGTCCAAAATTCAACTTAGTGAAGGAAGTAGACAAATGTCAATCAGTAAACGCGCTGTAGATACTGTAGAACTATTCACTCAAATTGAAATTTATATCTTGGTTTTTTTGGCAATTTTAATTCAGCTCATTGTAATGTATAAGCCAAAAGAAAAGTCTTGATCCAATTTTTGCAAAGTTTTTTGAAAATGTTGAAAATGGTCAAGTTAATTGTACAACCACTTTTTGATCAATTTGGTATAATGCGGCATGATCAGATAAACCATCAAAAAAACAATGGTCGCCGTGATAAAAAAAGTATCGACGTATTTGTTTCCTGCCAATTGAAATAGATCCAAAAAGGGCAGTACGGCAAACGGCGAAAAAAGAACCAGCGGATAAATGGCCGACCAGGTCACCAAAAATTGTTTCCATTTTACAGGCGCTTTTGAGGTTTCATTTTTAGGAGCAAACAAAAAATCCAATCCACTATTAATTTCATAGTCGTCATCTTTGGCCAAAAGGGGTCGCACTTTTGCAATCAGTTTTTTCCGGTCTTCAGAATGCATCCAACGCTTTAGGTTTTCAATGGTATCAAAGCGAAGAATTACGGTGTAAGTGAACGTTACATTGGGAATGGGGCGAATGATCTGCCAGTCCATGTGGCCTTCATAATTTTGACATAACGGGCTTATTTCATTGAGCCAATCTTCATAGTCGTCTTGTTTTCCCTCAAGGATTTGATGGTTGATAACAACAGAAGCTCCTTCCTTTTTCATACGATACGGATTCATTCACTATTTACCTGAACGGCTTAAATTGGGATAAAGATACTTCAGCTACGTCGATTTCCTACTGGCCTTCAGCTGGAAAATCAGGTAACAAGGAAGGATCATAGGTGGCACCCTTGGCCACTTGAACCATGGTGATACGAACTTTGGTGGGAAAGAATTTTTCATGGTCGGCACGTTTATGGGCATGCCCTTGACCCCCACTGTCATCTTTGATGACCAAGTCCATTTGTTTAATGCCTTCTGACCAAATAATGGATTCATTTTCCCAAAAATCGGTCATGGGAACATCTTTTTCATAGATGCCTTCATCCAAAAACAAATCTGTGGAGGTGCATCCATATCCATTGCCTTGCCCTTTGTTGGGGATATAGCACAAGGTCCATTTGGTGGGTTCTTTTCCTTCTGGTTTTTCCAAAACTTCCAAACGAATGTGAACGGTACCATTTCTATAATCCACAGGACTGGTCCAGTCTTTGGGAATATCTGGATTCAATTTGTCTCCGGTCACGTAGTAATGTGATTTGCTCGGAGTGGAATTGTCCGCATCTGCCTTGGTATAGGTAAATGCCACATCAAAAAGTACAAATTGCTTCGTAGCTGATTGCGAATAGGATACTATTGAAAACAAAAATAACAGTGAAAGAAATCGAACTTTCATAATATTAACTCAATTGGTTTGTAGATTCTTTCCCGAAACATGAACCACTTATCCCAGAAACGTATGGGTATGCCCACCATGGATAACCAAGTTAGGAAATTTTTCCATCACCAAATGTTACTGAATCCCATTCTAAAATATAGGATTAGAACAGCGAAAATCCGGCTATAACCGAAATAGTGGTATAATCAGAGCTCCATGCAATATAGTTAGATAGAACATCCCTCTTTGTCATATACCTGATTTCTAGGCTATATCTATTTGCAAACTTGTATCCCAAACCAAAAGCATAATTGCTTACAGCATCTATTTCCAATGAAGTTTGAGCGGTTCCATCATGTCTATAAAAATCTACAGCTGATCCACCAAAAGTGAAATCAAGGATATGTGAAGCGTTTATAAAAATCTTGGAATTGTTACCAAGGAAGAAATAATGCCGGAGACCTGCTGGTATTTCAATGGATTTATAGTCGGCTTCCACTTTTAGAGTCCCAACACTTGAAGAATTCACTTGAATTGTTTTTTCAGATTTGAAGTACTGATATGTTGGTTCAACCATAATGGCCCATTTGTTTTTATTGAATGGTAAGATAAATTCAGCTTCCACCCCAAAACCAAACCCAGATTCATTACCAAAATCGGTATCCCTGGAATCATATACAGCGTTTTGAATTTTCAAAGAAGAGTTGTTTATTCGAGGCCTTAAAGTGAGATTAAATACATCCTTTTTTTGTTTTGGTTCATAATTAATGATATCTGAATTAACACAATTATTATATTCCACAAAAAGACTGACCAAACTTTTCTTTGAATAGCGTAAATTTTCAAATCTACCTTGGTTGATTGAGAAACATTCCAAATCAGCAAGTAATTGTTGCTTGAACTGATTGCTACTTGCTATTTTGTTACCATCAGTTTTGTATCTCTTATAGATCAGCTGCACAATTTCTGATTCTTCTTTGTTGTAAAAGTATCTACTCAGGTTTCTATCTTCATAATAGTAAAGATTTGCCTTTCCTTCAATCAATACTTTTAAGAAAAGCTGTTCTTCATTGAATATCGGACTTTTTTGATCACTTAAATCACTTACCGCATTGCTTGATCTGTCTATTTTTACCGTCTCCCGTATAAATTTTGACGTATTGTAAACCCCGAATTCTTTTACTGAAGCAATTTCAGCCGTTTCAATTTCACCTTCTTCTGAAAGCTTATATTTAAAATCCGTTGGATTGTTTTTCCAATCGTCATTTTTAATCAAACATTCTGTCTTTTGATTTCCATTGGTAATAAAATAGCCCTTTTCAAAAGTTATTTGCGAATGGCCATTGATCATAACCATTGCAACCAAAAGAAATAATAGTTGTTTTTTCATTTTTGAGGTTGTAAATAATTGTTTTGGTTTTGTTTCAAGGGACAAATCAAAATGTTCGATGACCCTTACGATAAAACTCAATCATTTTTGTTTTTTTAACAAAAGATTTCGCTCAAAAGCATGAATTAATTATCAACAGAAGAATATAGATAGTTGTATTACAGTAAGTTAATCCACCTTAAAACTTTCAGGCGGCCCTAAATAGCTGGGGCGCAACCCTCCTAAATCTATTACAAACTTTTGAAAAACAACCCCTGGGTCGACCATCCAAATTTTCAAAGTATGTCTCCCCGGTTTTACAGACGTATGTTCCGTGCGCTTTTTCTTGATATGGTCCGTAACGGAATCGTTCCACCAAGCCGGATATTCCCAATCGGGTTGGGTTTCTCCCTCATGCATGTTCACAATCTGGGGTGCTTCATCATCAATGGCGATGGCATATTTGAGTCCTTCGTTCTTTTTATAGTTTAAGGTAGGGGAAAGGTAGGTCTCCACAGCCAGCTCAGTTTCATCAAAAACAGTAAACTCATACGTCACCGAAGGTGCACTTTTAGGGGATTGACGTTCTGCATTGGCCGGTTCTACCAAAATGGATGAATCAGTCCTGCCCAAATTGGGCACCACCGTCCAATGAATGTCTTTGGTATCTTTCTTTTCGGAGAAATGGGCAGCGTCAATGGAGATTACCCCATTGTTTTCCACAAAACCTACCGCTTCTGGAATATCTTTAAGGATAGGCACTTTTACCGAATACTCCCTACCTGCCCCGGATATCAGAATTTCACTTGATGTCTTTCCGTCCGGCACATTTTCCCAATCGATGCTGACAGATACTTTTTCCTCAAACTGAATGGTACCCGAGGTTGATGACAATTGCACCCAATCATCTTTCGGGGTGAGGGTGTAATTCAAATCTTTTTCTCCTTGATTAAAGATTTCCAAATAATAGCTTTGGTCATTTATCGGGTCGAAAGTAGCAAAGGTTTGACCAAACAATCCAGTGGTGTTCCAACGTGTTCGAGGTGCGTGTTCCACAGCATATCCCAATGAAGCGTTGGGATTATTTTGAAGGTAGGACACCCCAGGCATTTTATTGTATTGCGGATTGTTCCAACTGGTGTAACCGATATGGGTCTGGGCCATCATGTGGTTCCATTTTCCAGTTTCCAGCTCCTCATGAAATTCTTTGGTAAGGGCTTCGTCCTTGAAAAATAGCTCTTTTACGGTATCGGCATACTGGTTTGTTGATGCCCTTCCTTGCTGACCATACAACGCATTCTTTCCAGCGGCTACATACATTTCGTTCAAGTTGCTGCACAATTCCACAGGGGAAAGCACCAATTGGTAAAATGCTGATTTATATTGCTCTGGAAGTTTATCATAAATGGCCTGACTTTTCTCTACGAGAGTCTTATAATCCTTAACAATGGTTTCCGCTTCGCGATAATTTGAAAGACTGTAGGTATCAGGTTTTAACATTTCAGGGGTTCGGCGGGCGTTGTATTTGGTGTAGAGCGATAAAATCTCCGCAATTTCCTCGGCATGTTCATCCCCAAATTGCTCTTTGGCCCATTTCACATAATAGTTGGGCAGGTCTTTGGCTCGAATAGCATCCGTATTCCATGCAAAATCCAAGAAAAAACTGATGGGAAGTTCCATGGGTTTTAAATCACCTACATTTACAATCCACAAATCCTTTACGCCCCATTCGTAGGACAAATTCATTTGTTCCCAAACCCGTTCCAG
>JAUIBH010000109.1 GCA_030427985.1 Bacteroidia bacterium | reverse complement strand
CCGAATAAACTTGCGAATAATTAGACGAGCCAGTTCTTTTTATTGCTGATTTTGTTTGGAAGAATACTACGTGCCTGACATCCTCGTTATTTAGATATGACATTGGAAAATAAATTACTATTACGACGGATTGGCTTACCTCTAATATTGGTAATCCTTGTTGTTGGATGTTCCACTGACGGGGAATCCGGGCCAAACGAAAATAATCTTCCCGACGGAACGGATGTTTCGCAAAACCGAAAGGCGGTGGGGGATTCGGCCTCGGATTTGTTGAAGGACACAAATTTCAGTGAAATTTTCTTTGAAATATTCTATGTTTCCGGATTGAAGCCAAGTCAGACTACTTTGGATAATTTTGAAAACTTTTTGTCACTTAGGCTGAACAAACCCGATGGAATCTCCATTGAGCTCAGAGAAATTTCATCTCCGGGTCAAGATGTATATTCGATTGCAGATATCAGAAGTCTTGAGGACGAGATTCGTACGGCCTATAACCAAGGGGGTACACTAAAGGTTTTTGGACTTTTTATTGATGGGGAGTACTCGGAGAATACTGAAAACGGTTCTGTTTTGGGCGTGGCCTACCGCAATACTTCCTTTGTGCTGTTCGAAGAGACCATAAGGGGGTTCAGCGGTCAACCTTTGGCCCCTAGTACCACCGTGCTGGAAACTACGGTCCTTAACCATGAGTTTGGGCATTTGTTGGGATTGGTCAACGCAGGTACCCCATTGCAAAGTGCGCATCAGGATGAGCAACACGGAAGACATTGTACCACTGAGGATTGTCTGATGTATTGGACAGCGGAAACCGGTGAAGGGCTCATCAATATGATCAGTGGTGGCGCCATTCCAGAATTGGATGCGGCTTGCTTGGCGGATTTGCAGGCCAATGGTGGTAAATAAAAAAAGCCCCAATCCGGGGCTTTTCTGGTTATATAATGATCGGATTGTCTATAACGTAGCGGTCCCGATAACTGTAACGTTGGCACTTAGCTGTAGGGCCGATGTGATATTGATGGCCCCAAGGTCGAGGCCTGTGGTGGATTCCACTTCCAATTGTGAGTTGAAATAAAATTGATCACCATCTTGGGTATAGGAAACAAAGATGAGTTCATACTCCCCTTCGGCCAAAAAGTTAAGACTATAGGAGTTGTTGATGCCACCTACTTCCGCACTGGTAACGGCATTGGCGAACCTGATGTTGCTCTCGCCCTGTCCCTGGGTCTCCACTTCGGCATTGTATGTGCCTTTTTCATAGGCATAGACCACAATCTTGTCGGAGGTATTCTGGGAATCATTGACCGTACCCGAGATTTCTCCCGTAGCTTCTTTGTTTACGGTTCGAATACCTGCAGAAAGTTCTGAAAGCGTAACAAAATTAAAGTTCGATTCCAACGTTCCCTGTTCTTCCTTTATGGTCTTGCGCAGGTCAAAATCAATAATGATCTCATTGGTATTGGACGCAAAGACCTCAAATGTGTCAGACACAGTGATGCTTTCCGATGTTGACTCGATTTTGTCCTTATGGCCATCGGCCATTTCAACGTAGCAGCCCGGGGTATTGCCATTGGCATCGGCATTGTAATCCAGAACCAGTTCCAAATTGGAATAAGATCCGGCCTCCAATTGCAGATCGCCAAGGGTCTTGGTCTGTCCATTGACCAAGGCTGAAAGGTCAAAAGTGGTCTTGGAGAAACCTTCGATTGAGTTACCGTCCACTTTCACATTGGAGACGGTGATGAACACCGCTTCAACGTTGGCATTGTCTATCGGTGCATCGGTCATTTTAAGGGTAGTTCGGTAAGATTCCTTTTCTACATTGTCATTTTCATTGTCGTCACTACAGGATACTATCAAAAGGGTTGTTCCAAAGATAATTCCCAAGTTTTTCCAAAGGGTCTTCATAAAATTCATGATTTTGAGGTTTATAATAGCATTTCAGTAATATAACAAGTGACAAAAGTGAGACCCTACCCTTCTTTTTTGGAACTGTTGGGACTATTTGGTCCAACCCCATGACAATCAACGGATTTTGTCTATTGAAAAAAATTCCTTCAATAAGGAGCAACCCTGAAAAAATAGAAGAATCCCTTTTTTTATGGTTTTGATATGGGGGCAGAATCGGAATGCTGCGGATTTCAATTCTTGTTCTGCACTTGACATGCCATATTTTGTTGCGGTGCCAGGCCTTTTTACCACGGCATTCTTCACTTCGTCAATGATTTCTTTGGCCCTTGGCAGATTTGAACGGAAGAATTCGGATACCTCAAGGGCCAGTTCCAAGTCCAATGCATTATCGGTATCGTGAATGTTCAATTTAAGGCCCGTGTCTGTTTCAACGGGGTTGATATCATAAGCAGGAGATAACAACCATACCTTGGTATGGTCATGGGTATTGGATACGCAAATACTGAAAACGATTCGCCTCCAGAGCTCTTCTAGGTCACCGCTGACATTGACCCCATGATTTTGTGTGTCGATCTAAATTGGATAATTATAACGTTTCTGAAACTTTTAAGGCGGTTTCAATTTCATGGGCCAGTTCTTCCACGATTGCCATACTATATAGCCTTCCCGAAGGAAAAGAGAACAGTCCATTTTCATTTTTTACGGCCAAATACATCTGTTTATCCTGAAAGGACATGAATATGGGACAATGAAATTTTTCCTTTAAGGCAACAACACTTTCCATTAGCGATGCAGATAAAACATATCTAGCTTCTACTTGGTCCGTACCATAAACGATGAAGTTTTGGGTAAATCTAGGATCCTCCAAATGTATTTCCTGTTCTTCCCTAAAATTTAAACTGGCCCATCGGTCAAATCTTACCTTTTGGTTTTTGGGCAATACAACGGTGTGTCCATTTAAGGTCTTTTTAAAATTTAACCAACAGAACATGCCCCTGTAGGTAAAATTGGTATTGTCTGCCAATTTACTTGTAGCCATGTTTTTTAATACATTTTGGTACAATACTGCGAACATGTTAAGTATGGGAACATGCAGTATGGCTTTTATAAACTTGTTTGGCACGTTGTTCTCAATAATACCAATATCCGCAATATTTATTTGTGTATTATTTGTGGAGCTTCTTATCTGGCCATAACTATAAATAGGAGCTTCTTTTTTTATCCAAGAGAAGAGTTTGCTCTGTACAATTTCCTTGGTAGGAGCATTGGCACCTTGCGTAAATTCCACATTTGGAAAGAGCATTTTTACCATTTTGGCCATGGTCTCTTTTTCTATTGTCTTGAATTTCTGAAAAGCCCTGGTAAAAACTATTGTGGTCGGGTACAGAAGAAGCATCAACCCTATGATTGGATAAACGGATGCGTACGGATTGCTGGGAGTGGACTTAAATAGTTCTAAAAAGGCCAAACTCTTATTTTGCAAGGCTAGGGCATATTGCATACCAAGCAAAACCAACATGAACAATAGATACAAACCCGTTATGCCCCACATTATTTTTTGAAAAAACAGGGTGCGCTTTCTCTTTTTGTAAAGTGTGTTTAACACATCACGGGTTTCGGAATAAGCAAGTGATATACGTTCTTGCATCATCTTATTTTTGGGGCCATGAAATGGTATTCCATGGACTATCGGGTTTTTCCAGAACCTGCATGTAGATATGGTACACTTCCTCTTTGTAGGTATTGTAATCAGCCTTCATGTCCAAAGAGAAGCCCAGTGCAAAACTTTTACCAAAGTCTTCCCAAGACGAAAAATGGTCCAGTGCCAATCTTTTGGCAAAATTGATGATTTTCCATGCTTCTTCCTCAGAAATGATGTTTGCAGTATAAGCTTTCCTTGCTTGTCCCACTAAAATGGCAGCGTCGTAGCCTGCAACACCGAGTTCCAACTCTGAATCGAAGGTGAGAATGCCTTTTTGTTTCAGGGTATCCAAAACTTCGCCGGTTCCCAATGACTTCAAGTAACGGAATGCACGTTCATTGCTGCCAAATTTTTGCTCCATCAAGTCGTTCCATTTTTGCTTTGGCACGTTTTTGACCATTTGGGAAATGAAATCAAAATACCAACGTCGACCATCTTTCATAAAATATTCGGTCAATTCCCAATATCCTTCTTGGGTATCGATTCCCCAGCCTTCCAAATAAGGTTTTATTTCTTTGGCGGTCAGAAATGACAAAGTGTTGGTACTGGCTTTCCACCATTCGGCAATGGGAGTGTATAATGCTATTCCAAACAACTGTTCTTGATCAAGGTTGCTGTTGGGGGATTTTCTGAATTTTGCCGTTGTTTTGTCTGGTGCATCATATTCTTTTTTTCCGATTTTAAAATAGCGATAGGCGTAGGATACAATGGCGATGGCGAATATCACATAGCCGTACCAGGGCAAGTTTTCAAACATTTGCATAATTTATGGGTTTAAAAGTTGATTGACATTGATTTCTTTTTGTTCTGATTTTGGGATTTCCAATAACTCATTTGTAGTGTCTTTTCGCATGCCGGCAACAATACTTGCGGGAAACATTTGTATGGTATTGTTATACCGCGTAACCGCTGCATTATAAGCTCGCCGCGCTGCAGATATTTGGTCCTCAATATCAGAAAGTTCATACTCGATGGTAGTGAATTGTTTATCCGCTTTTAAATCGGGATAGTTTTCCAGATTGATGTTCAAACCGCCCATAATGTGGGTCAGCTCGTTTGAAGCCTTGATTTTTTCGTTGGCTTCTGAGGCTTTTTCAATGTTACTGCGCAACTCGGTGATTTTTAAGAGGGTTTCCTTTTCATGCGCCAAGTATTTGTTGAGCATGGCAATAAGGTTCGGAATCAAGTCAAACCGCTTTTTAAGGTAGATTTCTATGCTGCCATAGGCCTGTTTAACTTGATTTTTTCTGGCTATGATTTTGTTGTTGATGATTATGGCAACAATGCCCATAAAGGCCAATATGGCAAAAATGATTATGATACTTATTTTCATGGATTGAAGGTTTCTAATGGTTATATGCGAAGCTGTTGAAATTCCCATTCAAAAGGCTTCCCTAATGTTTTTATTGATTTTAATCGGCGTAGCTCAAACTTTTTGGACTCCTCCTTATATTCCTGCTCTTCGTTGCCATCAATGGTTGTGGTTATGATTTTTAGGATTCTATTTTCAAAATCGATACTGTGGTCAATTTCATCACCAGTGCCCCGATGACGTTCACTTTTCTCATATGCAACCAATTCAAAAGCCTTGTTTTGAAACCTGAACCTATACGTGTCATTGGACATGTGCCAACTTCCGGCACTGTACCAAAAACGAAAATCTATTTGAAGGTCACCGTTGGGGAGGATTTGAAGACCGTCTAAAGGCTCGTCCATGGTTGGAACATCACGATTTATGATAAACGTATTGGATTGCAGTACCTTTTTGAGTTTTCCATTCCGTTTGCCAAAGTAGATGCCCAACATTCTGGGATTAAGGTCCAGCGTATCAACCCCAAGCCCATCATTGTATTCATAGTTTTCTTTTAGGGTATTTTGTAGGGCAAACACCAAATCCTCACGGCCATCCCCATTTAAGTCTCCTGAAGCCTGCGACAATACCCGCCAGCCATAAGGAACCAAATCCTGCATTTCCTTTCCCGATCTCGCCAGTTCTGGATGGGCTGGATTCTTTTGTGCGCAGAGCCCATGAATTAAAAAGCACACAAGCAAAAAATATGTTTTAATAGCCGTCATCTGCCCTTCGTCTTTAGAATCAGTTCATTGTTTCTGTACACATATCTCACGTTGTCGTTGGCTATGGTCACGTTTTCTGAGCCAGGTCCCAAAACCAGCTTGTCCGATTTAAAGGTGAATTCAATACTGTCGTTCCATTCTATTATTGTTATGATTTCGGTCAGATATTTTTCACCATCTCCTTCAATGTCGAGAGTGCCAAGATGTTTTATGGTTCCTTTTTCGAGAATAAAAGCCTCGCCCCCAAATGGATATTCGAATGCCATTTGGCAAATAATGATGATTTTGTTTGATGCATCACTTTTATAAAAATGGGGTTCAAATAGATAGGCGTCACCTATACCTTTTGATTGGTATACTATTTTGTTTGATTCATCCAACATCAAAAGCCTATCGCCCCAATCCGTTTTGGTATCCGGTGATACGATTTGCCCATCTTCAGGGTGGTAATTTCCAGACACATATTTAAAATTGTCCAATTCAAAGGCATGGTTTACATCAAAATTTCCTAGCTGTAGGCCTTCTAATTTTTGGGGATGGAATTCGGAAAATAAGACAGCATCAATTTCTGTTTCGGTATAGGTTGTACCATTAAATTTCAGCATTGCCGTTTTTGTTTCACTCCTATCGGTAGAGACGCAATCCCCGTTTTTATCCTTTGTACTCTCTGAGTAGGTAATTTCTTTGGTAATGCGTAAATCGAAATAGCCGTTGGTTTTTTCAGTGCTTTCCGCCAATGTTTTCCTTTCCTCCACAAATTCCCCCTCGCAATCGCCGTTCCATTCGCCACCATTACTTTCAACGGGATAATCGGCGAGCACTTTTAATAAACTATCCCCTGATTTCACAAAAAGGGACAGTGTTTTAGTGGTGTACGGATTAACTCTTGAATGTCCAAAATGCGAAACGTTTAACCCGAAGGCCATTTTGTTTTCTGCAATCTTGAATGGGGTAGCGTTTATTTGAATTTTATTTAGTTCTACGGCATCGGAAACCCAATTATTTGTTTGGGAGCTTTCAAAGTAGTTGTGCGTTATTTTTCCAGAACGGTTGTCCGCAATAACAATGTGGCTGTTGAGGTCAAAATACTGTTCGCCCTCATCCACAACTTCCGGGATGACCACAATGGTTTCGTTGGGATTGTCAGGGTGTTCCAGGGTAGTGATCAAATCGGTCTTTGTTTGCACCCAATCCAATTTCAGGTCCATTAAAACACTGTTGATCAGTGTGAAATTTTCAAAAGAATCGTTCAATTTTTTGGCATCTATTTTTTTAATGGTCCCATCACCCCTAATTTCATATTCAATTTTCTCCACTTCTCTGATGTTGCCCCAAAAGATTCTGTTTACTACTAATTTGTTTTCGCTTATGCGGGAGACTGTTCTGGACATACTTTCGGCTATTTCATCGAAAGCTACTTGTTTGTGATCTATGATGTTTCCCTCCGTATCGTAATTGATTATCATCGTCTCCATTTCATGATCTCCTTTTAAAACAGTTGTTACCAAGCTGTGAAAGTTGTTGGCTATTGGAATTTTGTACTTGGTAATGGCCCTGTAGTTGTACCCTTCGGTATTGAAATCAGGATAGATTTGGTCCAATTTCAAAGCTTTGGCATCTACTTCATCATAATCGTCTTCATCGATAAAACTGTTAAAATTTGTGTCTTCGATGTGTGGCAATTTTTTAGTTTGGATATTGGCAATTACTTCGGTAAAATCTAAATGCACGCTTTTAGGTAATGTGTCCAGAGCCGTTTCAATGATTTCAACGGCGCCTTGGGTGTCGATTTCCGGTTCTTTTTCCGTTTTGGGGACGTGGCCACAGGAGATGGCAAGTGCTAATAAGGCTATGTGATATTGAATTTTCATTTGCTACTTTTTAAAGCTTTACTATTTAGTCCAGTAATGAGGATTTTACGCTCGCTATCTCAAAATTTTCAGCATCCAGAACTGTTAAAGAATAGGTTTCTTCCAACATTACATTGCCACCGGCACCGCCACCTTCATTACCAATGGTCAGGTATAAAATCTGTGGGTCATCGGTGCCGTTGATGACCATCTCGTTAAAATCATAATTACTTAAAGTAAAACCTTCATTGCCCTCAATGCTTAAAACATTATTGGTAAATGTGATTTTAAGGGAATCAAAATTGTCCTGTTTCTTCCATTCGTCCAGTATGTGGTCTTTAAGGGCCAAAACAAAGGTTTGAGGGTCAATATTTTCAACTGCATCAGGATTCATATTGATATCATCTTCTGATACATCCGATTTTTTGGAATCGACCAAAACAATGTGTTCTGAGCCATATTCAAAAACATCGGTCTGTGACCATTGCCAAGATTCTGACTCGCACATATTTATGCCCGTAATCTTATAGCTCACCGTAATTGTTTTCTCGGTTATGTTTTTCTGTATCAGAATCTCATCAAAAGTGTTCTGAATGGTGGCTGTGTTGGGCATCGTGGGACAACTCTCCAGTTTTTTTAGGGAGACAGTATCCTTGGCAAACCACTTTCGTAAAAAGTTGAGCTGCTTATCGGAACATTGGTGTCCCAAATCCAAAGCTGATACTATACGGCACCAAAGGACACGTTCGTTTCCATCCGAGTCATAGCCCCCTTCACATTCGTTACCAATATCATAAGCTACAAAGGCCAAGGCCGCTTT
>JAUIBH010000108.1 GCA_030427985.1 Bacteroidia bacterium | reverse complement strand
ACCAATGGTTATGACGATGACCTAAACCCGATACCCTTGGATTCAGGATTCACAATTTCGCACATGGGTTCATTGTTAACCGGGCGAAACCCCATTGCCTTATGGAAAGTCATTCAAGAACTGATTCAGGAGCATGAAGATTTTAAAAATTCGGTACAGATTAATCTGGCTGGGGTAGTGGGAGCGGAAGTTTTGCATTCCATCAAGGATTTTGGTTTGGAATCGTATGTAAAGCTTTTGGGGTACCTATCCCATGATGAGGTTTTGGAGGTGCAGCAAAAATCACAGGTGTTATTGTTGCTGGAAATTGATTCCGAAGAAACCAAAAGCATTATCCCTGGAAAACTTTTTGAATACTTGAATGCCAAGCGTCCTATTTTGGCAATAGGCCCAGAAGGGTGGGAAGCTGGAAGATTAGTAAAAGAAACAAACTCTGGGAGCGTATGTCTCCAGAATGATGCTACTGGTCTAAAAAATGTACTTTTGGATTGGTTCGCCAGTTATCAGAAAGGGGAACTCAACTGTAAATCGGTAGGGGTGGAGCAGTATCACAGAAAAGCTCTTACCGAAAGCTTGGCAAAATTCATCTAATGGGCGTCGTTTTAAAACAATCCATACAAAATGTTGTGGTCACCTATCTGGGTTTTTTGTTCGGTGCCGTGAATACCTTGTTTCTGTACACCAAGATTTTGGAGGACGAGTACTATGGCCTGGTGACCTTTATTTTGGCATCGGGTGCTATTTTAATGCCTTTGATGGCCTTTGGGGTGCACAATACCTTGGTTAAATTTTACAGCAATTATCCTGATAAGGAAAAGGACGCCTTTTTGACCTTAATGCTGTTGACACCTTTATTGGGAATACTTCCAGTGACCTTGATTGGATTAATTTGGTATGAACCCTTGGGGGATTTGGTCTCCCAAGTCAATCCAATGGTGAAGAAATACCTCTGGTATGTTTTTTTTGTTGGTTTGGCGATGGCCTATTTTGAGGTATTCTATGCGTGGTGCAAAGTACACTTGAAATCGGTTTTCGGGAATTTTATGAAGGAGGTCTTTGGCCGAATTGGGGTATCCATCTTATTGATTTTGCTTTATTATGATGTTATTTCTTTGGATATTTTTTTCAAGGCTTTGGTTGGACTCTATCTTCTACGGACCATAATCATTAAGATTTATGCGTATACCTTGCGCTTTCCAAAGTTTGATTTTCATTTTCCAGCGAATACTAGGGAAATTCTGTCCTACTCCTTTTTAATTATTCTTGGGGGGTCTGCCGCGTTGATACTACTGGAAATAGACAAAGTGATGCTCAACCAGTTCATCAGTATTGAGAATGTGGCGTATTATGGGGTGGCTGTGTACATTGCTACCGTGATTATTGTGCCTTCCAGGGCCATGCACCAAATTACCTACCCTTTGACTGCGGAACAATTGAATTCTGGGGACCAATCTGGACTGGAGACATTGTACCAAAAAACGTCATTGACGCTTTTTATTGCTTCGGGGATTTTGTTTGTATTGATCATTTTGAATTTGAATGACCTGTATTTGTTGTTGCCCGAAGCTTATCGAAATGGTTATACCATTGTCTTTTTAGTGGGGTTGGCCAAGGTATTCGATTCACTTTTGGGGAACAACAACTCTATTTTGTACAATTCCCAATACTATAAAACTGTGTTGGTGTTCGGCGTTTGTTTGGCGGCATTGACCATTTTATTGAACTATCTGCTTATCCCTGTTCTTGGTTTGGAAGGGGCGGCTTTAGCCAGTTTTGTTTCCATTTTTATTTTCAACTTGACCAAATTGTTATTTGTGAGGCAAAAGTTTGGTATCCAGCCTTTTACCAAAGCAACTTTTAAGGTCTTAGCGGTTTTGGTTTTATTGGCTGTTCTGTTTGATATGTTGCAATTTCCGTTTCACCCCATCCTTAACATTGTGTTGAAATCTACTTTGATTGGGATTATGTATGTGGGCATCCTGTATCGTTTTGATATATCGGAAGATGTTACAGGTTTTCTTTCTAAATGGTTAAAAAAGAAAACCCCGTAGCGGATAAATCCTACTACGGGGTTAAACAACTAACCAACCTAAAAACTCTCTTTTAATTTCTTCGGGAACTCCTGCTATATCTAGCGCTGCTATTTCCTCTACTGGAAGAAGTTCTCGTATTTTGCTTCACAGTTCGCTTAGAGCTGCTACGATTTACAGTGGTTCTCTTCGGAGTACTGCTTTTTCTGACAACCGACCTACTTGAATTGCTCCTTGTTTGAGGCTTTCTGTACGTAGTTGTCTTACGCGAAACCGTTTTTCTATTTGGTGTGGAAGCGACCTGTCTTTTGGTAACGGTTCTCCTATCTGGAGTGCGTGTTACCTTTTTTTGGGTTACACTTCTACTACTTCTAGAAACACTATTCGATTTTCTATACGTATTCCCTTGTCTTACGCTCCTTTGAGGCGTAGCTTGTCTTTTTACGCTACTATTGGAACGATATACATTTGGGCTTCCTTTTCTATTATTGTTTTTCGCAACAGTTCTATTACTTCTACCATAATCACCACTACGTCTTAAACTGTTATTATCACGTACAGATACTCTTTTATCATTTCTATAGATTTTATCTCTTCTATATCTATTATCATTTCTATACACTTTTCCTACTCTGGCATACGCTCTTCTTTCATTATATCGGTAAGGAGCATAATAGGTATATCGAATAGGTCTATAGTACCTTCTATAAGGTCTAGCATACACATTACAGAATCCGACGGAAGGTCTTATAAAATACCTGTGGAAAGGACGATATACGTAATGTCTGTTGTAAATATTGATATACCCGGTATAGTGACTGTACACACCACCATTGTAGTAGACATGCAATCCACCAATTCTACGAACTCTACCGTTGTTGTACCAGACGTTGATATTTCCTATTTGTGATACACGACCATAGTAATCATAAAAGATGGGGGTGCCCTCCACTTGAATCACTGCACCGTAGTCGTCATACTGTACATAAGGGTTATAGTTATATCCTGAGTTAAATGTGATACCCACATTTCCTATTTGGGCACCAACTCCAACATTAACTCTATTGTCCATATAGAAATCAAACTCTCCGTCTGGATATACTGAAAAAGTTATACCATCTTCTACGAAGATGAATGAGTTTCCATATCTTGTGGTCATCGCCACATTATCATCCAATTTGGCTGCTTGGGCACCTATGGTACCGAAAGCCACCGCTACTATAAAGAATATTAACTTTTTCATACTATAAGGTTTAATGTTCTAGATGTACCTATTTACATCCACCTATATAGTTGCAAGCAGCGTGCCAAAAATTCAAAAATATAGTTAAATAACTGATAATCAGTAAAATAAATTTGTTTTAAGGGTCTACAATGATAAAAACAGACCTTCGATTGCGTTGATGTTCTTCTTCTGAACAGTCAATTCCGTTGGAACAATGGTTTAATATTCTGGTTTCCCCATATCCCTTGGCAGTAAGTCTATGATCAGCTATTCCCTTATCAATCAACCATTGCATGGTAGCTAGAGCTCTTCTTTGTGATAGGTAAATATTAAACAGGTCACTGGATCTGGAATCCGTATGGGATTCTATATGTATTTTTAGTTGTGGGTATTCTTTCATGGCTTCAAGAATTTTGGCCAATTCCACTTCAGCATCTGGCCGTATTTGATATTTTCCATAATCAAAATAGATAGGTTGTAGATTGAGTCTGCACCCTAGGTCATTTACGGCACAATCTGGAGGGGTAAGCGTGAGGTTTACCTCCATTGTGGGGTCATTACCGGAGACAAGTATGGTTTCTTCGGTTGGGTCGTATTCCAAATCTGAATGTTCTGCACGGATACCGTATCGTTTATGGCAATCCAAAACATTCTCAAATTGGTATGCTCCAAGAGCATCTGTAGTGGTCTGGGCCACCACCTCGTTGTTTTCGTCCAACAAAGTAACTTGAGCTCCTTGAAGTGGCTGCACGGTTTTGGCATCAGAAATTATACCCTCAACCGTCTGCACACTACAGGACATTTTAAATCGGTATATATCATCAGAGGCACTGCCCGCGTCTCCATTTCGGTTGGAAGAAAAATACCCTATCTGTTTTTCTTCATCAATGATAAAGCCAAAATCATCCTTACTGGAGTTAATGGGCTTTTTTAAATTGGCTACTTTTTGAGGTTTATCACTTTCGTCTAAAGAGGTCACGAAAATGTCCAGACCACCTAAGCCTAAATGACCATCACTTGCAAAATATAAGTTATTGCTTTTACTGATATATGGAAAAGTTTCCCGGGCTTCCGTGTTAATTTCGGGCCCCAAGTTCACTGGCTTACCGTATGAACCGTTGGAGCCAATCTCAACGAACCAAAGATCAGATTCTCCATAGGTTCCCTTCATGTTTGAGGAAAAATACAGACGCTTTTCATCTGGACTCAACGCTGGATGGGCCACGGAATAGGCATCATTGTTAAAGGGCAGCTCCACGATGTTCCCCCAAGAACCCTCATTGTCTTTTGTGGCCTTGTATATTTTAAGGGTGATTTCTCTTTGCTTGTTCTTTTTTTTCTTTCCGTCAATGTAGTTGTTCCTTGTAAAATAAACGGTATTTCCATCCTTTGTGAAGGCAGCCGTGGATTCATGATAGGGAGAATTTATATCACCTTTAAGTGGCACAGGATTAATTAAATCTCCGTTTTCATCCAAGTCCGCCTCATAAAGATCTAGGTACTTTAAGCCGTTCCAAGTATGAATTTTTCTACCTTCCGTGTTTTTGGATGAGGAGGCATATACCAATTTATCCTGATAGAATGAGGGCCCAAAATCTGAACTTGACATTCCATCCGTAACATTGATCAAGTCAAATGTATTTGACTCATTGTCTACCAAACTGTCCAAAGCGGGGTAATTGCTCATAAAATTTTGGGCCAGATTGGTAGTGGATGACCGAGATGCAAACTCCCCCATCATTTTTTTGGATTGATAATACTCCCCAATACTTTTAAATGTTTGTGCAGCTCGGTAATAATATTCCGGTTCTAGTTGATCTTTATAGGTGTCCACCAATTTTTTATACCATTTGGCTGCATCGGCATATTCACTATTAAAGTAGTAGGTGTCTCCCAATTTCTTGTAGATCTGGGCGGATTCATAACCCTTTTCTACCACTTTCAAATAAATTTCCCTAGCATCAATATAGGCATAGGCTTCAAAAACCTCATCTGCTTTTTTTAGGTTACTTTTTTGTGCGTGCACTGTAAGGACAAACAGGTATAGACATAGGAATATCATTGAACATTTTCTGGACATCATCATCAATTTTTAAAAGAATCTTGGAGTGAGCACCCTGTCCAGTCTATTGAACACATCAAACCGGAGAAAGACTTCATAGGACCCATTGCTGTAATCTTCAATAGCAGTGGATTGATAATCATAGGCTACCCCTACAAAAATGGACTTTGAAATTTGGAAGCCGGCCAAGGCACTTATAGAGGCGTTCCAACGATAGGATGCCCCAAGAGCAAGCTTTTCATGGATGAGGAAATTGGCGGACATATCCCATTGCAAGGGTGCTCCACTTACAAACTTAACAAGGGTTGCTGGTTTAAATTTTAGGTTTTGACTCAGGTCAAAAACATAGCCCATAATATAGAAATAGTGCAATCGTTCAATGGCTATATTGTTTACGCTGTTGTCTTGCAAGGAACTTTCGTCAAAGTGTTTGGAGTTCAAGAAATTGGGCACGGACACACCTGCATAAAATTTCTCCGTTCGATAATAAATGCCGGCACCTACTTGTAGATTTAGCTTTTGATCCACATTGTTTTGAAATGCGAAATCATTGGAGTTAGAGAGTTCCAGCCTACTGTAATCCACATCAAGCATATCCACACCCGCTTTTAGCCCAAACGACAATTTACTTATGGTATAGGACGCTAGGTTGATGGAATAAGAATAATCCACAACGGCGTTGGATTCAATGGAGGGACCAATTTGATCGTGGACAATGGACATGCCCAAGCCCATATTTTTGTAGAGTCCCGTTGGGAAATTCACGGTAAATGTTCCCGTTTGGGGAGAGCCGTCCAAGCCTACCCATTGGGTGCGGCCCAAAACGCCAAAACTGAGCACTTCCCTAGATCCGGCATAAGCAGGATTTACAATTTGGGTGTTGTACATGTATTGAGTGTATTGGGGGTCCTGTTGGGCCAACCCTGGATGTGTGATTAAAATCAAGAGAATTAGGTATACCCATTTTGTTTTTTGTATGTTATGTATCATTTCCCAATCTATAGGTTGTTTTTTGAAGTTGTTTTGGAGATTAATCCTGATTGATATAGAGGTATCCGGTATAGCTTTCTTTGCCAGGGTTTTTATTTCCATGGAAGATGAGCGTATAAAAATAAGTGCCACTTGGAAGCTTCCTATCTTTAGCAACGGTTACCTCACTATCAGAATGCCCATCAAACTTTTTTTCTTGCAAACCATAACCATCAACCTCAAAGACCAAGACGCCCCATCTGTTGAATATTTTTAAAGTATTGTCAGGATAATATTCTATACCATCTATTTGAAAGTAATCGTTGACACCATCGCCATTCGGGGAAATACCATTAAAGATTTTAAAGTCAGAATCGGAATCTATACATGTATTTACCACAGCCATTACAATTTCATCTGAATCGGCAATAGGGTTATTGGTGAGTATATCCAAGGCTGATACCGTGGCTTGATTGTTGACTTCCCCATCAGCTATGTCTTGTTGGGTAATGGAATAAAGAGCTTCAAACGTCCAGGTTTCACCTACCGAAAGTACTTGGTCTCCATTAATGTCACTACCTGCCAAGGGTCCTTGAATATCAGCTTGCTGTAACAGCGTATCTTCCAGTAGTATTTGATACGTGTTGATGGCTCCCGTATTTTCAACAGAAAAGGTATACCTAATGGATTCTTTACATCCATCCCCATCTTGATCTACAAGCACCCCATTTTTTACGAGTTCAATTCCAGCGCGAGCTACACAGGCACCCGCAATTGAAGTGACAGTATCATCATTTTCATCAAAAGAGTTGTTATCAGAATCATCAGTAACCGCGACAGTGGTTCCAAATTCAACTGCACTTACCTGCGCCCGATTTATAACTTGCCCCGCTATACTATCTTGTTCCGAAATGGGGTATAGGGCTTGGTAGGTCCATGTTTCACCAACAGAAAGAAAGGTGTCGCCATTAATGTCATTTCCCGGTAACGGCCCCTCTATGGAGCCTGGTCCCAATTTAATATCATTGAGAACCACATCTTGAAGAATAATAGCTCCTGTGTTTTTTACCGTAAACGTATACCTGACATTTTCTGGGCAACCATCCCTATCTACATCCACCAATTCATTGCTAGCAGTTTTTATGAGCCCAATTTTCGATTCAGCGACACATGCGCCTGAAACATTCGTATTCACAATATCAGAACTGTCACTGATTGTAGTATTTGTTTCTGATTCGATAGCTGTAACCGAGGCTTGGTTGGTAATGGTCACATTGTCTATATCAGCTTGAGTGATAGGGTAGATAGCCTCGTAGGTCCATGATTCACCACTGGAAAGGGTCTGGTCATTACCAGAATCGTTCATTGGCCCATTGATTGGCACGTTCAAGTCCGTATCTATGAGTACAATTTGTGTGAGATCCACCACCCCAGTATTCGTTACCGTGAAGGTATACTGAATACTTTCAGGGCAGTTATTTCCATCCAAGTCTTCAAGTGAACCATTTTTGGTCAACGTAATACCAGCAGCAGCACAGAAATTGTTATCTAATTGTAGGGTGATTTCATCCATGTCTGTTACCGAGTTGTTTGTGTTCTCAACATCGGCAGTAACGTTGGCTTGGTTAGAGACCGATCCGAAGTCCATATCGGCCTGTGTAATCAGATAGGGTACCTCGTAGACCCATTGCTCTCCAACAGAGAGCACCTCATCGTTGTTAGCATCGTTTTGTGGTTGCACGGTTATTATACCCCCAAGATTAGGATCGTTTAGCACTACATTTACTAAAGGGGAAATACCTGTGTTTTCCACCATAAAGGTGTAGACCAATCTCTCAAAACAACCATCATTATTCGTATCCTCCCAGCCTGGACCAATTAGTGTCTTTATAAGTTGTATGGCATCCGTTGGCGCGCAGGCATTGTTCCCGTTCAGGTCGGTGTCGACCTGCACCTGGTCGGTGATATCGTTGTTGGTGCCCTCCTCGGTGGCCGTGACCTCGGCCTGATTGGTGACCGAGCCTGTGTCGATGTCGTTCTGGACGAGCTGATAGTCGGCCTGGTAGGTCCATACCTCGCCCGGTGACAGTATGCCGGGGGTGTTGACATCGCCCTGTGGGTTGTTGACCTGTCCC
>JAUIBH010000018.1 GCA_030427985.1 Bacteroidia bacterium | reverse complement strand
AAACAATATCTTACAGAAGTAGAAAAAGAACTGAAACAGGAATTTGTACACTGTTTTGGTGGACCGGATGCTGCAGACGCTTCTTTTTCTGATGTTCAGAAAGCTATAAATTACGTGATGACCTCTTTTTTTACCACGGGAGGCATTCGAGGTGGTGAAAAATCCGTTGGCAAGTTTCAACCCAGAAGTTTCAATATGGGGATTTCCAAAGAAGCCTTTGAAAAAGCAGGCGGTTTTGGTCGAATTCACCCTGGAGAAGACCCAGATTTGACTTTCCGCATCTGGAAAGCAGGCTTTGAAACCCGATTGTTTCCCAAAGCATATGTCTATCACAAACGACGCATCGACTGGAATAAATTTTATATCCAAGTGAACAAATTTGGGATGGTGCGTCCTATTTTGAACAAATGGCATCCCGGGACTGCACGGCCCACGTATTGGTTCCCTACTTTTTTTATGGTCGGACTTTGCGTGTCGGTGCTGCTAGCGTTGGTGGCGGTTTTATTGCCATTGTGGTTCTTTGTCGCTTATTTTTTGGTATTGTTTTTAGATGCTTTGCTGAAGAACCGAAGCATAAAAGTGGCCTTTTTGGCAATTTTTGCGGCTTTGGTACAGTTTACAGGGTATGGAATTGGTTTTCTGAAGTCTACGATCTTGCTTAACTTTAGTAACAAGGAGCCGGAAGAGCTGTTTCCCAAACTGTTTTTTAAACGGAAGTAAAAGTGTTCAAAAAAGTATTGCATGGCCTCAACCAAAAGAAAGTGAAGGTGTTTTCACTGTTCTTGTTGTGCTCATTTTTGGCGTGGTTTTTAAGCAATCTGTCGGAAACCTATGAGTCGCGTGCTGATTTAACCCTGAATTACAGAAACCTGCCTGATTCGCTTTTATTGGGAAAAAACTCTGAAAATGTCATTGCAGCTAAGTTGCGCACCAGCGGATTTCAGTTTTTGTTCTACAATTTTTCCAAAAAGCGAATCGATGTTGATGTTTCCCAGGTGGAATATGATAACGGGCAGTATATTTTAACGGACAATGCATTGCGTAAACAGGTAGATGCACAGCTCTCGCAGAACATTGCACTTTTGGATTTGGACCGAAGCAGGTTGGTGGTGGATTTGTATCAGGTGGCATCAAAGGAAATACGGATATTTCCCAATTTGGATTTACAGTTTCAACAGAATTATATTTTGGATGGTGAACCGCTAATTACTCCAGACCATGTAGTGGTAAAAGGTCCCGAAAGTGAGATAGACACCCTTGATGAAGTTCAGACCGAACCTATACAACTCAACAATTTGGCCGCCGATTTTTCGAAAGAGGTGCCCTTGGTCTTTCCCAAAGGGTTGGACAATAGTATTTTTTCCATTGGCAGGGTTACGGTTTCTGGCAAGGTGGTCAAGTTTTCAGAAAAAGTTTTTGAAACACCCATTACCGTGGTCAATTCTCCTGAAGGGTATCAGGTAAAAACCTTCCCCAATACAGTGACCGTACTTTGCAAAGCAACCGTAGAGCGATTGAAGGCAATATCTTCCGCAGATTTTGGGGTAGAAGCGGATTACGCACAGTTGAACGGCTCCAATAAAAATACCTTGCTATTGACCATCATCAAAAAGCCGGAGAATGTTTATGACGTTCGGCTTTCAGAGAAGACCGTTAACTTTGTACTGGAACAGCAATGAAAATAGTTGGTTTAACAGGGGGAATTGGCAGTGGCAAAAGCACTGTCGCCAAAATGTTCAGGGAGCTTGGGGTGCCGGTATACGATTCGGATGAGGAGGCCAAAAAATTGATGGTTTCCTCAACAGAAATGAAAGAGGCGATCATTCAATTATTGGGGAAAGGAGCCTACAAAGATGCTGTTTTAAATAGGGCTTTTATAGCCGAAAAGGTATTCAAAGACCCTGAATTGTTGCAACAATTGAATGCCATTGTGCATCCTGCAGTACGAGACCACTTTTTAAAATGGACCCAAAAAAAAGCCGTACCTTATGTAATACAGGAAACTGCATTGATCTTTGAAAATGGAGTGCAGGACAAGTACGATTTCACGGTACTGGTTACCGCTCCCAAAGAAGTGCGGATTCAACGTGTGATCGATAGAGACGGAGTAGGGCAGCAACAAGTGGAGCAACGCATGAATAACCAAATAGAAGACAACGAAAAAATACCCCTTGCTGATTTTTGCATTGAAAACATTGATTTAGACACTACAAAACAAAAGGTAAAAGACCTCCATACCAAACTAGTAACCCTATCTGCTTCAAAATTTTAACATTTTTGTTAAGGTTAGGTTAAACGGTAAAACGCCTAAATGTTAAATTTTTAATTTTGGTTCAATGAACAAGAAGCTATTCGTTCTTCTCGTCATTCTAATGAGTTTGTCCCTTACCGGAATAATCTTCGTTCAGGTGTATTGGATAAAGACATCCATAAACGACAAAGAGGAACAATTCTCAAGGACGGTCACGGACATATTGGACAAAGTGGCCAGTAGGGTGGAGAAGAGGGAGATGAAGGAATATTCAGATCGTTTGGCTTCGCTTGTGGACAGTATTGGTCAGCCCAAAAGCACGCAGTTCAGAAATTTTTTATTTGTTGACCGGGATTTAAACTCTGATGAGATTCTTTTTTACTCCCACGGAATCTTGGAAGAAGATTACAATATAACATCTACGTTCTTTGATAACATAGAAATAGGAGAGGATACTACCACGTTTAAGAACTATACCAGTAAACGTACCAAAGCCATTTATAAGGAAGAAACCGGAATAGATGGCAAAAGTTATAGTCTTACACCCATTCAACGAGCCGAAAAGATAGGTGGACTATCAAGTATGGAAAGGGCGCAATGGGAGGATGTGTTTATGGAATACGCCAAGACCAGGCCCATTCACAAGCGGGTATCTAACCAAGAATTGGAGTTGTTGCTCAGCCAAGAGCTGAAAAATAGGAATATTGATATTGACTATGAATATGGCGTGTATAGTCAAGGGTATCCCACAAAGGTACGGTCCAAAAAGTTCAAGTTTTCTGGGACCAAGATGTATAAAGCCCCCATTTTTAAGGATAGCGAAGGAAATAGCAATTTTTCATTGCTTTTGACCTTTCCCAGTATGAAAAAATTCCTATTCAGGTCCATTATGAGTATGGCATTGCTGTCTTTGATCTTCACATTGGTTATTATGATAGCTTATTCCAGCGCCATATATCAATTGATAAAGCAAAAGCAGATATCCGAGATAAAATCGGACTTTATCAATAACATGACCCACGAGTTCAAAACACCTATTGCAACCATAAATTTGGCTGTTGAAGCCATACGGAACCCAAAATCCATTGAGGATAAGGAAAAGGTGCTCAGGTATTTGGGAATGATCAGAGATGAGAACAAACGTATGCACGCCCAAGTGGAAAATGTGCTTCGTATCTCAAAACTGGAAAAAAATCAGTTGGACATCACCAAAGATAGGGTGGATATCCATGATATTATTGGAGACGCCACTGCCCATGTTGAATTGATTGTTCAGGATCGAGGAGGTTATGTCCATCAGCACTTGGATGCCGAACGCTCAGAAGTGTTGGCCAACGATATGCACATGACCAATGTAATTGTGAACATTTTGGACAATGCGGTAAAATACTCTCCTGAGTCTCCCAAGATAGATGTACACACAGAAGTGGTAAAGAACAACATCATCATTAAAATACAGGATCAAGGCGCCGGAATGAGCAAGGCGGTCCTAAAGAAAGTATTTGAAAAGTTTTATCGGGAGCATACCGGTGACATACACAACGTAAAAGGCCACGGTTTGGGATTGGCCTACGTAAAACGAATTATAGACGATCATCAAGGCGAAGTTTATGCAGAAAGTGAAAAAGGAAAAGGAAGCACTTTCTACATTAAACTCCCTTTAATTTAAAAGCAAACTATGGAAACAGAAAAAAAGAAGATATTATTGGTGGAGGATGACCCAAATTTTGGGATTGTCCTTAAGGATTATTTGACCATGAACGACTTTGATGTGGTTCTGGCCAAAAATGGTATGGAAGGTTTTGAAAAGTTCAAAAAGGACAATTATGACGTTTGTATCTTGGACGTAATGATGCCTTATAAAGATGGATTTACCTTGGCCAAGGAAATCCGTGAAAAGAACGAGAACGTTCCAATCATTTTCCTTACCGCCAAGACCATGAAGGAGGATGTGCTCAAAGGATACAAGGCTGGTGCCGATGATTATTTGAACAAGCCCTTTGATTCGGAAGTACTTCTGATGAAGCTTAAAGCCATTCTTCAACGAAAAGCATCCAGCACTTTGGCCGATAGCAAGCAATTTGAGTTTGAAATCGGAAATTTCCACTTAAACTCAAAGCTTCGATTCTTAAAATACAAAGAAGAGGAACCCATTAAACTATCTCCCAAGGAAAATGAACTTTTGCGTTTATTGGCCTTGCATGAAAATGATTTAATGCCCCGTGAATTGGCATTGACTAAAATTTGGCGAGACGACAACTATTTTACTTCCCGAAGTATGGATGTATACATTGCCAAGTTGCGGAAATATTTGAAAAAGGATGATTTGGTAGAAATCTTGAATATCCATGGAGAAGGATTTAGATTGGTGGTCAAGGCCGAAAATCAATAAAACTTTCCATCATAATGTAAAAAGCCACCTCTTGGGTGGCTTTTTTTATAATTTTTTCGGCCTAAATACTATAATGCACAACAAATCCCTTATTTTATCTGCTCCACAATTTCTTTAATGATTGTTTTCGGCTCCTTGGTTATGGAAACCGTGATGGCTCTTGAAGGCGGTTCCAAGGTTTCAAATTGAGATTTTAGAAGCTCAATGGGCATAAAATGGTCTTTCCGGGCCTCCAAACGGGATTTTATCAATTCAAAAGAACCGTTTAGGTAAATAAACTCCATGCAGGTACCCACTCCAGCGCGCAAAAGGCTCCGGTAGTTTTTCCGCAGTGCAGAACAACCTATCACCGCTCCGGCATGTCTATGTTCACGGGCAATTTGGTTCAAGCGTAACAACCATTCCTTTCGATCTTCATCGGTGAGGGGTAAGCCCGCTTTCATTTTTTCAATATTTTCTTTGGGATGAAAGTCATCACCATCAAAAAAGGGGTACTTTAATTTATGCGCAAGCAGTTTGCCCACGGTTGTTTTCCCCGTACCGCTTACGCCCATGACCACCAATACTTTTTTACCGTTGGGCATGGTTCATGACTTTAATTTGTTCATCTATTTTTTTCAAAACTTGTTTCGAGTTGGTTTTATGGTCAATCCAAAGGATATTGTCGTTTTTGCGTAACCAGGTCAATTGGCGCTTGGCAAAATGCCGTGTATTTTTTTTGATTTCCGAAACAGCAACATCCAATGAACAATGCCCGTCAAGATATTCAAAAAGTTCTTTGTAACCAACTGTTTGCAGTGCATTCAAATTTTTATGGGGATGCAATCGATTGACCTCTTCCAGCAATCCCATTTCCATCATTTGATCCACCCGTGCATTGATGCGTTCGTAAATTACTTCCCGAGGCGCTTCAATACCCACATAGAGATGTTTAAAAGGTCTTTCTGGTTTATTTTGGGTTAAAAATGAGGAATAAGGCCGGTTAGCTGCAATGGAAACTTCAAGAGCCCGAATGAGCCGATGCGGATTGTCCAAATCCACCCTTTTGTAATATTCGGGATCTCTGGATTTGAGTTCTTTTTGAAGGTGTTCCAATCCTTTTTCCTGTAATTCCTGGTTCAATGATTCCCGAATCTTGGGCTCTACCTCCGGAAACTCATCAAGACCATGTATCACGGCATCCACATAAAGCCCGCTGCCGCCCACCATGACCATGACATCCTTTTCCTGGAACAAACTATCCAGCAGTGTTAAGGCCTCTTTTTCAAAATCTCCTACAGAATAGGGGTCTAAAATGCTTTTATGTTGAATGAAATGGTGCCGAACGGCTTTCAATTCTTCATCAGGAGGGACAGCGGTGCCGATTTTCATTTCCCTGAAAAACTGTCGGGAATCCGCGGAAATGATTTCTGTATCAAAATGTTTGGCCAAAAGAATACCCAACGCCGTTTTTCCAATGGCGGTTGGTCCTACCACGGCTATCAATACCTTGTTGTTCATAGCAAATCTCCGCAGTTATAGCAATGGGTGGCATTATCCCGGTGCCCTTCAGCGGAACAGCTGGGGCAGGCTTGGGTGTTGGTATGTATCGTTTGGGCAGATTTGCCCTCTTCTTTTTTGTTTCGGGAAAACTCGGCAGTGACAATTCCCGTAGGAACAGCGATGATTCCATACCCCAGAATCATGATAACGGTTGCTAAGAACTGTCCCAAAGGAGTTTGAGGGGCAATATCGCCATAGCCCACAGTGGTCAACGTAACTATGGTCCAGTAAATACTCCTGGGGATACTGGTAAATCCAGCTTCATCCCCTTCAATGAGATACATTAAGGTCCCTAAAATGACGGATAGAATCAAAACCACATAAATGAACACTGCGATTTTGGTCCGACTAGCCTTTAAGGCGGCTTGCAATTGCGAAGCCTCACCAATGAACTTCACCAATTTTAATATCCGGAACACCCTTAGCAAACGGAAGGCCCTTACTGCCAAAAGTACTTGGGAACCGGCTAGAATATAGGAAAGGTACAGGGGAATCGTGGAAACAAAATCAATGATGCCATAGAAGCTAAAGATATATTTCCAGGGTTTTTTAATGCTGATGATTCGCGCAATGTACTCAAGGGTAAAGAAAATGGTAATGACCCACTCCAGCGTCAAAAGAATTTTGTGATGCTCTTGATCAATGTGATCCACACTTTCCAGCATAACTAGAATGACGCTAAGAATAATCAGCACAAAGAGGACAAGGTCAAAAAACTTTCCGGCAGGAGTATCAGCTTCATAAATGACCTCATGAAGTTTATGCTTCCATCCAGAATGTGCCTTTTCTTCCGTCAAGGTGCAGGGTTTAAGGGAACGACTTTAAGCCGGTTGTTTTTTCTAAGATAAGACTCAATGATAAACGTAGTGTTTTCATCACTTGTCATTGCCGTCATTATCGACTCCAATATAGGAATATTATTAATTTGATGGTTGAGCTCCACAAATCCAAAACCCTGAAGTTTGCCTTGTTTGATTAAAACAAAACTTCGCTCCCCGGTTTCCCTCCCCTGATCTAAAAGAGCCAGGCTCTTACCAAAAACGCTGTACTTATCAAAGGCTGACAATACTCTTTCATTGCAGTCCAATTCCTCATCTTTTTGATTGTTTTGCAAACAACTTTCCGAGGAATCGATAGAGCAAGGGCAAATTTCAAATTCTGTCCTGATTTTGTTCAAAAAGCTTTTGGCAGAAGGAACTCCGTTAAATCCAATCTTTTGATTTGCCCTTGATTTGCTGCTTTCAATATCCAAGCTGATATGTGTCTCCCCATTTTGCTCAAAATTGATGATATGGGAAAAGATCTTTCTTCGGCTAATGCTGTTGTGTTTGGGTTTGGTCCGTCGCAACTCCTGATATTCTTTGAGAAGTGCCACCAGTTCGCTCCCGGTTTCCTCATAGGTGACTTTCTTGGTCTCTTTTTGGAGTTTTCGGGCTAAACTTCCCACATTGGTAAAATGTTGGTTCACCCTTTTTTTGATATTCTTGGTTTTTCCCAAAAAAATGATGTCCCCGTCCTTGTTGTGCATATAATAAACACCTGTTTCGGAGGGTAGACTAAAGACCATGTCCAATTGGGTAGGGGAGAGCTCGCCATGGGTTTCTTCCCGAACCACATTTTTAATGATGCTCTTATCCGAATCTTTTCCAAGCAACAGTTTAAATAATTTCAGCGTAGCAATAGCATCACCATTGGCTCTATGTCGGTCACTCATGGGTATGCCAAGTGAGCGCGCCAATTTCCCCAAACTGTGGGATTCAGCATCAGGCAACATTTGCTTTGATAGATCGACCGTGCACAGGGTCTTGCGTTGAAAGTCATAACCCAATCTCCTAAACTCGGTCCGAAGGATGCGATAATCAAATTGGGCGTTGTGCGCTACCAAGGTGGCTCCTTCGGTAATTTCCACAATACGCTTGGCTACTTCGTGGAATTTTGGGGCCGATCGCAGCATTTTATTGTTGATTCCGGTGAGTTTGGCAACAAATGGCTGGATTTCCCGCTCTGGGTTGATCAAGCAGATGAATTTGTCCACCACTTTACGACCATCAAACCGGTGAATGGCAATTTCCATTATGCCTTCTTCATTGTATTTTCCTCCGGTACTTTCTATATCCAGTATGGCGTACATGAAAAATTTGAATCGGTTTTAGTGATAGTTTCTTGCCCCAAATATACTACTTCCTATGCGCACCATGTTGCTGCCTTCGGCAATGGCTATGGTATAGTCCCCGCTCATGCCCATGGAGAGGATAGAGATTTCGGGCAATTTTTGTCTGAGTTGGTCAAAAATGGATTTGAGATGGGCAAACTCTTTCCGCACCTGATTTTCATTCTGCGTGAAGGTGGCCATTCCCATTAAGCCCACAATTTTTACGTTGTCCATGGCCTTAAATGCCTCGGATTGAAGAAGGGCTGACAATTCTGAATCATCCAGACCAAATTTGGTGTCTTCCTCAGCAATATGCATTTGAAGTAAACAGGGAATGACGCGGTCATGTTTTTTGGCTTGTTTGTTAATCTCTTTCAACAATTTCAGGCTGTCCACCCCATGAATAAGGGATACAAACTCAGCCATATACTTGACCTTGTTGCGTTGGACATGACCTATCATGTGCCATTCAATGTCCTTGGGCAGCTCTTCCCATTTGGCAACCATTTCTTGCACCTTGTTCTCCCCAAAGATTCGATGTCCGGTGTTGTAAGCCTCCAAAATATCTTCATTGGGTTTGGTTTTGGAAACAGCGACCAAGGTCACCCCGTTGGGCAATTCATTTTTGATGGATATAAGGTTATCTTTTATAGACATAGAAATTATTACAATTCATAAATCGCTAATCCGCTGCGCAATTTAGGTTCAATATACGTGCTTTTGGGGGGCATTACCAAACCGGCATCGGCAATGGCTTTGATTTCTTCCATGGTGGTGGGCAAAAGGCTGAACCCTACAGCAAACTTGCCGTTGTCCACACTATCCTTCATTTGGATGAGGTTGTTTTTTCCATATCCGTAAGCAATACGTTTGTCATTTCTAAGGTCTGTAATTTCAAGAATGGGCTCCAAAATGGTTTTATAGAGGATTTGGGTGTCCAATTGGCTCAAGGCATCCGAAAAACTGTAATTGGTTCTTAAGTAGAGGGAATAGAAATCACCATCCAAATACATACTGAACTGATGTTTCTTGGTAGGTTTTATGGGGCCTTCCTCCTGTTTTTCAATCCGAAAATGTTCATCGAGTTGAATCAGAAACTCTTCTTTGGAATACCCATTCAAATCCTTGACCATTCGGTTGAACTCATAAATCCGAATCTGGGATTCGGGAATGAGGTAAGCCATAAAATAGTTATAGGCCTCATCCCCGGTATGGTTCTTATTTTCCGATTCCATTTGTTGGGCCAACAGATTGCTCGAAGCACTTCTATGGTGACCATCGGCAATATAGAGTGCGCCCATTTGCGCAAAAGCAGTTTCCAGCTTGGTCAGTACCTTTTCGTTGGAAACCTTCCAAAGACTATGATTAAAGCGGTCCGTGGTGGTAAAATCATACACCGGTTTTCGTTGAATCTCTTCCTGAAAGACGTCCCAAACCGTTTCATCATCCGCATAGGTCATCAGCACCGGTTCGGCATTAAACCCCACAGTATGCAAGTAATCCGCGAACAGTTCTTCCCGGTGCTTTAGGGTATCCTCATGTTTTTTGATGATATCATTTCGATAATCTTCAACACTACAGGCACAAAAAAAACCAAGACTTTTAAAATCACCTTTTTCAATTTGATAGAGATAAAAGCTGGCCTCCTGGTCTTTTTGCAAAGTGTTTTCCTCTAAAAATTCCAAGTACCGATTATGCACCAAATGAAATCGCTCTTTCCCTGTGATGTTTTTATGGAATTTAAAACCCGGATTGATGATGTGCAAGAAAGAAAACGGATTGTACTGGAGTACTGATTTAAGCTCTTCATCAGAATATTCCTCATACGAACGCGAAGCTACAAAAGACACCTTATCCCTTGTTGGCCGGATTGCCTTAAAAGGTTTTATGAGGGCCATTGAGTTCTATTTGAATTGTGAAGAGACTTGCTCCGCTTTTCGGGATTCCGAGTAATCGTAAAATCCTTCCCCAGATTTCATGCCCAATTTCCCGGCCATGACCATATTTACTAATAATGGACATGGAGCATATTTCGGATTCTTGAAGCCGTTGTACATCACATTTAAAATGGACAAACAGACATCCAACCCAATAAAGTCTGCCAATTGCAAGGGTCCCATGGGATGTGCCATACCCAATTTCATCACCGTATCAATTTCCTGAACGCCAGCCACGCCATTATAAAGGGTTTCAATGGCTTCATTGATCATGGGCATCAATATCCTATTGGCCACAAAGCCGGGATAATCATTCACCTCGGTGGGTATTTTGCCCAATTCCTCAGAAAGTTTCATGATGGTTTGGGTCACTTCATCTGAAGTGCTATACCCCCGAATGATTTCCACCAATTTCATGATGGGAACGGGGTTCATAAAGTGCATGCCAATGACCTTTTCTGGCCGTTGGGTGGCTGCTGCAATTTGAGTAATAGAAATGGAGGAAGTGTTCGTGGCCAAAATGGTGTCCGCGGGACAGACTTCGTCCAAATCCTTGAAAATCTGAAGTTTGATATCCAAGTTTTCCGTAGCGGCTTCAACTACCAAGTCGGTTCGGGCAACGCCTTCTTTTAGATTCGTAAAGGTTAAAATATTGCCCAATGTGGCCTCTTTTTTAGCTTCATCAATGACTTCTTTGGCCATCATTCGGTCTAAATTTTTGGTGATTGTGGCCAAACCTTTATCTAAAGATGCTTGGGAAATATCAATTAAATGGACTTGAAATCCGTTTTGTGCAAAAACGTGGGCAATTCCATTGCCCATAGTTCCAGCACCGATAACTGCTATTTTTTTCATGGTATGTTGAATTTTGTCGTTCTCGACTGCATCTCGACTGCGCTCGATGTGACACGCTCAAGATGGCAGCTCTGACGGAAATACGCTATTTCTTAAACGATTCTATAATCTGAAGGGCCACCTGCAATGCTTTGGTGCCCTGTTCCAAGGTCACCACTGGGGTTGTGTCATTGATGATGGCATCCGCAAAGGTTTCCAATTCATCCAAGATGGCATTGTTCACCTCAATCTCAGGATTTTCAAAGTAAATCTGCTTTTTCTCACCTTCTGCATTCTGGAGAATCATATCGAAATCCCCGGGTTGTTCGGGGGCATCCTTCATTTTGACCACTTCAACCTTTTTCTCCAAAAAGTCCACAGAAATGTAGGCATCTCTTTGGAAAAAACGTGACTTTCTCATGTTTTTCAATGAAATCCGGCTTGCGGTTAGATTGGCCACGCATCCATTTTCAAATTCTACCCGGGCGTTGGCAATGTCAGGAGAATTACTGATGACAGAAACCCCACTGGCGTTAATTTGCTTAACTTCTGAAGGAACGACGCTCAGAATAGCATCAATATCATGAATCATTAAATCCAAAACCACAGGGACATCGGTGCCTCTGGGATTGAATTCGGCTAAACGATGGGTTTCAATGAACATGGGATTTTCTATCTTGTCCTTTACGGCCAAAAATGCGGGATTAAAACGCTCCACATGCCCTACTTGCCCTTTTACACCATGCTTTTTTGAAAGCGCAAGAAGTTCTTGTGCCTCTTCAAAAGTGTTGGTGATGGGTTTTTCAATGAATATATGCTTGCCTTTTTCAATGGCTTTCTTGGCACAATCAAAATGGGAAAGGGTAGGCGTGACAATATCCACAACATCTACGGCATCCATTAGGGTATTGATGTTTTCAAAATAGGTGTAACCAAATTCTGTGGCCACTTTTTTCGCATTGATTTCATCAGGATCATAAAAACCAACAAGTTCGTAGTGTTCCGATTGGTTCAGGAGCCGAAGGTGAATTTTCCCCAAATGTCCTGCACCCAGGACACCAACTTTAAGCATATCTCTGTTTTTTTCAAAAATACGGATATGGAGGCATTCTTCATAAAAATAACACGTGAACTGTCCGTAAAGTTTTTGAAGAACTTTTTAAATTCGTGAACCAGACCAAAACCATGAAGGACACACACAAGCATAGGGGCATGCGCAACAAATTGGTGGAATTGTTGGAAGCCAAGGGAATACAGGACAAAAAGGTGCTTAATGCCATACGAACCATACCCAGACATTTATTTTTAGACAGCAGTTTTGAAGATCATGCCTATCAGGATAAGGCCTTTCCCATCAGCGCGGAGCAGACCATTTCGCAACCGTATACTGTGGCATTTCAAACCGAATTGCTCCAAGTGAAGCCCAACGACAAAATTTTGGAAATCGGGACCGGGAGTGGCTACCAAACTGCAGTTTTGTTGCATTTAAAGGCGAGGGTATACACGATTGAACGGCAGTTGGAGCTTTTTAAAAAGACGCGGTTGTTCTTCAATAAGATGCATTATCGACCCAAGAAAATGATTTTTGGGGATGGGTATAAAGGTCTTCCGGAGGAAGCACCATTTGATAGCATTATTGTTACGGCCGGTGCTCCAGAGGTTCCTAAACCATTAATGTCCCAACTCAAAGTGGGAGGTAGGCTCGTGATTCCAGTGGGTACAGATGAGCAGGTTATGACACTTTTTGTGCGCAAATCCGAAAAAGAGTTTGAAAAAAAGGAGCTGGGTGCATTTCGTTTCGTCCCGCTGCTTGAGGATAAGAATTGATTGTGTTAAGTAGCAAGTTCAAGTTCAAACTCAAGACCATAGAAACAAGAGGAAAAGACAGAAACCCAATAACTGAGTAACCAACTAACCCGTTCAATTGTTGAAACTCTTTTTGATTCGGGCCAAGTTTCGTTTACTGTCCCGGTCTTTAATGGTTTCCCGCTTGTCGTATAATTTCTTACCCTTGGCTAAACCGATGTTCATTTTCGCGAGTCCCCTGTCATTGATGAAAAGGTTAAGGGGAATTATAGTGTTTCCTGTTGTGGTAACTTCCTTTCTGAGTTTTTTCAACTCTCTTTTATTAAGAAGCAGTTTCCGCTCTGCTTTGGGTTTATGGTTGTAGTGTCCTCCGTAGCTGTACTCATCAATCTGCATGTTGATGACAAATAGTTCTCCTTTGTCATTGAACTCGCAAAAACTTTGGGATATGGAAGCCTTACCCAACCGAAGTGATTTAATTTCGGTACCCCCTAACACAATCCCTGCAGTGTAGGTGTCCAAAATCTCATAATCGAATCGGGCCCTTCGGTTTTTTATGTTGATGTTTTTCTGCATTGTGGGCAAAAATATAAACTCTTTGTCAAGAAAATTGTAATGTTATAGGAGATTTTACGATTATCTATAAAACCAAACCCATGAAAAAAGTCTTAGTTCCCCTGATTTTGCTTTTGACTTATGCCTGCAAAGAAAAATCAAAAGCCCCACTTACTGCACAGGAAATTGTGGATAAATCCATTGAGGTGAGTGGTGGAAAGCAATATGAAAATCATTCAACCTCCTTCGAGTTTCGGGACCGAAAGTACATCTCGGAGAATGATAACGGGAGAAAAGTATTGAAGCGTATTTTTCAAGTCGACTCTGTAACCATCACCGATATAAAAACAGGAAATGAGTTTCGGCGTTTCATGAATGATTCTTTGGTGACTGTTTCGGATTCCATGGCCATAAAATATGCCAATTCGGTGAATTCGGTGCATTATTTTGCACGACTTCCCTACGGTCTGAATGATGCGGCGGTAAACAAGGAGCTTTTGGGGAAAGAAGCCATCGAAGGAAAAGAGTACTACAAAATCAAAGTGACGTTTGATCAAAAGGGTGGAGGGGACGATTATGATGATGTGTACGTCTATTGGGTTGATATGGAGAATTTTAAACCAAATTATTTAGCCTACAGCTTTCATGTTGATGGCGGTGGGCAACGTTTCAGAAAGGCCTATAATGAGCGGTATGTGAATGGAATCCGGTTCGTGGATTATGAGAATTACAAACCAATTGATGAGCAAGGTGACATTTTACAAATTGGTGCGCTTTACAATAAAAATGAACTGGAGCTCCTGTCCAAAATAGAACTCACCAATATCAAAGTAGAAGCAGACTAATCCATTTTTAAGCGGATGTCCGTAGGTATACCATCTATGATTCTGACAATAAACAAGCTACTATTGTCATCATCGTCCATGGCGTTGTATTTTTCAATGTTAATGACCTTGTTTACAAAATCTGGAGTGGTGTTGCTATGGCCCACTACCAAAACGTTTAGTCCTTCATTTTCGGCTTTAAATTGTTTAACATCGATGGTATTGGGGTCGTAATATTTCACATCAATATTTTTTTTGACTGAAGTAGGGGCAGCTGTCATGGAGGTGCGCTCATAGTTGGTGGAATAAATGACATCCAGATCAATGGGATCAAAGACTTCTGCCCATCGGATGGCCCTGTCCAATCCATCTTGATTTAGCTCGGGATCGGGATTGTCCGGGTCAGTTCTGTCCTTTTCCGCATGTCTGATAAAATAGTAGGTGGAAACCACAGGGTCTTCCACAATTTTCGTATCTTTTTTGCAGCTGATACATCCAATAAATAGTGCTAATACAATTAGAAGGTTGGTTATTCGCATAGTATTTATCTAAAGTTTCCCTTAGTTCATCTAAATCTCATTTAAAAGTAACGTTTAATTTTCTAATTTCCTGTATGCTTCGATTTTTGGTTTGCTTTCTAGTTGGGTTTATGGCTATGTTGGGGTGGTCACAAGAGCAAAGTTTGCCGTCAGATTTTAGGCAACATGCACTTACCCAGTTCAACGCCAATTTGTTGAATGCCACCTATGCCTCAGACTGGAACAACCCCAATTCTTTTTCTATTTGGACGCGTTGGCAATGGCAGTCCGTAGATGGAGACCCTACCACCATTTTCGCCAATTATTCCCATCAATTAAACCCCACTTCATCTGTGGCCTTGGGTTTTCTTCAACATAATACGGGAGTTTTTTTGAATGTGGGGGCGAATATGAGCTATGTGCATACATTTTCTTTGGATGAGGGCGTTGAACTTCTGGCAGGAATGAACCTATTTGCTTTTCAAAATAGCTTGGCGGATGACCGCTTTATGCCAGACCCAGATTTGGATTTGCCCCAATTGGAAAGCAGCAAAGATTTTATTCTACAATTTTCGCCAGCAATCCGATTAAATGTCAATGAATTTAGCGTTGGTCTTGCTTTTGAAAATGGCTTTGGGTTTAACCTCTCGGATAGTGGGAACGGTCCAGAAAGCTTTCAAATTTTCACGGGAACACTCAGCAACGATTTCAATGTTGGCTTGTTTCCCTCATGGGGAGATAGTTTTGTGCGACCTATGGTCTATGTCAAGTCTATCCCAAATTCGGATACCCAATTTGGTCTGAACACCCTACTTTCAACCCCTAAATTTTGGGCGCAAGGTGGCTATAATAGTTTTTATGGCGTTTCTGGCGGAGTAGGGGTGACTTTTGCCCATGTATTTTCCATTGGGGGATTAATGGAATTTGGAGGGGATTCTGAGTTGAGTGATGACGAGTCCACTTTTGAGTTGGTGGCTTCCTACCAATTTGGTACAACTGACAATCGGAAAAAAGTAGTCGGCTTTGATGTTGAAAAAGATGAGGCTCTGGCGCAGGAACGAATGGCTGAGGAGGCTAGGTTACAACAAATTGAAGAGCAAGAGGCTCAAGAAGCTGAACAGAGGCGGCAACAACAACTCACAGAGGAACAGCGAGTTCGGGACTCCATTGCACAAGTAGAATTGGAAGCTTCAAGGTTAGAAAAGCAAAGGGATAGTATTGCCCAACTTCAAAAACAGCGGGAGCAAGACAGCATAGCGCAAGTATTGCAGCAAAAGCAGCAAGACAGTATAGCAGTCCTTCAACGCAAAGAGGTAGAGCTACGACCTAATGAACGATATGAGGAAGTGGCCAGTGAAGATGGTCTGGAACCTGGGTTTTATCTCATAGCCAACGTATTTGGCACCAAAAAATACTACGAAAGTTTTATGCTCAACCTAAAACAGCAAGGGCTGGATCCAAAATCGTTCTACCGAAGCGTAAATAAATATAACTATGTGTATCTGGAGCGCTACAATACCATGGAAGAAGCTCGGAAGGCCAGGGATAGTCAATTTAATGGTAAATACACGGACAAAATCTGGATTTTTAGAGTGAGGGGGGAATGATTCGAAACAAGATTTAAGATGGTTCTTGATTACATTCGGCCACTATTCTCTGTAGTTCGTTGTAGTGTTTGTGGTTTTTCACATAATCAGCACCAAAAAAATCATCCATAAAGTTTTCACTATACACATATTTTGCGTACCCGTATTTATGGGATGCTTCCTTAAGGACATAAGTGAAGATTTCCAGAAAGTCGTCACGTTCCAATGCTTTCTCATGGTTTAGCACCTCTAAACAAAAATCTGTGGTAAATAGATGTTTCTCGGTTATCTCGTCCATGATATCGCTGCGATACCAAGTTCGGCTGAATACTGTGGTCTTTTTTCCAGTTTTTTGTTCAATCAAGTCAATGGAAGAGGGGCCCATATTTGACACTTTTTGGATGAGCTTGCACCAATCAGGATGTGCAATTACCTCGGGTCTATTGAGGAAATAATAGGTTATTTCTTCAAAAAATTTTAACTGTTTGGGACCTTTTAATGCATTACCCTCAATTTTTTTGGATACTTGGCTCACCCAATCTTCATTTTGAAAGATACTTTCCCATTTTATTTTTTTAGCTTCATTTGTCTGTAGGGCTTCCAAACATTCTCCCCAGAGCTTTTTCATTTCGGCGTCTTCGTTGTTCCAATAAAGTCGTAACAACTTTAACTGTTCCAAGAGTAATCTGCCAATCGTACTATTGTCTTTTATTAATTCTGTCAGGAAAAAGAAATTTTTTCTCAATACAGAATGGGATTTTTTATCCGTCACATGGGGATCAATCCCCAATTCAAGCAAATATTTGAGCATTTCAAAGGCTTCTGGACCAGTTCCAATAGCATAATGGATGGCATTGCCCCATGGGCTTGCGAAATGGATGTCGGCCCCGGCGGAAACGAGCTCTTTTACGGCATCAAAGGACCCAATGCCTTTTTGACAAGCTTCTACGGCTTGAAGAAATGGAGTCAGCGTAAGGTAATTCTGGATATCTACTTTAGCCCCTTTGCCCAACAAATATTTCACTATTTCTAGGTGTCCTTGACTGCAAGCTGTGCCCAGAGGTGTGCTATAGGGTATACCTGCAATTGTTTTTCCTGGAATAGCTATAGTTTTTCTGCCATATTCTGCATTAAGGGGAACTCCTTCTTCGGTAAGTGCTTGCACTTTTGCCAAATCACCATCGTAGATGACATTTATGAGTTCTTCACTTTTTTTGCTTAAATCCTTCATGGTATAGTGCTTTAAAACCATCAGCTAATTATTTACTGATGGTAAATACAGGTTAGTGGATTTTGGATTGAATATTGTGTGAATGGAAAGTATAGCAATAGAGCGGTCTTCAATTACCATAATTTATGAATGCCAACTTTGGGTTGATGGATGCCTAATTTCCAAGTTACCAATCGAAAAATCAAAGAGAAAATAAAAGCCAAATAATTTTGAACCGATTGCAGTTTCCTATTCAATCACCCTAATCCGAACCGCATTTGGGCGAACGAGCCCGCCTGCGCCTGCGCTCACCAGATTCTTGATGAAGTTTCCATTGGAATCGTATTGCCTTACTTCGGAAGTTCCCCCGCTGCCAATCAGAAAGTCGCCATTAGGGAAAAAATCAACACCTTCAGGCTGATTTATTCCTGAAGTAATTACGTTTTTCACAAAGTTGCCTTCAGAATCGAATTGAACCACTTTGTTGCCCGTCCAGTCATTGGCAAAAAGAGTATCATTTTCATCAAACCAAATGTTTGTGGGGCCTTCAACGTCTGAAGAGATGAACTTTCCTAAGTTGTTGCCTTCAGCATCAAATTTTTGAACAAAGGCGCCACTATAGGAGGATACATAGAGATTGCCTTCGGAATCCCAATCCAGCCCTATACTTTGAGGCACAGCTACACTTGTAAACTTGTCAATCAAGGTGCCATCCAACCCATAGCGAAGAACCAGTCCATCACCTTGCCACTGTAATACATACAATAAGTTATCGACTCCGATTTTCATTCGTGTAGGACCACTTATATCTGTTGCAAAACTGCCGATTAGGGCGCCAGTAGCTGCATCATGTCTATTGATTTTACCCGAACTTAAGTTGGAAATGAGTACTTGGCCTTGATCTTCCAGGAAGACAATATCTTGCGGCCAGGCAAGGTCTTCATCAATAAAGACTATTGGGTTTTGTCCGTTTTCATCATATCGGAATATTTTCCAAGGCCCATTGTTGAAATTCACAGCATCGCTCACATAGATATACGTGCCGGGTTGGGGTTCAGAGTCAACAATGGTTAAGGCAATGGTTTTTGAGAGGCTTCCGACAGCTGCTTCAACCATGGAATTTCCAACTTTCTGAGCTGTTACCATTCCATTTTGGTCAACGCTTACATTGTCGTTGTTGGCCGACCAAGTCACGGTTTCCGTAATAGCAATGTCATCACCAAACTGATCTGTTCCCATGACACTCAACGAAGTGGTATTCGTGCCAAAAAGGTCTAGTTGGTTACCGTTTGAAGAACTGATGCTAATGCTGGACAGTATAGGAGTGTTGGGGGAATCATCCGTAGTGTTGGAATCTGAACTGCAGGCACTGATCAATGCAAGGAGAAGTAAAAAAATAGGGCTCATATAAAGATGTTTTGTTCTCATTGTTCAAAAGTTTCAAGGCTGGGGAGGTACCATAACGTATCCACACAAATGAATACATAAAATCTATAGAGGGTATAAATCCTTATAAAGATTTACACAATGGGACAGAGGTTCTAGGGGTTAGCTGGTGGCAGACTCCAAAAATGACTTTGGAGTGGTTCCCGTAAATTTTTTAAAGGCGTTGTAAAAGGATACTCGGTTATTGAAACCACAGGCAAACATTACATCGGAAATAGTAAGGGATTGATTATTTTCCAACATTTTCTTGGCTTCCTCAATTCTGTACTTGTTGATGAAATTGAAAAAAGTGGAATCAAAATGCTCATTAATGACCTGGGAACAGTGGTGTCTGGAAACATTGAGGTTTTCGGCCAAATCATCCAGTCTGAATTCACTTTTTAAATAGGGCTTAACCTCTTCCATATACTTTTGCAAGTTTTCTTTGAGTTCTAGTGAGTACCCTTGGGTCAATCCCGTGGTCTTGTATTTTATGATGGGGATTATCTTGTTCATGGGAGTGCCCTCAAAGACTTCTGGTTGGACAAACCCGAAATAGGCAAGCATGGATATAAAGAAAATCATGGAGGCACCTATGAAGTAATCGTGTTCCTTTTGTAAAATACCTAAGCCCTGTAGGACAAAGTAGGATGAGAACGAAACCACATATAACAAATACGAAAATGAAATCCACTTCAACCAGGTCTCTTGATTTAAACCAACGATTCCTTTTTTGAGCCGGGTGTAGATTATGGCAAAATACAGTAGCATGAGTGCTATGATTCCAATGCTTTCATAGGAGGTGAAAAAGTAAAGATGTGAAACAATTGTTTGGTTTTGCAACAATTCCATTTTTGTTGCTGCATCCATAAAATATACTGGGGAGTAGTTGAGTAGAAGAATAAAAAATGGCAAAAGGTGTAAAAGGTCTTTCCACTTAAATTTGGTTCCATAAAGCACCCTTCTGATGTAAAAATACAATATTGGACCATACAGTACCCAAACCAATATATTGGTAAAGAGGATTCCGATAAAGTCTGTAGTAAAGAGTTTTTTGGACCAGTATAACGCATTGTAGAATACATTATAACCAAAGAGCAGTACATAAATGCCCAATAGACTATTGGCACATCGGTCTCCCTTTTTCTTCAAAAAAAGAAGAATTGCCAAGACAAAGGCAAGAAAGGAAAATAGGGAAAACAAGTATTCGTAAACATTCATCTTAACCTAGATTAAGGTCTTGTTTGCAATTTTCACCTGTGACCAACCTGGTACAATTATTTTTTCATTTCCTTTTGCACCAAATGCTCCAAATAGGTGATGGTATTGATTAAATACTTTCGATCACGGGTCATGGTGCTCATAGATACGGCCCCTTGGATCATAGTGAACAATTGTTTGGCAAATTGTAATGGCGGAACAGGTAGGTGGATTTCACTTTGATTGACCCCATTTTCCAAAACCAGGGCAATTTTGCCTTCAATCTCTTTAATAGTTTCTTTTACGGCTGCCGCCAAAAGATTGTTGTTGCTCTGGGCATCCACCCCCACGTTCAGAATGGGGCATCCCCCCAGAGGCAGCGTAAAAATGTCATATTGCTTGTAAAAGTGGAGTAAAGAAAACAACTTATCCAATGCGGTGCCGTCAACCTTCACTTTTTCATCAATAGCGGTCATTAAGAGATTACGGTTGTACTCAAAAGCGGAAAGGGCAAGGGCTTCCTTATTTTCAAAATTTCCGTAAATGGCACCTTTGGTGAGTCCTGTAGCTTCTGTAAGATCACTCATGCTGGTGCCCACATAGCCAAACTTGTTGAAAATAGGTGCTACGGTTTCAATGATATACGCTGTGGTACGTTCTGCTTTCTTGGTCATGGCGGTGGTCGGTCGGTGTTGGGCAAACTAAGATATAAAAAAACAGATACTGTTTGGTATGTTAATCGCGTAAAGCCAATATTTTAACAGAGTAGGGGAGTTTAAGGGTATCTATTTTTATCTAGCTCCATACCCTTTTTAAGAATTTAATGAAATTTTGACTCGTGATGTTTTCAATATCGAATGAAGAATATCCTCTTTTGGATAACAGTTCAGGGATTTTTTGTAGATCGGCAATGGTATCTACATCGTAAGGCCCTTGCTCTGTTCCAAAACCACCATCCAAATCGGTTCCGATGCCAACATGGTTGGTGTTTCCGGCCAATTGGCAAATGTGGTCCATATTGTTGACCATGATCTCTAAATTGACACCCATTGCTTTTGGGTCCGATTTTCCCCGAACCCAGTTCGGGACCATCATCCAAGCATCCAGCGCAATTCCGATTACTGCCTCTCTCGAAATCAATTCCTTGAGTTGCTCATCCGAAAACTGACGGTTGTGGTCCACAAATTTTCGGCAAAGCTGATGACTGGCCCAGACCGGACCGTTGTAAACATCCATTGTTTCCCAAAAGCTCATATCGCACAAATGCGTAGCATCCAAAATAAGATTAAGCTCCTCTATTTTTTTGAGCAGTTCCCGTCCTTTGGTTCCAATTCCACCAACGGAATCCGTGCCATGGGCATACACTCCAGGCCCATAATGCGCCGGACCGATGGCTCTGAGACCAGCCTCATACGATTTCTCCAAATAGCTTAAATCCACAATGGAATCGGCACCTTCAAGGCTCAAAATATACCCAATGGGCTTTTTCCCGTCTTCACTTTCCCAAAGCTTGAGGTGCTTATCCAAGCCCGCAGTATCGGTTATCTGAACCATTTCCCCAGCTGCTTCCATGGCTTTGTACCAAGCCAATTGTCCTTGGATGTGTGCCCATGCTTGGTGTTGTGAGTACCAGCCCGGAAGTGGGTTGTCTTTTTTTACGTACCGGGCAATTTGTGTTGCTACACAAAGTCCGATATTGCCTTCTCGCATCGCAGGAAAAGAGACTGTATTGTGGCCGCGGTCAGGTTTGTCGGTTTTTCCTTTTTCTCGTTCCCGAATTTCCGAGACGGGCAGGGTAAGGTCACGATTCCACTCCATGGCATTCATGGCGAGGTCTAAATGGACATCAAATAGAAACATACGATGGATTATGGGTGAAGTTCAAACATGGCTTCGATTTCCACGGGAATATTTTCTGGGAGCATCATGCCCACCGCACTCCGCACGCCAATGCCATTTTCTTTTCCAAACACATCGGCCATCAACTCACTAAAACCATTGATGACGAAGGGGTGTTTGCCAAAATCTGGTGTGCAATTCACCATTCCCAACACCTTTACAACCCTTTTTATCTTATCCAAGCTTCCAAAATGAGTAATGATAGTAGACAACATGGTCAATCCCACCTGTCTGGCTGCTAATTTAGCTTGGTCAACATCCAGGTCATCCCCGGCACGACCTTTCATCAGGGAGCCATCCAGATTAACGGTGCCTTGGCCCGATACATATAAAAAATTATCTACAACCAATACAGGTCTGTACACCCCAGCTGGAGGTGGAGCGGGAGGGAGCTGAAGCTTTAATTCCTCAACTCGTTTTGAAGGAGAAGTATTCATGTTTAAGGTATATTATCTCAGATTACATTAAGTTTTTAAACTATAAGAACCGTATTCTCGATACTCATTTTCTCCACTTTGTTCCGCAAACGAACTCGAACTGACGAATTTCCCTTCAAAACAGACAACTAGTACTAAATTATCATATTTAAAGCGAGTACACCAAGGAGTCCCATAATACCAACCAAGGTTTCCATGACGGTCCAAGTGGACAGGGTTTCTTTTACTGATAGATTGAAATATTCCTTGAACATCCAAAATCCGGTATCATTGACATGGGACAGCATTAAACTTCCGGAACCTATGGCCAGAACCATCAATTCTGGACTTGTTCCCGTTCCTGATGCCAAAGGAAGGGCGATTCCGGCTGCGGTCAAACCCGCAACCGTAGCAGAACCTACACTCACCCGAATTGCGGTGGCGATGAGCCAGGCCAATACCAAAGGCGATATGGTGGAGCCTTTAAGGCTATCGGCAATGTAATCGCTCACATGGCTATCAATCAATACTTCTTTGAGTGCTCCGGCACCGGCAATGATCAACAAAATCATGGTAATGCTGGATACGGAAGATGAAATGGAATCCATAAGGGTCTTCATTTTCTTCCCCTTGGCAATGCCCAAGGTATAGATGGCCAGCAAAACAGAAATCAAAAGCGCAATCACTGGATTCCCAATGAATGTAAGAATGTCCCTGAGCAGGCCTTCCTCCAGAAAATTTTCGGCCACAATGGCAACACCAATCAATAGTATTGGTGAAAGAGCTGTAAAAATACTCGTAAAGGTTGATGGCAATTCTTCCTTAGGGATGATATTGGGGTTATAAAATTCTTTGAGTGGTTTTGCTTCGACATTTTTGATGGTTCGGGCAAACAAGGGACCAGCCACAATGATGGCAGGAACTGCAATGACGAGACCGTAAAGTAACGTTTTGCCAATATCCGCATTGAACATAGCCGCAATGGCCGTGGGTGCAGGGTGGGGAGGGAGGTATCCATGCGTCACCGATAAGGAAGTGAGCATAGGGAGTCCAACATAAAGTAACGGCAATCCCGTTGAAATTGCGACTGTGAATACCAAGGGAATCAAAATAACAAAACCTACGGAGTAGAACATGGGTATCCCCACAATAAAACCGGTAAGGACCATAGCCCATTGCACGTGTTTTATCCCGAATTTATTCACCAATTGTGTAGTGATTTGTTGTGCAGCCCCACTATCGGCGACCAGTTTTCCCAACATGGCCCCAAGGCCCAGAATCAATACCAGAAAACCCAAGGTATTGCCAATGCCCCGCTGAATGGATTGCACCAAATTGGCCAATTCCATTCCTTGAAAAATGCCCACAAAAAGGCAAACAATGATAAAAGCAAGGAAAGCATTCAGTTTAAATTTGGCGATTAAGAGGAAGAGCAGGAGGATGCCGAGGACGGCAATAACGATTGGCATAGTTAGGAATTGTATTTGAGCTAAAATAAGGATTTAAACCAAATGCACTATAACCGTTTTTGATTTCAGATTGTAAGACTTAGGATTTTACTAAATAAAAAGCCTTCCCCACAATTGTGGGAAAGCCTTCATGATATTTGCAGGTAATTTTTTGATTGAAATTCGTCAATTCGAGTGGTTTTTGAGGTATCAAAAAGTGTATCGAGAATCAGAATTTCATAGTTAAGGATTTGTTTGTCGACCTGCCTGCCGGCAGGCAGGTACTTTTTCCAAAGGAAAAAACTCGAACTGACATCTTTTTACCAAACAAATACACTTCATGTAGTAAAGAGCATACCGTATTTATTCTATCAGCTCACCTTGATTCCGGAACACGAGTTCGTCATCGAAGGAATCCAACAGCACTACACTGTCCGACTTGATGTTTCCAGAAAGCAGCTCCTTGGAAAGGTTGTTCAATACTTCTTTCTGAATCAATCGCTTCACAGGTCTTGCACCATATTGGGGGTCAAACCCTTTTGCGGCCAGATAATCGATGGCCTCTTGGGTAGCATCCAACGTAATGTGCTGTTTGGACAGCATCTTCTTTAATCCGTTTAACTGAAGCTCCACAATAGCTTTGATATCAGCCTTGTTCAATGGAGCGAACATGATGATGTCATCTATTCGGTTCAAGAATTCTGGGCGAATGCTTTGTTTCAACAATCCCATAACTTCCACCCGGGCAGCTTCCGAAGCACTTTCCAAGTCCACGGCATTTTCAAACTTCTCTTGGATAATATGGCTACCCATGTTGCTCGTCATGATAATGATGGAGTTTTTGAAATCCGCAACACGACCTTTGTTATCGGTCAGCCTACCTTCGTCCAACACCTGTAACAAAATGTTGAAGGTATCCGGGTGTGCTTTTTCAATCTCATCCAACAGAATCACGGAGTAGGGTTTTCTTCGCACGGATTCAGTCAACTGACCACCTTCATCATAGCCTACATATCCTGGAGGCGCACCTACCAATCGACTCACGGAGTGGCGTTCTTGGTATTCGCTCATATCTATCCGGGTGATGGCATTTTCATCATCGAACAAATACGCAGCCAGTGTTTTGGCCAACTCGGTTTTACCCACCCCGGTAGTTCCCAAGAAAAGGAAGGAACCGATGGGCTTTTTCTCATCCTGTAATCCAGCTCGACTTCTACGAATAGCATCGGAAACCGCTATGATTGCCTCATCTTGCCCAACCACACGTTTGTGCAGCACATCTTCCAATTTCAAGAGTTTTTCGCGTTCACTCTGCATCATTTTGGTCACAGGGATTCCGGTCCATTTGGCCACGACTTCCGCAATGTCCTCATAGGTGACCTCTTCCTTAATCAAAGTGCCAGCCGTTTGCTGTTCTGCTAGCTCATCCTCCAATTTGTCAAGCTTTTCTTGAGCCTCCTTGATTTTACCGTAGCGCAACTCAGCTACTTTTCCGTAATCACCGTTACGTTCGGCACGTTCCGCTTCCAGTTTGTAGTTTTCGATATCCTCTTTTGTCTTTTGGATATTGTCCACCACCGTTTTTTCACTTTCCCATTTGGCAAAGATTTCATTTCGCTCTTCTTTGAGATTGGCCAATTCCAAATTCAAGGTCTGTAATTTAGCCTTGTCATTTTCACGTTTAATGGCTTCAATCTCAATTTCCAACTGCATGATTTTTCGGTCCAACACATCCAACTCTTCGGGTTTGGAATTGATTTCCATACGAAGCTTGGAAGCTGCCTCATCCATAAGGTCAATCGCCTTATCGGGCAAAAATCGGTTGGTGATATAGCGTTGTGATAGCTCAACCGCGCCAATTACCGCCTCATCTTTAATGCGCACCTTGTGGTGATTTTCATATTTTTCCTTGATACCCCTCAAGATGGAGATGGCACTTTCAGTGTCTGGTTCGTCCACCATTACCTTTTGGAACCTACGCTCCAAGGCTTTATCTTTTTCAAAGTATTTTTGGTACTCATCCAAAGTAGTGGCCCCAATAGCCCGAAGTTCCCCTCTGGCCAAAGCAGGTTTTAAGATGTTGGCGGCGTCCATGGCACCCTGACCACCTCCGGCACCTACCAAAGTGTGGATTTCGTCAATGAAGAGAACGATATTACCGTCTGAGGATGTAACTTCCTTGATAACCGCCTTCAATCGCTCCTCAAACTCACCTTTATATTTTGCACCGGCGATCAAGGCCCCCATGTCCAAAGAGTAAATGGTTTTCTCTTTCAAGTTTTCAGGAACGTCGCCTTGCACAATTCTGTGCGCCAGACCTTCCGCGATGGCAGTTTTACCCACACCGGGTTCACCGACCAACATAGGGTTGTTTTTGGTCCTTCGGGAGAGAATCTGCAATACCCTGCGAATTTCCTCATCACGACCAATAACTGGGTCTAATTTGCCGCTGTCAGCCAATTGGTTGAGGTTCTTGGCGTATTTGTCCAAGGAATTATAGGTTTCCTCCGCACTTTGTGAAGTTACCTTTCCGCCTTTGCGCAATTCTTGAATGGCTGCGTTGAGGTCTTTTTCGGTAACGCCTTGATCCTTGAGAATTTGCGCAATTTTACTTTTTGATTTGAAAATGGCAAGTAGCAAATGCTCCACGGACACAAATTCATCGCCCATGTTTTTAGCAACGATACTTGCTTCATTTACGGTTTTTCCTGCTTCTCTGGAAAGCATGATTTCACCTCCAGAAACTTTGGAAAAGCTTTGGAGTTCCTTGTCCAAAATTTGGTTGAGAAGAGAAACGTTGACGTTCAATTTTTTCAGAATGAACGGAAGTACGTTTTCATCAACCTCACCAATCGCCTTGAATAAGTGTTCGTTCTCTATTTGTTGATGGCCAAATTCTTGGGCCAATTGTTGCGCCCTTTGAATGGCCTCCTGTGATTTTATGGTAAAATTGTTAAAGTTCATAGTATTTGTTTTTGCATAAAGGTCAACAATCTTACCAATACGCACTTACCGTCAAAATGTCTGTAAAGCCCCAAAAACACAGGACATTTCGTCAGTTGTAAGCTTTTTTACAGTTCCCGACATATCTCTTAAATTTGCGATATGGGAATATTTGACAGTGTTTTTGGAAAGAAGGAAAAATCAGTGGAGGAAAAGAAGCAATTGCCTTGGGTGCATTTGGAATCTTTGGATCAGTTGGAAGGGATAACGGAAAAATCGAATCATAGAACCCAAGTCATTTATAAGCATTCCACAACTTGTGGAATCAGTAGCATGACCTTACGGATGTTCAGCGATGCTTATGCCATGGATACGGAATGTGATTTATATTTTTTGACGATTCAATCGCACAGGGATATTTCCAATGCGGTGGCATCCCAATTTGGTGTGCGGCATGAATCCCCGCAATTACTCATTATAAAAGATGGGAAAGTGGCCTTTCATACTTCGCATGGGGCGATTTCTGAAGTCAGCCTAAAAGATTACGTATAAAAAAAATCCCCGGCAATTGCCGGGGATTTTCATTTAATTAAACTGATATTGTGCCACAATACCCTTCAACCTTGCTTTAAGGTCTTCTCCGGCATCGTAAACCATTTGTTCGTTGGATGGGAAGGGAACCTCCCGTGCATTCAAATAGAGTAAAAGGTCGTCTTCCAAAGCTCTTTTATCGCCTTGGTAGTTGGCAAAAATGTGCTCAAACACAAATTGACTGGCAAGTGGGTAGGCATTGATTTCCTGTCCGCTTCTAAGGTCGGTAAACCGAACCTTGGCCCCAATTTGAGCGCTTTTACTCTGTGTAAATTGGAAGAATCGGCAGGTAACCGTTCGCATTTTATCTACTTTAAGGTCATTGCCCAAACTGTCTTTTGCCACATTTCCATTGGAATCCAAAACGTATTCCCAACCATCTTTGATTTGTTTTTCCTTGATGATTTGGGTTTCATTGACACGCTCTGGGGAAATGTTGATTTCCATAAAATCCAAGTTCATGGCGTAATCATATTTTATATTGGACAAGGGATTGGTATGGTACTGCAACCAAAAATTATCAATACCAAATGCATTGAAATCCAACAATTCCTCTTCCAATCGCTCTGGGATAATCTGCTCAGTCTGATTGGCAATTTCAACACGAACAAACTCCAAACCTTTGTTATAGGCCTCATCCATTTTGGCAACGGTTTCCCTGTAACCAGGATTTATTTCCTGCAAATACTTCAAATCGTCATACGCGGCTCTGTAATCAGCTTTGTATTTGGCAGAAGCCAAAAGGCCCAGGGCATTTTCGTACAAATGTTCGGACAAATCATCCTTGGTGTTCAAAATTTGATTGTCGTAATTGACAAATTTGAATCGTGCATCCCTACCTTCTTCATAAATAGTAAGGGGCAATAAAGGCCTAATTCGCTGCTGAATGTCCTTCAACTGCAAATACTTGTTGTAAATGGTCTCCAAATTGGCCGGGTTGCCATCATTCTGTAAAAAAGCAATCTCTTGTTGCTCTCTTTCAGCGTTTTTGGCAAATGCTTCCTCCAAAAGGGTTATGTACTCTTGGTTACCCTTTTTGGTCTTATTATCTGCCAAATTCTTTATGGCCTTGTTCATGGCGGTTTGGTAGTTACCGCTATTGAGTGCTTCTTGGGTTTTTTTGACCCCTCCGCAGGCGGCAAGTAAAACCAATACGATGATAAGTAGATTTTTTTTCATGGTTTTTTGATTTATTGGTTATGGATGGTTTTTCAATAGCTGTGCCAAAAACCAACATTTTTATAACGAAAAAGGTTGAACGGTAGTATATTATCGATGAAATACTTAAAACAGACTCGTTTTCAAGTGGTTGGTGGAAAATGGAAATTGTTAATTGCTGTTTGATAAAATGCGTTCTCCACGTGTTTTTTATTAGGGATAATCGATATGCAATTCGTAATTTTGGCCTTTCTTTTAATTAAAGGCAAGATGCAAAGAGACCACAAGATTTTTGAACTAATAGCGCAAGAGAAGGATAGACAGATTGAAGGTATTGAATTGATAGCTTCTGAAAATTTTACCAGCCCACAGGTTATGGAGGCCGCTGGTTCTGTATTGACAAACAAATATGCCGAAGGGTATCCAGGAAAGCGCTATTATGGTGGTTGTGAAGTGGTGGATGAAGTGGAGCAGCTTGCCATAGATCGTGCCAAAGAATTGTTCGGTGCTGTGTATGCCAATGTGCAACCCCACTCGGGTTCACAGGCGAATGCTTCGGTATATCACGCTTGTTTAAAGCCTGGGGATACCATTTTAGGGTTCGATTTGTCACACGGAGGGCATTTAACCCACGGTTCGCCCGTAAATTTTTCAGGAAAACTCTATCGCCCTGTATTTTATGGGGTGGATGAGGAGACCGGAATGTTGAACTACGACAAAATCCAGGAGATCGCTGATAAAGAAAAGCCCAAGTTGATCATCGCTGGGGCTTCTGCCTATTCTCGCGATATGGATTTTAAACGGTTCAGGGAAATAGCTGATAGTGTAGGCGCCATTTTGGTTGCAGATATTTCACACCCAGCGGGATTGATAGCCAAAGGTATTTTGAACGACCCCATTCCACATTGTCATATTGTTACCACAACTACCCATAAAACCCTTCGTGGACCACGAGGTGGCCTTATTTTGATGGGTGAAAACTTTGACAATCCTTTTGGTATTAAATTGAAGAATGGCAACTTAAGAAAAATGTCAGCTTTGTTGGATTTAGCCGTTTTTCCTGGCAACCAAGGCGGACCTTTGGAGCATATCATCGCGGCCAAGGCCATTGCATTTGGTGAAGCGCTTTCTGATGAGTACTTGCACTACATGATTCAGGTGAAGAAAAATGCCGCCGCCATGGCCAAGGCATTTATGGACCGGGATTACAAGGTGATTTCCGGAGGTACGGATAACCACATGATGCTCATCGACCTAAGAAATAAAGGCATAACAGGCAAAGATGCTGAAAAAGCACTGGAAAAAGCAGCCATTACCGCGAATAAGAATATGGTTCCTTTTGATGACCAATCTCCCTTTATTACTTCGGGTATCCGTTTTGGAACTGCTGCGATAACCACTAGAGGATTGAAAGAAGCGGATATGGAGACCATTGTTGCGTTTATTGATGAAGTCATCACCGACCCAGAAAACGAAACACAAATTGCCGCCATAAAACAAAAGGTCAAAGATTTAATGAAATCCCGACCTTTATTCAATTCGTAATAGTGTATTGTTGGTTATAAGATTTTGAATTGCCCCTTGGTTATTCTAAAAGAAAAAGGTCTTCGTGACAGAGTTCCTTGTTTTTTAGGGAGTAAATCATGACTTGGTGGTGTATTTTATCATCAAAATACAACCCCCAATAATCAAAATAACTGCTTTGGCTTTTCTTGGGTTCAAAAACATTTTGGGCCTTTCCCTCATAAACAGGAACAAAGACTTCATAGGGCATCTCGGTCAAACCTTTAGTGAAATACACAAAGTGTTCGCTTATTTTGGATAGAATAGCCCCAATTTGTTTAGGAATGCTGAATGGACTTGTCCTAGAAATAACAATGGAAATATCGGAATAGTGCAAGGAGACCTCAATAATATCCAATATATGACTGTTCTGGGCGTTCAGTTCTTCCAATGCCTTGGTAAAGCAAGATGACATGTGTGTCTGACTTTCTTGGGGATAGTGAAAATTGCCCCAATTACCTCCATTAAAATGGCGAAGAATCTCTGTAAGGCCAAAATTAAAGTGTAAGTCAAGAATCAGGTCGGCTTTGTTGTCGGCACTGTTAAAATTGCATTGCATTTTAGCTTCTGCAAAAAACTCTCTTTCCAGAATTTTGAGAAACTCATCCACTCCATTAACGGCCTCAAAAACCTTTGTGCCGCTAAAGTGGAAATTAGGGGTGTTCTTTCTACGGGATGACATTTTTTTTCAGCATTGAAATTTCGTATCACTAAGTTAGAACGATTCTTTTTTTTTGGATTGGAGGAAATCCTTAAAAATTCTATGGTTTTCCCATTGTTTGTAGGGATTTTACCTCAAAATGAAGTGGTATAAATTACGTCAGTGCCTTTTACATAGGCGGAAAGTAGAAGAAATCTTAAATGAAGCCCCTGTTTTTTGCGGCAAGAATAAGAGCCAAGTCGTTTTCGTTTTCGGTGCCAAAAAGTGTTTTTAAATGCCGTTTTCGGTTTTCAATGGAAGAGGGGGAAAGTCGAATAAATTTTTCCAAATCTTTGTTTTTGGTTCCTTTGGAAAGGTGGTACAAAATCTGTCGGTCCTTTTCGTCCAAATCTATATCATTGGACATTTTTTTTCGGATGGCGGCAAGTGCCTTTGAAGAATAATACGGGGGATTCAGCACAATGGTCTTCACGGCATCTTCCAAGGTTTTGGGATCAATATCCGTTTTTACGAGATAGCCATCGGGATCTACAGTTTTAAGGATACTGTTGATGCGATAATTATCACTAAAGGACGACATATAGACAATTTTGCTTTCGGGCACTATTTTGCGTGCCAGAATACCCAGATCTTCCCCTGTGTAGGGTTGATCTTCATTGGGGGCAAAAAGTTGAACATCCAAAAACAGGATGTCGTATTTAAAAGAGTTGGCGGAATCTTCAATAAGTTTTTTACCAGATTCATACGAATTGGCAGTGTCTACAATAATGGAGTAACCATCAAAAGCAATGCGTTCAAGGATGAATTTGTACCCGAGCATCGTCATTTCATGATCATCTATGGCCAATATTCTAAGCGTACTCATATTCTGGTTTTATTTTAATAAGATTTAGGCGTTTAAAACTTGTTTTTGTGTTATATCATTTAGGGTATTCTCCAACCCAATATATTTGCCGGGAATTGTAACGGATATTGTGGTGCCCTTGCCTTTGATACTGTCTATGGCAAAGGTTCCTTTTACTTTTTTGACCCTTGAAATTATATTTCGAAGGCCAATTCCGCGTTTTCCTTTGTTGGTGTCAAAACCAATACCATCGTCCGTAATGGTCAACTTTAGCTTTTCACCACTCATGCCAAAGGCAATGTCAATGTGATTGCACTGGGCATGTTTGACACAGTTTTTCAATGATTCCTGAACAATTCTGTAGGCATTTATTTTAATGTCGCCCAAGAGATTGTCCCAGCTCACTTTATTGTCATTCGTAAAAGAACATACAATCCCGGAAGACTTTTCAATACCCTTGATCAAGTCTTCAAGTGATACAATAAAGTTATGAAATTTTTCATAAGACGCATGGTTCAATTCGTGGGAAATGGTTCGAATTTCTTCTTCTACTTCTTGTAAACGTTCAATTAAACCGGCACGTTGCTCTACTGAAGCATCATCATCCCGCTCGTTTAAACCACCCAAAATAAGTCTGATGCCCAGCATTTCGCCCAAGATTCCATCGTGCAACTCTTCTGATATGCGTTTTTGTTCCAACTGCCGGCCCTCTTCAAACTTGCCTTGTTGGGAAAGCATAAGATTGTAAATTTCATGGTTGCTCTCTTGTTGTCTTTGTTTGTATTTGAGCTTATTGTTGTTAATATAAAGGGAGAGAATGATAATCACGGCCATACCAAACAAGATAAGTCCCAAGATGGTACCGATCCAGATTTGTTTTTCACGGGAGAGCACCTGGTTTTCTTGAATGACCTGATCGGTTTCCAAACGGATACGCGCAAACTTGTCTCGCTTGGTACGCTCTTCTTCCTGTATAGTCTCGTTAAGATCGTAGTATGCATTGGAATAGGCCATTGCGTTCTCACCATCCAATCGGGTGAGCAATCGCAGCACTTCGGACAGCCGTTCGTTGTTATAGGTTTCTTGGGCCAGAACCCGCGATTCTTTGGCATACTGCAAAGCTGTTGCTGTATCACCTTGTTCCGCTAAAAGCTCCGCGTAGTATTGCTTTGCGCGGGGTTGGTCATATGGATTTCCCGTACTATCGTTAATTCCAATAGCCCGCCTAATTAATTTCTTTGCCCTTTCAATATTATGGTCTGCCCTAAATATAGAAAAACCTTGACTTGTTAATGCCAACGAGTACAGTTCTGTATTTTCTTCCTTTATGGTTTTGTTTTGGAGCAGTTGATCAAAAACCTTTTCCGCAGCTAAAAAATCTCCTTTCTGTAAAAGTTCATGGGCAATATTGTACTGGTTTTGTTGTATGAACTTCGCTTTCTCTGATTCATCAACTCCATCAATATAGGCTCCTGCTTTTTCAAAAAATTCCAAGGCCTTATCGCTGTCATCCATGCCACTGGCAACAATCCCTAGCATGTTGTAGCAATTATACACTCTTTCACTATCCTTTAGATTTTCAAAAATTCGTAAAGCTGAAGTAATGCTGATTTCTGCACCCAGAAAATCCTTGTAAGAATCTTGAATGCGACCCATAAGATAATGCATTCTGCCTTTATTCGAATTTGAAGTTGAATCAGACGGTAATTGCTCAAAACTTTTTAAAGCCTTTTGATAGTGGTAAAAAGCACTGTCCAAAACACCATTTGAGCTAAATAGATAAGCCATGTCCCAATGCGAGTTTCCCAAAACTCGATGCATTCCAGATTCTTCTGCCAACTCAATGACCTGTTGATTGGTTCTTCTAAATTCCAGCGAATCCGATATTTTTTTATAAGCTAAAGAGACTTTAGAAAGCTTTTCAATCCCAAGACTATCATCGGCAAGGGCAAGGGCCTTATCTTTTGCCCGCTGCAGCAGATTTTTCCGCTCAACCATAGAAAGATTAACACTGTCCCGCGCGGCGATGATCCAGGCATCAATTAACTCAGCTTCTGGATTAACAGAAACCTGTTGCTGTTGGGACTGTTTGGCACAGCCCAAAAGGATGATGAACAAAGCGATAACAAATCTCTTTTCCAATATTCAGTAGGTTATTAAGGTGTTACTCCTATTACAAGGTAACAAAAAAGCCCCAAATCTTAATTGAAATGGGGCTGATCATATTTTAATTATTTTGAATTAGAGCTCTCTGCCTTCATCTGCAAAGGACTTTAATTTATGAGTCTTATTGCGCGCCTTGTCCATCAAGTAGAGCTTTTTGTACATTTCACTCTCCTTGTAGGTAAGTGATTGCCCGTTAATTTCCCTTTCCTCTTTTTTACACGATAGTATACAGGTTAAAAGAAACACTATGACAAGTGTAGCAATCTTATTCATTTTAAAAAAGGGATTTGGTTCCTATCCGTCACGTCCAGTATCACCGTTAGAAGACTTCCCATCGGTAGATTCTTGGTCTATAGTGTTCATTAGGGCTTCGGTGTCCTGTACATCGGTTTCGGGTTCACAGGAATACATTCCAACTGCTAGTAGTGCAAGTGCCAAAATACTTAGTGCTCTTCTCATAATATTAGGTTTATGGTTTAATAAATAGGTTTGTGCAGCTAAGATATTTAGCCACCCTTGGGCACTATGTGTTGCAACAAATGTTTTAGTAGATGGCACAATTCTGCTAGAATTTTGCCTAAAAGCGTTAGAATTTTACTAATTAGAGGCCTTTACAGCCGTTTTGGAGAGCAATTCCTTTAAGGCATCTATTTTATCCTTATAGGTTTTGGAGAAGGGAAGCTCTTCTTCACGATCGTGGTTTAGGGTGCAGATGGATTTACCATAATTAATACGGGATACGTATCTGCTATTCAATATATAGCTCTGGTGTACGCGAATAAACCCTTTGGGAAGTTTGTCCTCAAAAGATTTCAAGGTTTTAAACGCACTCACCACATTGCCATCCCGCATATAAAAATCCGTGGCATTGTTATCCGATTTTAGATAAAGGATATCCTTGGTGTCCAAATACCGATAATCATTGTACGATTTTAAGCAAATGGTAGCGGGCATGTGGTGTTTTGGGTGCAATTTGCGAAGCCGCATAACGGTCTTACGTATATCAAACTCGTTATGCGGAAGTATCCAATAGTCGAAAAAGCCACTTTTTATAGCGTTGTAAGCAAATTTTTTGGTTTTGGAGTATCCTATAATAAGGGGAAGCGAGGGCATATACTGATTTAACTCCGTGACCATCTGAAAATAATCTATGCCATCTTCACCAAGATTGACCAGAACCAAATCGGGTGTAAATTTTAGGATGGTGTTCAACCCTTCTGATGGGTTGGTGGCCACACCTGCGCACGTAAAGTCACCATACTCTTGCAAGTAGAGTTGCAATTGCAGTTTTGAGGCTGCACTGGAATCGATTATGGCGTAGGTGTAATCCATATGCAATTTACTGATTGCAAGTTACTAACGCATAAAAAAAACTCGTTGCAGTTTTTCCTTAAAAAAACTATGGGTTTCCTCTCGAAACGGTTGTTTTTCCTACAATCTTCCTTAAAAATTCGTTAAAAACTAATTGTTTGTAATGAATTCGTAGGCACCAAGGTCTGGATTTTGGAGTCTATCAACTCCTAAAATGTCAGTTGGAATGGCAATTGAAAAGTCAGGGTCGGCAAGGTCAATAGCAGCGGAGTTTTCATTAATGTTCAGTTGGTTTTTGGTTTGGTTTACAAATTCAGGGTCTTCGTTGAATACTACGTTACGGTAAAAACTGCTATTATCAAAATTATACAGTGGATTTTCGATGACTGAATCATCACTTAAATTGAACTTTATGAGACAATTACCAAAATTAAAGTTGAAATCCGAACTGGGATTTTGCTGAAGAACCATCTCAGTGGATGCACTTCCAAAAATGATGCTATTTATAAAATCTGCCTCTTCCAAATGAGCCGTTTGCACATCACCCGAAGGGTTGATTTTAAAATTCAGTAATGATAGGGCCACGCCGTTTCTAAAACCATAGTTCCAATAATTGGCCAAAGTACAATGGGTAAAATGGTATCTTCCGCCCAATTCGCCATGGAAGGATGAGCCCCCTGCACCTCCTAAAACCGTATTTTTGGCCATTATATGGCTCCCGGTACTCCATACATTATGGTTTGAGCTATTGTATATCTGACTATTGCGCATGGTAAGGGTAGGGGTGTCCAAGGCTCCATTTCCCTCAACGCGCAAGCCAACTGTGGCATTTTTTAGGGTAAGATGGGTTATTTGGTTGCTTTTACTGCCTTCCCGAATCCAAATGGTGCCCCATTGCCCGGGCCGGTCGGCATATTCCGGTTCTAGGCGGTCCCCTTCAAAAATAACCTCCTTTTCCAGGATTTCTTGGTCTTCGCTAAGTTCCCCATTTATAACAAGAGACGCTTCCGCATCTACCAGAATACCAGAGTTTTTATGAAAATGGACTCGGGTACCCGCTTGCATGGTCAAGGTGTTTCCTTCTGGCACGGCGGCATACCCATAGATTACGTAAGGTTTTTCATTAGTGAAGGTTAATTCGTCAGGCTCCAAATAAAACCCTTCCACCTTGATTTCTTCTCCATTTTCATCCGTACCCCATACAAGTGTTTCTTTTATGCTGTCGGAGAGGGTTTTGGGGTAAAGAAATATAGCATCTTTCACCAGCGTGACCAACTCCACTTTTTGGGTTGAAGAACCCGTACCGAACAAAAGGCTTTCGGCATATAGGAATTCATTTTCTGAGGTTTGGGAAACATCAAAAGTGGTTTCAATAAAAACATAAAGGCTATCCTTGGCCAAAAGAGGCACATCATCGAATTCTTTGCCAGGCACCCCGTCAACGTTCAATCGATAGCTGCTGTTCTGTCCAGTCTCTAGCCCCACATAAGGGATGTAAATATCCTCATTGGAACGGTTGTATACTTTTAAGGAGTAGGTGCTACTGCCAATATTGGTGAAAATGGTGTCTAGAAAAACAGTGTCCTTGGAGAATTCCAGATGGCCAGAACTCGGTACATAATCAAAATCTTCACGACACGAAGCCAATGCAATGACAAGAAGCGTTGTGAATGCAATAAAAGACCATTTTAAACACCATTTATACACTATTCAAAGAGTTTTTGGACAGATTCCGGGACACGTTTGGGACGAAAGGTTTTCGCGTCCAAAAGGCACCATTCCGTATGAGCATTAACCAAAACTTGCCCTGTTTTATTGTCCTTGATTTCAACCACTCTTGTAGAAATAGGCCCTCTATTGCTCTTTATATAGGTGTTCATTTGAATGGTATCCCCCAGCACAGCGGATTTGTGGTAGGAAATATTGTGGTTCTTTACCACCCAGACCATTTCCTTGCGAATCTCCTCAGTGGTGACTTCCCGCCAATGGTTTTTAGAAATTTCCTGAATCCATTCCACGTAGCGAACATTGTTCACGTGGTTAAGGTCGTCCAAGTCTTGCAATCGTACTTCAAAGGTTTCGGTATAGGTTTGCATCAGTCTTTTTTACGGATTTTCACCTCAAACAATTTGTCCCAGTTCTTTCCGGTGACAAAAAAGGTGCCTTTTTCCTTGTGATAGGCAACGCCGTTGAGTACGGAATTGGTGTCATCCCATTCCGCCCCTCGGTTTACCTTGCTTTTGAGTCCACCAAAATTCACAACTCCTTCAATGGCTCCAGAAGTGGCGTCAATGATCATCATGCTCTCTTTTTGGTAGACATTGGCATAGATTTTACCATTTACATACTCCAGTTCGTTGGCCTTGTTAAAGATGGATTTGTTCGTGGCGGTTTCAATATGGCCTTGTTCTTGGAGGGTTTCGGGGTCCAAGAACCAGATTTTTTCCGTGCCATCACTTTTGTACAGCTTTTCTCCGTCATTGCAGAGTCCCCAACCTTCCCTGCTTTCACCATAGGTGAAGGTCTTGATTTGCTCCAGATTTTCGGGATTGTAGACGAAACCCATTCCGCTCTGCCAAGTGAGTTGGTATAGCTTATTGTTGAGAATGGTGATGCCTTCACCAAAAACGGTATTTTCCAGTTCAATCTTCTGGAGGATCTCACCTGTTTCATAATTGACTTTCCGAACCGTGGAGCCACCTCGTTTGCCCGTACTTTCATAAAGCACACCATTATCGAATTCCAATCCCTGGGTGTACGCGCTGGGATCATGAGGGTAGGTGTTTATGATATCGTAGGTGTATATTTTAGGGGGAGATGGCGCCAACAGGCGAAGTTTTTCCTCGACCTCAATAGGTTGATTTTCAATAGTGAATTTGGCAGTGAGGACTTTACTGCCCAAAGTGGGTACACTTAGGGTGAGTTTGCCATTTTCCAGTGGAAGTTCCTGTCCATCCATAAAATAATGGACTTCCGAAATGGCAATATCCTTTTTGTTCTTGAGGGCAACACCCACTTTTTGATTTTGCTGCACATTTTTATCTTCCAACTGAATGGAAAAATGTTTGGATGGGTCGGCATCCCCTCCGCAGCCCAGAAAAAAAAGTAAAAAGCCAGAAATGGAAAGGAGTTTAACCATGGTTTTTGATTGCTTCATGCTGTAATGATCCTTGATCTTCGAAATTAAGGATGAATTAGGATTGTGACAAATTTAAAAGGTCGTATATTTGCATCTGGCAAGTCCTACACGACCAGCTCCTGTAGAATCCCCCAGGGCGGGAACGCAGCAAGGGTATACGGTCGTAGCGGTGCGATGTAGGTAGCTTGCCTTTTTTTGTTCCCTGAACTCAGCTAAAATGGATAAAAAGGTTGTACTGATCACCGGTGGTTCCTCGGGCATCGGCAAATCCATTGGAACTTTTTTGACTTCCAAAGGGTATGTGGTGTATGGTTCCACCAGAAATCCCCAAAATTATCCTGATTTTGATGCTTTTGAATTGGTGCAGTTGGATGTAAAGGACGTAGACAGCATTCAAAAGGCCGTTTCATACGTTATTTCCAAGGAAGGTCGGTTAAATGTCTTGATCAACAATGCCGGAATGGGCATTACAGGACCTATTGAAGAAACGCCCCACGAAGAAATCCTGAATGTTTTTGACACTAATTTTCATGGCCCTGTTCACATGATGAAGGCTGTTTTGCCGCAAATGCGCAAACAGGGTGGGGGAGCTATTGTGAACATCACCTCCATTGCGGGATATATGGGTTTGCCCTTCCGTGGGTTTTATTCGGCCACCAAAGGTGCGCTGGGTATATTGACTGAGGCGCTTCGGATGGAAACCAAAGATTTTGGTGTAACTATCACCAATGTGGCTCCTGGGGATTTTGTAACCAATATTGCAGCAGGAAGGTACCACGCCCCCGTTTTAGACGGATCGCCCTACGAGGACAAGTATGCCCAAACTATCGATGCCATCAACAATGATGTAGATAGCGGCGGCGACCCCATACAAGTAGCTGAGGCTGTGTACAAGATCATCAACCAAAAACGACCTAAGGTGCATAATCCAGTGGGAGCCTTTTTACAAAAGTTTTCCCTTACCTTAAAGAAGATTTTACCCGATAAAGTCTACGAAAAACTACTGATCAACCATTATAAGTTGTAATTTTACACTTCTAAGTACAAATCAAATTGAAAATAAGAAAGCATGAAGTTTTTTATTGATACCGCAAATCTAGACCAGATAAAAGAGGCGCAGGAATTAGGGGTTTTGGATGGTGTTACTACTAACCCTTCACTTATGGCCAAAGAAGGCATTACAGGTAAAGACAATATTCTAAAGCACTATGTGGACATCTGCAACATTGTTGATGGAGATGTTTCTGCAGAAGTAGTTGCCACGGATTTTGACAATATGGTAAAGGAAGGTGAGGAATTGGCCGAATTGCACGAACAAATTGTAGTTAAGGTGCCCATGATCAAAGATGGTGTAAAGGCGCTGAAATATTTTTCGGATAAGGGTATCCGTACCAACTGTACCTTGGTGTTTTCACCAGGACAGGCATTGTTGGCCGCCAAAGCGGGAGCTACCTATGTTTCTCCATTTTTGGGTCGTTTAGACGACATCTCCACAGATGGATTGAACCTTATCTCAGAAATCCGATTGATTTATGACAACTACGGATTTGAAACCCAAATCTTGGCTGCTTCTATTCGTCATACCATGCACGTGATCGATTGTGCCAAAATCGGTGCTGATGTAATGACAGGACCATTGTCATCCATTGATGGTTTGTTGAAACACCCACTTACCGATATTGGTTTGGCCAAATTCTTGGAAGACTACAAAAAAGGGAATTCCTAAACAGAAAGACAACAATATAAAATTGAAAGACCCTGGACTTATGGTTCAGGGTTTTTTTATTTAGAGCGAAGTATAGAGGTCGGCAAAAGCATCAACAATAAGAGTGTCCTTGGTGATGACACACTTGTTGATTTTGTCAATGATCATGGCCATTTGTATTTCCTTGAAGTTTTCACCATGGAACTGGCTACCCTCTTCTAGATTATATTCCTCTACAAGCATTTTCCATTGTGGGTAGCTCGTTTTCAGGTTAATGCCCACAAAGTTATAATCGGGATGCTTTTTTTTCAGTTCTGCCACCTGATTGATATTGTCCCTGAAAGGTTTTTTCTGTGCGGCGGTCCAAAAGTAAATCACCGTGTTCTTTTTCCTGCCCACAATTTGTTTCAAGGTAACCTCTTGGTTGTCGGTGTTCTTCAGCTTGAAATCAGGAAGAACATTATTGGGTTGTAAGTGCTTGATTCCCTTGTAAAGATGGTCTATTTCGGCTTTGTGCTCTTCGTTGGAGGATAGTTTGTTGAACTTATCGATAAAAGCTTGACATTCTTGGCTGGGGTTGTGTTCTTTTAACAAATAGTCCACGGCAATGTTCCTGAAGAGAATGTCCCTGATTTCATTTTCGGCCACCAAGCTGTCTACCAAATATAGCTTGTGATTGTTAAAGTGGAGACGGTCGCTTACCGCTTCTTGGTCATCACCGCAATCTTTCAAACAGGCCATATAGGAGATGTTCCCAAAATGCCATTTCATAAAATCAAAATAAGGCCTAAAATAGGTTAGGTCCCTGTTGTTTAGATTTATATTTTTTCGGTATGCATAAAAAGAACCTTTAAGGTCATGTATGGTCTCTTCACCGGTTTTTCTTTTATGATAGAATGGGTATTTCTCCTTTGAGATATAACTGTTGTAATCGATGGTGGCTCTGGCCATGTTCAATGCACGTTCCGAAAGGTCGCTGTCTGCCACAAGTTCATCAAGGTGATTGATCTTTATTTCCCTTAACGAATCTATTTTTTTACTGAAGACCTCCGGTGGCAATGGATAATATTCATAAACCTGAGGCTCTTCATTTTCGTAGGACAAGAACATTTCAACCAAAAAATTGTTCACCTCGCTTCCCGTTCCGGAAAAAACTAAAGATTCATCAAACTCTACAGTATTTAAACGGGCCAAAAGACTGTCGCCTTCCTGTAAATAAATGTATTGGAGTTCGGGAGCGTGATCAAAGTGGTATAGTCCCTCATCAATTCCTTGCAGATTAAAGGAAAAACGGTTGTTGTCGTCAAGCTTAACGGAGTCTATATAAGCATCATCTCGGTAGAGCACAACGTAGTCGCTAGTAGGATTGACAATCTCACCGCCGAAGAAAACAGAGGCACATTCTCCATTTTTATTTGCGCAACCAAAAGCTGACAATACGATGAGGCCGAGTAGAATTCTAACCATATAGGGAACCATACATTTACCTAACAAAATTAAGGATACCTGTTAGCTGAGCTTGTTAACGGGTAGTTAAATGTTGTAAAACTGTGTTTTTATGGCATTTAATAAAGTGCACTTAAATTGGAATTACGAATAGGTTTTAGCTACTTTTGCAAAAAAATAATAGTTGCATGTTATCAGTATCCAATTTATCCGTACAGTTTGGAAAACGCGTATTGTTCGATGAAGTAAACGTAACCTTCACCGATGGCAATTGCTATGGGATTATTGGCGCCAATGGTGCAGGAAAATCCACTTTTTTAAAGGTGTTGTCCGGGCAATTGGACCCTACCTCGGGGCATGTTCATCTAGAGCCAGGAAAGCGGATGTCTATCTTGGAACAAAACCACAACGCCTATGATGAATATACGGTGTTGGAGTCTGTGGTGATGGGAAACAAGCCCTTGTACAAAATCAAAAAGCAGATAGATGCCCTTTATGCGGATTATTCGGATGAGAATGCAGAAAAAATAGGGGAGCTGCAGGTGGAATTTGAAGAAATGAACGGATGGAACGCCGATAGCGATGCTGCTGCGTTATTGTCCAATTTGGGCATTACCGAAGACTTGCACTACACCACCATGGCCGATATGGACTCCAAATTAAAGGTGCGGGTATTGTTGGCCCAGGCTTTGTTCGGTAACCCAGATGTGTTGATCATGGATGAGCCCACCAACGATTTGGACTACGAAACCATCAATTGGTTGGAAAATTTCTTGGCAAACTATGAGAACACTGTGATAGTGGTGTCGCACGATAGGCACTTTTTGGATGCTGTCTGTACCAGCATCGCTGATATCGATTTTGGAAAAATAAACTTGTACTCGGGTAACTATACATTTTGGTACGAAAGTAGCCAACTAGCAGCACGTCAACGTGCACAGCAGAACAAAAAAGCTGAAGAAAAGGCCAAAGAGCTCAATGAATTCATTCAACGATTTAGCGCCAACGTGGCCAAAAGCAAGCAGGCTACCTCTCGAAAGAAAATGTTGGATAAATTAAAGGTTGAAGATATTAAGCCCTCCAGCAGAAGGTACCCTGCCATTATTTTTGACCGCGAGCGTGAAGCGGGAGACCAAATCCTGAATGTGGAAAAACTTTCAGCTACTTCGGAAGATGGGGATGTGCTGTTTCAAAATGTGAACATCAATTTGGCAAAAGGCGATAAAGTGGCCATTTTGTCCAAGGACTCTAGGGCTACAACCGCATTTTATGACATCATAGCCGGAAAGACCAAGGCGGATTCTGGTTCGTATCAGTGGGGAGTGACTACCACGCAATCCTATTTGCCTGCAGACAACTCTGACTTTTTTAAGGAAGACATTAATTTGGTGGACTGGTTGCGCCAATGGGCCAAGACCGAAGAGGAGCGTGAAGAGGTCTACATTCGTGGCTTTTTGGGCAAGATGTTGTTCAGTGGAGAAGAGGCTTTGAAAAAGTGCACGGTACTTTCCGGAGGAGAGAAGGTACGATGCATGTTGAGCCGTATGATGATGCTTCGGGCCAATGTACTTATGTTGGACGAACCCACCAACCATTTGGATTTGGAAAGCATCACCGCCTTCAACAATTCCCTGAAGAACTTTAAGGGTACCATTCTATTGACTACGCATGATCATGAGTTTGTGCATACCGTTGCCAATAGGATCATTGAATTGACTCAGAAGGGCACCATTGACCGTTACTTGACTTTTGACGACTACATGTCTGACAAGTCCATTAAAGAGCAAAGGGAAAAAATGTACGCAGTTACGGCCTAAGCATTAAAATACTTACTGTTCCAAATAGCAGGGTTAAAGTTCTTGCCCAAAGCAAATCCGTAGAAGATAACCACGGAGGCCAAGCATTTGAACATAAAAAAGAAGATGATCCAAAACTCGGCTGTGGTGTTGTTTTTTGAAAACAGTCCGTTGGGTACCATCAGCGTCACCAAATAACTCATCAAAACCACGAGCAAGGTAAGGTTCACAATATTCTTAAAGGGCCATGCCAAAAGTTTGCGAAGTGGGTGCAGGTCATTGCCCCATTTGTGGACCAAGTAAAAATAATCATTTCCGATGGGCGCAAAGAGGAGGGGGTCATCTTTGTCCTCCAACTTAAACAATTTAGAAGGAGCCATGATTTTATACCCTTTTAGTTCGGTGTTATGGGATTTTTCCAAATCTTTTATTTTGGAAAGGGCACTTTGTGGAATCTTCCCCTTAAAATAGGAGCTGTCTAAAAAGCGAAGCCTGTAATCGATGCAGATTTCCTTGATTTGGTCTATGTGAAAGATTTTATCGGTATCCAAGAGGTCAAAAACAAAATCATTGGAGTTGGATTTGTTTTTTGAAGCGAGTTCCTTGGAAATTTTCTCCTCTTTCAGGGAATCTTTTCGTAAAATTTCTTCGACCTCTACTAAAAGTTGGTCTTCTTTTTTCTGTTTGCTCCTGATTTTCTGGAGCTTATCTTCAATGTCAGTTCCCTTAAAAATCATACCTGTTTTCTTAGCAATTCATTCAAAGTTAATGAATTGAATTGTTGATTGTGGACAGGGTTCCAAAAATCCTTGCGTTAACATTTCGTTAAATCAAATTTGAAGCAAAAAAAATGATTGTCATTTTAGTTAAAAGATGTATCTTATCGAAGTTTTTGACCGTTAATCGCAAAACCATACTAAATTGACCGCCACCCAAATCTGAGAACCAACCCATGAAAGCCCCCCTTGCCGTAGTTTTCCTTTGCCTTTTATTTGCTGTTAGCTCATCAATATATTCACAAAGTACCGCTTCATCAAGTTCTCCTATAACTCAGAAAACAATAGGTTCCGATCATCATAAAATCCTTTCTGCTGCTGTTGAGGCCACTCAGTTGGATGATGTTCTTGAGAACGCGGGGCCATTTACCATTTTTGCGCCTTCGGATGCGGCTTTTGAGCGGTTTTCAAGTGAAAAAATTACGCAACTCATCAATTCCCAAGATAAAAGTGCATTAAAGTCCTTGGTGGCCTATCATATTGTGGCCGGACATCTAACTGCATCTCGAATTCTTAGGGCCATGTGCAGAGGGAATGGAAAGGCAAGCTTCACTACCATTCAAGGAAAAAAGTTATTGGCACATTTAGATGGTTATGACATCGTGTTAACCGACCCCATGGGAAATACAGCCCGAATTACTACGGCTGATGTCAACCAAAGAAACACGGTCATCCATGAAATTGACAGTGTGATTCTGCCCGCACAGATGTGAGTTTAGCGCAGTTCTGCTCCCAATTCTTTTTGGTACTGGGCCAAGAGTTTACCCATTATTTTATCGATTTGCTTATCGGTCAAGGTTTTCTTTTCGTCCATAAGCGTAAAACTTACGGCATACGATTTTTTACCTTCGGGTAGATTTTTGCCGGTGTAGACATCAAACAAATTCACCTTCTTCAAAAGTTTTTTCTCCGTGTTCCAAGCAATGTCGTATACTTTTTGGAATGAGGTTGCATCATCCAACAACAGTGCAAAATCCCGTGTTACCTCTGGGAATTTTGGAATTTCTCGGAAGACCACGTTTTGCGTGTTCACCAATGACAGCATAGCATCCCAATGGAAATCGGCGAACAGTACATCCTGTTTAATATCAAACTTCTTTAAAATGGCCTTGCTCACCAATCCATATGAAGCTAAGGGCTTGCCATCCTTGCTGCACGATAGTCCTTCTGCATAGACGGAGTCTGAATGGGGTGCTGTTTCAACGTTTTTCAACCCTAGTCGTTCAAACAAGGTTTCAACAATACCTTTTAGAAAGAAGAAATCGGTTTTCTTTGATGGCACTGCCCAACTGTCACTAGCACGGTCTCCAGAAATGAAAAGGGACAGATGTCGCTTCTCTATATTTTCTCCATTGGATTTATGATAGGTTTTACCGAACTCAAAAAATTTGAGATTGTTCTTCTGTCTATTGTGATTAAAACTTACCGTCTGCAAGCCAGAGAGCAACATGGAAGTTCGTAAAACCGATAGGTCGGCACTTAGCGGATTCAGCATTTTCACCGCGTCATCTTCATTGCCAATGCCTTCTGTTTCTGCGGCAACCAAACTATTGGTCATGATTTCATAAAACCCTTGGGCCGCCAACATATTTCCTACCACATCTTGAATTTTGTGGTTTTCAAATCGAGAGGTCTTGGCAATAGAAGCTGTCAACTTCTCTTTATAATCAATGTTGTTATACCCGTAAACCCTCAAAATCTCTTCGATCACATCCACTTCCCGGGTCACATCTACCCGGTAGGTAGGGATGGTAAGTCCAAGACCGGATTCGGTAACATTGTTGATTCGTATTTCCAAAGAAGACAAGATAGACTTGATAGTATCCCTAGGGATTTCCTGCCCAATCAACGAATTGATTTTGTCAAAAGTCAAGAACACCTGTCGCTCCTGGGGCTTTTTGGGATAAAGGTCTACCAATTCTGAACTGATATATCCTCCGGCAATCTCACGAATCAACAAAGCAGCTCTTTTCAGGGCATACTCGGTCATGTTGATGTCGATACCACGCTCAAACCGGAATGATGCATCGGTATTAAGACCATGCCGTTTGGCTGTTTTCCGAATAGAAACAGGGTCAAAATAGGCGCTTTCCAAGAAAATGGCTGAGGTGTGTTCTGTTACTCCAGAATGAATCCCACCAAAAACACCAGCGATACACATGGGTTTTTCGGAGTCACAAATCATAAGATCATCCTCATGAAGTTCACGTTCCACTTCATCAAGCGTATTAAATTTTGTCCCGGCAGGAAGCGTTTTTACCTCAATCTTGTTTCCTTTAATTTTTGAAGCATCAAAGGCGTGCAAGGGTTGCCCCAATTCGTGCAGCACATAGTTGGTCACATCTACCACATTGTTGATAGGAGTCAGGCCAATGGCCCTTAATCTGTTCTTTAACCAATCTGGTGAATCCTGTACGATTAGATTGCTGATGGTGACACCGCAATATCTGGGAGCAAGTTTGCTGTCCTTTACTTCCACATCAACTTTTAATGAACGGTTGTCTATGGAAAAATTGCTGGTGGATGGTGTTACCAATTCTTTTTGGATTTCTTTTTGCTCCAGTCCGGCCTTAAGATCACGGGCCACTCCAAAATGACTCATGGCATCAGCGCGATTGGGTGTGAGTCCAATTTCAAAAACCTCATCGTTTTCAATTTTAAAGACTTTGGAGCACGGGGTTCCGGGTTCCAATTCCTCATTAAGTACCATAATACCATCATGGCTCTCACCAAGGCCCAATTCATCCTCTGCGCAGATCATGCCCTGGCTTTCCTCACCTCGAATCTTACCTTTCTTAATTTGCCAAGCCTCACCTTCTTTGGTGTACAGCGTGGTTCCAATAGTGGCTACAGGAACTTTTTGTCCAGCGGCAACGTTTGGAGCGCCGCAAACAATTTGTAGATTGGTTTCCTGACCTACATCAACCGTGGTCAATTTTAAGCGATCTGCATTGGGATGCTTCTCACAGGTCAGCACATGCCCAACCACAATTCCCCTCAATCCACCTTTCACGGATTCAAAACTGGAAATGCCCTCAACCTCAAGACCCAGATCTGTCAATAATTCTCCAGCTTTCTGTGCGTCCCAATCAATCTGCAAAAACTGCTTTAACCAGTTATAAGAAATCTTCATACCCCAATTTTAGAGTCGACAAATATAAAACAATGGGGGGACAGATTCAACGTAAATAGTGTCCATAAGTCAAATGGAATTGTAAGTTTTGGATTGGTTTTGCTACATTTAGGAAAAATCTTTCAGGGTATGAGAAGAATTTGTGTACTGTTACTTACTGATACACTGCTAGTTGCATCTTGCAAAAAAGAAAAATCCAAGAAATTGGCCTTAGGGGATTGGGTGGGTAAAATGGAAGTCTCCGAATCTCAACTACTACCGTTCAATTTTACACTTTCCTTGGATGAAGATGGAAAATACCTTATGAAGATGTATAATGCGGAAGAGGAAATCACAGTGGATGAAATTACCATAGATGGCGATTCCATCAATATTAGAATGCCCATTTTTGAAGGTCATTTTACTGGTACATTTACAGAGACCGAAATGAAAGGAAACTTTATTGAGGAAGGCAAGGAACGAAATGTTCCTTTTAGTGCTGTTTATGGAAAAAAAGAGCGTTTTGAGGCCAATGAAGATGCTGCTGTGAACATTTCAGGCATTTGGGAAACCTATTTTAAGGTCAATACCGAAGATGAGTACCCGGCCAAAGGTATTTTTATGCAAAATGGAAATACGGTAAAGGGTACTTTTAGAACAAAAACAGGAGATTACCGCTATTTGGAAGGTGTGGTCACGGGGGATAGTATGAAGCTTTCCGCATTTGATGGTTCCCATGTGTATTTGTTCAAGGCGCAGGTCACCGATAGTACCTTGGACGGCACGTTTTACTCTGGAAGACATTCGGTACAAGAGTTTTTGGGTGCCCGGAACGAGGCTTTTGAATTACCAGACGCCGACTCCCTGACCTATCTTCGGGAAGGGTATGATAAATTTGATTTTTCCTTTCCGGACGCTTCTGGGAAAATGGTAAGTCTGTCAGACCCACAGTTTAAGAATAAACCAGTTTTGGTACAGATCATGGGAACCTGGTGCACCAATTGCTTGGATGAAACCCGGTTCTATGTAGACTTCATGGAAAAGCACCCGCATTTAAACATAGAACTGGTGGCCTTGGCTTTTGAGTATGCCAAAACCAAAGAGAAGGCCTTTGAAGGCATTTCACGACTTAAAGAAAGAACAGGGGCTGATTATCCCATCCTTTTGGCGCAATATGGCACCTCCAACAAACAAAAAGCCAATGAGAAGCTGCCCATGTTAAACCATATTCTATCCTATCCCACTACAATTTATATTGATAAAAATGGGGAGGTGAAAAAAATACATACAGGATTCAATGGTCCAGCAACCGGCGAAAAGTATGAGCAGTTCAAAGAACAGTTTGCCAAAACCATTCTGGAATTGACACAAGAAGAATCTGGAATTTCAGCAGATTAAATAATGGTAGATTTCCCTAAATCGATGTTCTCATCGTTCATATTAAAGTCATCCTCAATATCCACAATGTTGTGAGCGATAAAATCACCAACCTGATTGGTGCCATATTGACTTTTTGGTTTTAAGTCTGGAGTTACGATTCCCTTTTTCAAGGCTTTATCCACTGCTTTTTTTATAGCAATTGCTTCTTCGGCAAGATTAAAATGTTCCAACAACATGGCAGCGGATAGGATGGAGGCAATGGGATTAGCTATATCTTTACCAGCCCCTTGTGGAAACGAGCCGTGAATGGGTTCAAATAAGGCGTTTTCCTCGCCAACCGAAGCCGATGCCAACAATCCAATGGAGCCGCCGATTACACTTCCTTCATCAGAAATAATGTCCCCGAACATATTTTCGGTAAGGATAACATCAAACTGACTGGGATTCAGGATGATTTGCATGGCTGCATTGTCCACAAAAAGAAAATCCAACGCAACTTCAGGATAACTTTCCCCAATTTTGGTGACCACTTTACGCCACAGTCGGGAAGACTCCAATACATTGGCTTTATCCACCAAAGTGAGTTTCTTTTTCCTGTTTTTTGCTGCTTTAAAAGCCAAATGAGCAATGCGGCTTATTTCCTTTTCGGAATATTCACAAAGGTCAGAAGCCACCGTCCCTTCTTCATTTAATTTTTTCTCCCCAAAATAGATGCCTCCTGTCAATTCTCGGTAAATAACAAAATCAGTGCCTGAGATAATTTCCTTTTTTAAAGGAGATCTGTCAAATAGGGCTGGGTGTGCCAAAACAGGTCTAATATTTGCAAATAGACCGAGCTCTTTGCGCAATTTCAACAACCCTTGTTCAGGTCGAACTTTGGCATTGGGGTCGTTATCAAACTTTGGGTCACCGATAGCACCAAAAAGAACGGCATCAGCCTCCTTGCAGAGTTTTAGCGTATTGTCGGGCAGGGGAGATCCCTTTTTTTGAATGGCGATGGCTCCCACAGGTGCTTCCCTATAAACAAAATGGTGATTAAAGGTCTCCTCAACCGCTTGCAAACATTTCACTGCCTGGGCCAACACCTCGGGTCCTATACCATCTCCAGGAAGCAAAGCAATGTTCAAATTCATCTGGTGACCGGGATTAAAATTTAAAAAACTGGAATCTGGAAATTATGCGATACTTTGGATACTGATATTGCTGGTTTCCACAATTTGGTGGATATCCTCGTCCAAAATTTCTTTTTTGACGTCAGCAAACTTCAAGAAATTTTCATACACCGCATCCAATTGCAATTTGGTAAGCTCGTAACCTACTTTTTTGGCTCGGTAAGCCAAGGCCGCTCTACCACTTCTTGCAGTCAACACAATGGAAGACTCATTAACGCCTACATCTTTTGGGTCGATGATTTCATAGGTTTCCCGTTGTTTAATGACCCCATCTTGGTGGATTCCTGAACTGTGTGCAAAGGCATTGGCCCCTACGATAGCTTTATTGGGCTGAACGGGCATTCCCATTTTTTGGGAAACCATTCGGCTTGTGTCCCAAAGCAGCTTGCTGTTGATGCCAGTATCCAAATTCAAATAGGGATGTTGTCTCAAAATCATCACCACTTCCTCCAAAGAAGTGTTCCCGGCACGTTCCCCAATACCGTTGATGGTACACTCAATTTGTCGCGCTCCGTTTACAACTCCAGCAATGGAATTGGCAGTGGCCAAGCCCAAATCGTTATGGCAATGGCAAGAAAGAATAGCTTTGTCAATACCTTTCACGTTTTCCTTCAAGTATTTCATTTTGGCGCCATACTCTTCGGGAAGACAATAGCCAGTAGTATCGGGAATGTTGAGCACAGTGGCTCCAGCTTTCACTACTGCTTCGCAGACTTGGGCCAAAAACTCATTATCTGTGCGTCCGGCATCCTCAGCATAAAACTCAACATCTTCCACAAAGGTTTTGGCATAGGCAACGGCATCAACGGCACGTTCTATGATTTTTTCGCGAGTTGAGTTAAACTTGTACTTGATGTGTGAATCGGAAGTTCCAATTCCGGTATGTATTCTTGGTTTATTTGCTTTCTTGATGGCCTCGGCGGCCACTTCAATATCTTTTTTAACGGCGCGGGTTAGTCCACAAACCGTTGCATTTTTGACCAACTTAGAAATTTCTTCAACAGACTTAAAGTCGCCGGGGCTTGAAATTGGAAAACCAGCTTCAATCACGTCCACGCCCAAATCATCCAGACGTTTGGCAATCACTAATTTTTGCTCCGTGTCCAACTTACACCCAGGAACTTGTTCTCCATCTCTCAGTGTCGTATCAAAAATTTGTACCTTATCTTTACCCATTATTTTGTCTGTTTCTTCAGTAAGTATTACGAAAATAGAGAAGGATATGGGAAGAATAAAAAAGGGCTGGAATCCTTTACAACGTTAAATTGTATTCGCTATAATATAATATATTGAAATACAAATATTTAAATTATATTTTT
>JAUIBH010000107.1 GCA_030427985.1 Bacteroidia bacterium | reverse complement strand
AAACTGGGTGTTCTTGGAAACGGACCAACCCAATATGGTGGCAAGTGTTACCTCTATACTGAATTCTGCCAACACAGCTAGTTTAACTTCTGAAGAAGAGACCCGTATTAAGGTTCGTATGTTCACCACGGGGCACAACAGCGCCTTTGAAGATGATGCGGTTTCCAGTACGCACCTGTCCAACTTACGGTTTACCTACCCTTCATTGTACAGGGAAGCGGGAAATGATTCTTTTGTAAAAGCTTACCAAAAAAGGTTCAATGGATTAACACCCGATCGTTACGCGGTACGTGGATTTGATGTCACTTTTGATGTATTGCTGAAGTTGGCGCACAAGAACAATCTTTTTGAAACCTCCAAAATCATCGGCCTAACCGAATATACCGGAAATAGTTTTGATTATTTCAATAATTGGACCTCCGGCTATTTTAACCGAGCCTGTTATATTATGGAGTATGATAGTTTGGAAATTAAAGAAGTAAAATTGGATGACCTCAAAAGTAACCTATAACGGGAATTTGCGCACCACCTGTGTGCACATTCGCTCTGGGAATGAGTATATTACAGATGCTCCTATCGACAATAACGGTAAAGGTGAGGCCTTTTCACCCACCGATACCGTAGCTACGGGATTGGCCAACTGCATGATAACCATGATGGGCATTAAGGCCCGTGACCTTGATGTTGATTTGACAGGATCCACCGCCGAAGTGACCAAACACATGGCCGCCAATCCAAGACGTATTTCCAAAATTGAGGTGAAACTGGAACTTCCTGCAGGAGTTTCAGAAAAGAACAGAAAAATCTTGGTGCATACAGCAAATACGTGCCCTGTGCATTATAGCTTACACCCAGATATAGAAAGAGTAATCGATTTTCATTGGGTAAAATAATTGCCATAGGATGTTTTGTGTTTCTTGGTTTTTTTGGTTTTGCACAAGAAATCGAGGAGGGTGTTCCGTGGAATTCCAATATCCGGCTCACTTGGGCCGATTTTAAAGGGAAAGTGCCCCCTGCCGCTGTACCTGCGGCCACAACGGCCAGTGGTATCAGCTATACCTACTCCGCCAATTTATTGCACCATGAGGTTCATTTGGATTATGAGGTGAATGCCTATTTTTACCCCAACGAATCCTGGTACAGACCCGCCCTGTGCAATGAGAATACCTTGAGCCATGAGCAGCTTCATTTTGATATTTCGGAACTTTTTGCCCGAAAAATGCGGGACCGATTGGACCGCACCTCTTTTTCTGATGATGTAAAAGCTGAAATCAGGAAGATTTACAAAGAAATATTGGAAGAGCTCCAAGATTATCAGGAGCAATACGATTGGGAGACCAATTTTTCCCGAAATCGGGAAAAGCAGGCAGAGTGGAACCAAAAAATTGCCAAGGCACTACAAGAAGAACAAGAGTAGCAAAGTCTTTTGGGCACTAGCGAATATAGACTGTCTTCTTATTCACAAATTCCTGAATGCCATCCATTGATAATTCCCGACCATACCCTGAAATTTTGGTGCCTCCAAAAGGCAATCGAGGGTCACTTTTTACCAATTCATTTACAAATACAGCACCATCCTCAAATTGCGGAATCAGTTCTTTTACCATTTCAATATTTTCGGCAAAAAGGGAGACGCCTAAACCAAAATCACTTTGGTTAACCAAGTTAACGGCTTCTTCCTTTGTTTCAAAAACGGTGATGCCAATCAAAGGGCCGAAAGTTTCTTCCTTGAAAATAGTCATATCGGTTGTCACATTGTCCACAACCGTTGGTTCAAAATGGGCATCTTTCCGATTTCCTCCCAACAGGATTTTTGCGCCTTGTTCAACAGACTGCTTTAATTGTTGTTCAAGCTCTTCGGCTAAGTCCACCCGCGCCATTGGACCAATGTAAGTGTCTGAATCCATAGGGTCTCCACTTTTGAGTTCTCCAACGACTTTCACAAATTTATTGGTGAATTCTTCCGCAATGGATGTATGTAACAACAATCGCTTGCCCGCAATGCAACTTTGTCCCGTATTCTGAAAACGGGCTTGAACACATGTCTTGATGGTTTCTTCCATATTGCAGTCGGCAAAAACCACTAAGGCGTTACTACCACCCAATTCCAAAACAGATTTTTTGATTTCAGACCCTGCAATGGATGCAACAGAGCTTCCCGCAGGCTTACTTCCGGTTAGGGTCACCGCTTTTATTTTTTTGTTCTTTATGATGTCCTCAACCTTTCCACTACTAATGGGAAGATTGGAAAAACATCCTTCGGGAAAACCGGCCCGCTGAAAAACTTTTTCAATATTGGCAGCGCTTTTCATGACGTTGCTGGCATGCTTCAGCAGACCTACATTACCGGCCATTAAGGCTGGCGCGGCAAACCGAAATACCTGCCAAAAAGGGTAGTTCCAAGGCATTACCGCCAAAACAGCCCCTAAGGGCTCATAGCTCACATAGCTTTCTTTGGCATCGGTTGGAATGGGTTTATTGGCCAAATGTTGTTCCGCCTTTTCAGCATAATATTCGCAAACCCAGGCACATTTTTCAACCTCTGAAATGGATTGACTTATGGGCTTTCCCATTTCCAAGGTAATATCTAATGCATACTCGCTTTTGTTTTGTTTGAGCTCCTTTGCGGCGGCCAATAGTAATGTGCTTCTTTCGGCAAAAGAGCGTTTTCTCCAAGATTTAAAACAGTCATCCGCCTTATCAATGGCCTTATTGATGTCATCTTTTGAAAACTCTTCTACACTGTAAACTTCTTTAAGGGTATGCGGATTTATGGAATGGAGCATGCAAATTGTATTCACTGTTCCCTTTAAAGATACAATATGCGTAAACTTTGTATTGGATTAAGATAAGTTTTATGGAAAGGAAGTGGCTCAACTTCCAATTTTTTCCAGTAAGCCATTTAAAATTTCATCATTTTCATCCAGTAAATGGTCTTGAATGTAAATATCCGGAATCACTCCTTCTTCTTTGGTGCTTCCATTGACCCGTACAATATAGCCTTTGGAAACTTTTACGGGGATGCCGGTATTGGGAAGGCTATATTGAAATTGGGATGCATATAATGAAGGATAATCACCTGTTTCTTCGCCAACAAGCGTACCGAACTTATAATCTTGGATTTGGGCAGCCGTTACCGCGGATTGGGAATGCGATTGCCTGTTGATCAGCACATATACCTTCCCATCAAATCGTTTTGGTTTGGGTTGAGGTTGATAGGCATCAAATGTGTACGGGTAGACTTCCCCATCTTCATGGAAAAGAATTTTTTGAAAAAATACCAATGAGGTATCATTATGCTGCCGCACATGATTTTTTAGAAATTTACTGGTCTTTAGGGTGAAGCTGGAATTCCAAGTGAAAGGTTTATCAGCAAAATAAGAAACCAAATAATCACTGAATGAATTATTCCCACCAAGATTGTTCCTCAGGTCTACGATCAAATTTTTACTTTGTCGTTCCTTGATGACCACAAAAGCGGAATCGATAAATTGTTGATACTTTTGCTCATCACCACTGAAGTTCCCTGGGTTCAGGTAGGCTGAATTTGGCAGGAATTTGAGTTCCATTTTGGCATTCATCACCTCATTTCTTTTCATTTCATAACCTTCAATCAGATTAACCGCCTTAAAAGTGTGTTTTTTAACGGTTTCATGAGTGCGGATTTCAACCACAAAATCTTTCTGTTCACCAAAAACCTGCCAATAATATCTGGGGAAAGAATACAGTTCAATCTTTACATTTTTAAAATAGGGACGTTCTGCGGATACCTGTGGATATATTTTGGCTAAAATGGCTTCCATGGACATTCCATTTATGCTAAGAATTTCAGAGCCGATGGCTATACTTTCGTCATCCGAAAAATTCTTTCGTACCAAGGATTTTCCATTTTCAAAGGCAATTTCCAAAGGAAAAACGGTTCCTCCCGCATAAGCGTAGGCTCCATAAGATTGTCCAGGGAAATCAATCTCGGTATGTCCGTTGTTTACCACAGAAATCAATCGTTGAAAAATGTTGGTGGCCTCCAACAAACTGAAAGAGTCTTTTTGAATGGCGTTTTTTACTTGGGTATAAGTAGCTTCAAATTCTTTTTCAGGAGTGTACGCATAAAGGTTATAGTGGGCATCTTCCAAGGATTCTCGTAAGGTTTTTAAATCTTCCAATACGGCTTTTTTAGAGAATTTTGCAGTGGATTGCCCAAAGCAATTAAGGGATACTAAACAGAAAAAAAGGATTGAAAATTGTAATCTCATGTGTTCATTTGTTGTTCTCTGCATGCAAAACGATTTAGTCCATTATTTGTTACAGAATTTTTCGAGAAGTAATTGGTAAAAGGTGGACTTTTTAATTGTTCACGCGTTCTAAAATCAGGGAAGAAAAATAGTTCACACCAGTTTTAATGCAGTTTTCATCAACCTTAAATGAATCAGAATGGGGCATGGCAATGATTCCTTTTTCAAAATTTGACCCCCCTAGTAAGAAGTAAGTGCCCGGTATTTCCTGTTGAAAATAGGCAAAGTCATCCCCACGACCATCGGGGATGGCCCCATACAATGGAATAGCACTCGATGCCCCATAAATTCCGGAAATGGTTTCTATGGCTTCGGTGGTTAACGGCCCATCATTGTCAATATTTCCTCTTTCGGGCGAGTAGGTAAAAATTTTCGAGGCATAAATAATATCAATCAAATCGTCAGCATACTTTGATTTTGCAATTTGTTGCCGAAGCAATTCGGGAATGGAGTCCATTCTTTTTTTGTTACTGGCACTCACAAATGCAATTACTGTGATGGACTTGTCTTCTTCTTCAACCTTAATATTGTTGCTTATGGTGGTGTAGTCTTTGAAAATGGTGTTGGGATTGCCAATGCCAATATTCGGGTCCATCAGGTTTTGGGTGTCCCAAAATTTACCGTCTGGTGCAACATTTTGTAGCTTCAACAATAAATCCTTGGTAAATGCAATGATGGAATCTTGCTCTTGATTTTGTTCAAAGGAAATATTGATTTGCTTATAGTCGGCATACAAATATCCAGGTTTGGAAGCCACCAGTCCGGCAGGCATGGGTGAAATATGGGCGGCATACATCTCATCAGGGGATATTAGGTCAAATAATCCATCCGCTATCATGTCTTGGGCACCGTGGTAGTTTTCTTCCGAGGGTTGGAAAATAAGATACACCGTTCCGTTCAGCTGTTCTTTCTGATTCACTAACACGTTGGCCATTCCCAACGCAATGGTGGTATGCACATCATGTCCGCAAATATGGCGCACTCCATCAGTGGTCGATGCAAATTCCCCAGTTTCGGGAGTATCCCATGGCATGGCATCGATATCAGCACGCCAAGCGATTTTTTTGCCGTTGGGGTTTCCCTTTAGGATTCCGACAACGCCATAACCACCAATACCGGATTTCACTTCAAGTCCAAGGCCTTTCAAATATCCTTCAATGAATTCTGCGGTCCGTTTTTCATGACCACCCGTTTCAGGATGTTTGTGAAAATCCCTTCGGATGGCCACCAAACTATCAAAAATGGTATTAGTGTGATTTTGAATGGCTTTATGCACTGAACTCGCAGGATTCGGAGTTTGGGCGTTGACCAGTGGTCCCATAAAAAGGAACAGGAAGAAACAGGCCCATGTGATGATTTGATGCGGAGTATGTGTTGTTTTTTGATGTATCATGCTGCAAATATGGGCCTATCCCCTCAGTTGGGGCTGTCACCTATGTGACAAAATCACTTTTCAGCGATTCTTTTCCGGATTCGACTTAAAGATTGCCGCTCAATACCTAAAAATGAAGACAAATGGGTTAAGCTGATGCGGTTCATAAGGTCTGGATTTTCCGAAATGAAGTTCAGGTACCGTTCCTCGGCAGTTAGGAACAAGAAACTTTCCACACGGTCACTTAAAATAGTGAGTACATTTTCCGCGATAAGGCGTCCCTGCTTTTCACTGTTCTTGGACTTTTTATAGCTTTCTTGGATGATGTTATACGGTAAATTAATGGTGATGGTAGGTTCAAGGCATTGCAGAAAATACTTGGTGGGCTTTTGCCGGATAAAGGCAGGATAATCCGTGACGTATTCGTTCTCTTTGGTAAATCCTGTGGTTATTTCGTTACCTTTTTCATTGATGTAATACCGCCGCAGCAGCCCAGCACAAACGTAGCCCATCTGGGTCTGTACCTCCCCATTTTTTAAATAAAAATCTCCTTTTTTGATTTCCTTTAAGGTGAGGTGGGAACGAATAAAATCGATTTCGGCAGCATTGGCATGACTAAATTCTTTTAGATAGGTGTTAAAATAGTGTTGGGAATCTAAAGTCATTCAAAAATTATTATCAGTATCGTTTTAAGCTAAAAGCCAATTTAAAGATTTGGATTTCTATTTGGAAATGAAGGGTTAAAATAATTCTTCAGTGTCCGATATATCGGGCTACAGAATCAAATAAAATTGACCAACTTGCTCTAAGACCAAGAAATACATCCCAAAATGCCAAAAGAACAAGGGTTATGGTGATTTAGTTGTAGCACCAATCTATGACCTTAAGCTTCCTTAAGTCAGTATTGTGTTTTTTGTTCCACAATATTTTTGTCGATAAGGTCTAATATCTCACTATCCATATCTAAACAAAATTTTCGAGCAAACAACTTGTGTTCTGGTTGATTTAGAAGTAAGTCTAAGTCTTTTTTTGAGAAAGTTACTGGAAGCGGAACATTTTTTTTGCTCCAATCCACAAAATGAATATTGGGTTTAAGCTTTATGGTTTTATCTTTTTTCATTATTTCATTAAGAATGGTATGAAAAATCTGCTCATCTGCACATAAGGTATATTTGTAGTAGGCGAACAGTTTTTCTTTGTTCTGATTTACATATTTCATTATCTTTTCTACTGTGGTTAGATTGAAACAGAACCAATTTGTACCTTTATAATGTTCTTTGAAGATTGACTTGCGTTTGATGTTAAATAGGATAAAAAAGTCTTTCAGTTTAATTTTATTATTACCCAATAAGTGTATAATATTTTTAAGATTACTGAGGTTGAAAGAAAGAATACTATCTACAATAACGAAATCTTCCCGTTGGGAAGATAAGTTGATTTTATATTTTTTTACCCGAGTTCTATAAATGTCACTGTCTTTTGGAATTGGAGACATATCATAGTCAATAAAATCATATTCTTTATGAGAATCCAAATAGTAGTCAATATGTTCTAGACTTTTAATAGGATAATCTTGTCCACTTAAAAAGATAACCTTTGAATTATTTGTCATATCCTTTGTGGCAACTTTTAAGAGGTTTATGGTAGCGATAACTTGAGACAAATCTCCCCATATACAATCAACTCTGTCCTCAATGAAAGAGACATTCTTGTATTTGATTAAACTTGTAAAGTGGCTTAAATCGCTTTTTAAGTCAATATGTATGTAAAAAGAAGACTTTTCATCCTTGAGCCTATCGATAAGTCTTTTTAGTTGTTCAGGATACTCATGCGCTGTAACAATATATTTCTTGTCCATTTCCCAATAAAATGTTGGTTGACTGCAATTTTAGAATAGTGGTTTTTGTTCAGTCTAAGGTTTATGTGGTTTCTCTTTCTCATATGGGTAAACATATTGAATGGATTGAGTCATTGATCTAAGGCTACACATCACACCGCATAAACCCATCTTTTAAAGCTGCGATTTTGTCATCCCAGGTCACAATAAACTCTTGGGCCACATGTCCAGTAAAGCCAGTGTCCAAAATGGCCTTCATAATAGCAGGATAGTACAGTTCTTGGGTTTCATCAATCTCATGTCGGCCCGGAACCCCAGCGGTATGGTAGTGCCCAAAATAGGGGTGATAGTTCTGTATACTCCGTATAATGTCCCCTTCCTGGATTTGCATGTGGTAGATGTCGTACAACAATTTAAAGTTCTCGCTGCCCAAATGCTTGCAAAGCTCTACACCCCAAAGCGAGCTGTCACACATATAATCAGGGTGGTTCACTTGGTTAAAAAGCTCCATTTGAATGACCACTCCGTGCTTTTCGGCCAAAGGCATGATTTTGGAAAGCCCGTCCACACAATTTTGCAATCCCACGTAATCGTTCATGCCATCTCGGTTACCGCTAAAACAGATAAGGTTGGTGTATCCGGCTTCGGCAACTTTTGGGATGATTTCCATATAATTTTTTATCAACTGTTCATGGTACTTGGGATTGTTCCACCCCTGTTCCAAATTAATTTCAGCCCCATTGCACATGGAGCAATGAATGTCATATTTTTTTAAGATGTGCCATCTATCAGGCCCCACCAAGTCAATGGACTTTACGCCCAATTCGTTCAAGGTCTGTAAAAACTCTTCAAAGGGAATATCATTAAAGCACCATTCGCATACACTGTGGTTAATGTTGTGCTTCAGTTTAAAATCTTTTTGTTGTGCATTGTCCTGCGCAAAGCCAGATACCGATGCCAAACCGGCGGAACCCGCAGCAGCCGTGGCAATAAAATTTCTTCGCTTCATGTTGGGAATAGATTGTTCCCCGAAAGATAGTACTTTAGACCTAC
>JAUIBH010000185.1 GCA_030427985.1 Bacteroidia bacterium | reverse complement strand
CACATCCGCAATAGCCTTAATATGTTCTGGAGTGGTTCCACAGCATCCGCCAACAATATTCACCAACCCCTTTTCCACATATTCTTTGATTTGTGCGGCCATTTGCTCCGGTGTTTCGTCATACTCGCCAAAAGCGTTCGGCAATCCTGCATTTGGGTGGGCCGAAATGGCAAATTCCGATTTTGCGGAAACCACCTCCAAATGGGGCACCAATTGTTTGGCTCCCAAGGCGCAATTGAATCCAACCGATAAAATTGGAATATGCGAAATGGAAATCAAAAAGGCTTCGGCAGTTTGTCCAGACAATGTTCTTCCCGAAGCATCGGTAATGGTACCGCTGACCATTACGGGCACATCAATATTTCGTTCTTCCTTAACCTCCTCTATTGCAAAAAGGGCTGCTTTGGCATTAAGGGTATCAAAAATGGTCTCTACCAATAATATATCAACGCCACCATCCAAAAGGGCCTCAATCTGTTGTTTATAGGCAACACGAAGCTCATCAAAAGAAATGGCCCTAAACCCAGGGTCGTTCACATCGGGTGACATACTGGCCGTTTTATTGGTGGGGCCAATACTTCCTGCCACAAACCTTGGTTTGTTTGGGTCTTTTTTGGTGAATTCGTTAGCTACTTCTTTTGCAAGCTTAGCCGATTCGTAATTGAGTTCATATACCAATTCTTCCATGCCGTAGTCTGCCATGGCGATAGTAGTTCCAGAAAATGTATTGGTCTCCAAAATGTCCGCTCCAGCATTTAAAAACTTGCGATGGACTTCCTTTACGGCTTCTGGCTGAGTCAATGACAATAAATCGTTGTTTCCTTGCAAATCGCTGGGCCAATCTTTGAATCGTTCGCCCCTAAAATCCTCTTCATTGAATTTATAGCGCTGCAACATGGTGCCCATAGCTCCATCCAGCACTAAAATCCGTTTCTTCAATATGTCTTCAATTTTTTCCATAGTACAATTTCCTTCAAAAAAGGATGTAGTGAAATCAAGAAAAGTGCGGAAAAATACGTTGCTGTATTCTTTTCGTTATCCTTCCCCCTTTCAGGTTGACTTTCCGAAAGGTCTTGAAATGAATTCAAGACAGGGGTAGAATGTAGCACCTTCTCGAGGTCGAGGGTTGCTAAGGCTTCACAGGGTCTAATCCCTCCACCTTTCTTGATAACACTTTCAATTTATAAATGAACTGAACTGCAAAGAAACGGCTCTCCCTAGTGAAAAGCAAAAAAAGCCCTTGAATTTTTAGAAAACCAACAATAAAAAAACGGATTGATAACTCAACCCGTTTTTCACTTCTTGTTGTGAAGTTTTTAAACCAGCATGCCGCCCGATACTTCGATACGTTGACCGTTGACCCATTTAGCATCATCGGTACATAAAAATGCCACCACACCACCAATGTCACTCGGAATACCAACACGGCCCAAAGCTGTAATACCGGCTATAGCTGTTCTCTTCCCTTCATCATTCTTATTGACTCCACCTCCAAAATCGGTTTCGATGGCACCTGGCGCCACCACATTCGACTTAATTTGACGAGCTCCCAATTCTTTGGCCTGATATCGGGTCATCGCCTCTATCGCAGCCTTCATGGATCCATACACTGAATATCCTGGAAATGAAAAACGTGCCAATCCGCTTGAAATATTCACAATTCCACCTCCATCTGATAAAATGGGCAATAATTTTTGAGTTAAGAAAAACACTCCTTTAAAATGAATATCAACCAATGTATCCAACTGCTCTTCAGTAG
>JAUIBH010000017.1 GCA_030427985.1 Bacteroidia bacterium | reverse complement strand
GGCATTTGGGAAGATTTTGGAGTTGAAATTATTGGTGTGGATATCGATGCCATTAACATTACCGAAGACCGTGAGAAATTTCGGGAATTAATGTTGAAAATTGGTATAGGAATGCCGCCCCAAGCTTCGGCAACATCGTTCTTAAAAGGAAAGGAAATCGCACAAGAATTTGGTTTTCCATTGGTAATCCGTGCTTCATTTACCCTTGGAGGTGCAGGAGCGGCCATCGTTCACGATCCAGCAGAGTTTGACGACATGCTGAGCCACGGCTTGGAAGTTTCGCCCATTCACGAGGTAATGATCGACAAGGCCCTTATGGGATGGAAAGAATACGAGTTGGAGCTGCTTCGTGATAAAAATGACAATGTGGTCATTATCTGTACCATTGAAAATATGGACCCGATGGGCATCCACACAGGAGACTCCATTACTGTGGCGCCCGCAATGACTTTATCCGACAGAACTTTCCAAAGGATGCGCGACATGGCCATCCATATGATGCGCAGCATCGGGGATTTTGCAGGAGGATGTAACGTTCAGTTTGCGGTGAGTCCAGATGAAAAAGAAGACATTATTGCCATCGAGATTAACCCACGGGTTTCACGGTCATCGGCATTGGCATCAAAAGCAACTGGATATCCCATTGCAAAAATTGCGGCCAAATTGGCCATTGGGTACACCTTGGATGAGTTGGACAACCAAATCACCAAGTCTACTTCCGCCTTGTTTGAGCCAACCTTGGACTACGTTATCGTAAAAATACCACGTTGGAACTTTGACAAATTTGAAGGTTCGGATAGAACCTTGGGACTTCAAATGAAATCTGTTGGAGAAGTAATGGGTATTGGACGTTCGTTCCAAGAAGCCCTGCACAAAGCCACCCAATCCCTTGAAATTAAGCGAAATGGTCTAGGTGCCGATGGAAAAGGCTATAAGGACTACGAGAAAATCATCCAAAAATTAAAAGTACCGAGTTGGGATAGAGTATTTGTGATTTACGATGCAATTCAGTTGGGTATTCCATTAAAACGCATTCACGACATCACCAAAATAGACATGTGGTTCCTAAAGCAATATGAGGAATTGCATTTCTTGGAGATGGAAATTTCAAAATACACCATAGAAAGCTTGCCAAAAGCATTGTTGTTGGAAGCCAAGCAAAAAGGTTTTGCCGATAGACAAATTGCCCACATGTTGGATTGTTGGGAGAGCGAGGTGCACAGCAAGCGAATGGAATTAAACATTAATCGGGTGTACAAACTGGTGGACACCTGTGCCGCTGAGTTTAAAGCGGTTACTCCATACTATTATTCCACTTTTGAGGAAGAAATTGAAACACCGGATGGTGAACGCTACGTGGCCAATGATAGTGTGGTGACCGACAAGAAGAAAATTGTAGTTCTGGGGTCTGGTCCCAACCGAATAGGGCAGGGAATAGAGTTTGACTACTGCTGTGTACATGGCGTATTGGCCGCTGCAGAATGCGGGTATGAAACCATTATGATCAACTGTAACCCAGAAACCGTTTCCACGGATTTTGATACGGCTGACAAGCTTTATTTTGAGCCTGTTTTCTGGGAGCATATCTACGATATTATCCGACATGAAAATCCTGAAGGGGTTATTGTACAGTTGGGTGGACAAACTGCTTTGAAATTGGCGGAAAAGTTGGATAAATACGGAATAAATATAATCGGTACCAGCTTTGAATCCTTGGATTTGGCCGAGGACAGGGGTAGCTTCTCCACTTTGTTGAAGGAGAATGACATCCCTTACCCAAGGTTTGGTGTTGCGGAAACTGCTGATGAAGCCTTGGAATTGGCAGATGAGCTGAATTTCCCGCTCTTGGTGAGACCATCCTACGTTTTAGGAGGACAGGGCATGAAGATTGTCATCAACAAAGAAGAATTGGAAGCCCATGTGGTGGATTTGTTGCGGAGCATCCCAAATAATAAGCTGCTCTTAGATCATTATCTGGATGGTGCCATTGAAGCCGAAGCGGATGCCATTTGTGACGGAGAGGATGTGTACATTATTGGAATCATGGAACATATTGAGCCCTGTGGAATACATTCAGGCGATTCCAATGCCACTTTACCACCCTTCAACTTGGGGGAATTTGTCATGCAGCAGATCAAGGATCACACCCGAAAAATAGCCTTGGCTTTGAATACAGTTGGGTTGATAAACATTCAATTTGCAATCAAAGATGATATTGTGTACATCATTGAAGCGAACCCCAGGGCATCCAGAACAGTTCCCTTTATTGCCAAAGCTTATGGAGAACCTTATGTAAATTACGCAACAAAGGTGATGTTGGGTGAAAAGAAAATCAAGGATTTTGACTTTAAGCCACATTTGGATGGTTATGCGATAAAACAACCGGTATTCTCCTTCAACAAGTTCCCGAATGTGAACAAGAACTTAGGACCGGAAATGAAGAGTACTGGAGAAAGTATTCTGTTCATTGACAGCCTTAAGGACGACGAATTCTATAATTTGTATTCCCGAAGGAAAATGTATTTGAGCAAGTAATTTATATTTTTTTGAAGGAATGTTTTCTAATGAAGCAATTTTTTATACATATAGCGTTATATATCGATTCTTTGATTTAAAGAAGTTTGGTTTCTTGATGAGCTTCTTCATATATTTTTAATGTTTTAGAAGTATTATGCATTTATCTGACAAGTTGGTTCATAGGTTAAACAAGGTAGTCTTCAAATCATATTTTTGTTTTTTAAAGCTTCTGTATCGATCGAAGGAAAAAAAAATTTTGTTTTCCAGAGAATGTGATTGGGAGGAAGAAATTATTAAGGGATTTAAAGGGACCAATATCAAGGTTTATTTTAAAGAATTGGAATCGGAAAATTTTAATGCTTACGATTTGATTGTACCCCTTACCATTAAAGATTTGACCAGTCAAACCATTTGTGACAAGATGGGCAAAAGGCAATCCATAATACCAATGCCTAATGCAGAGGTAGTTGAATTGTTTGATGATAAATATCAGTTTAACGAAAAATTAATCAGTCACGGTTTTGAAGAATATATTCCACCAGTAGGAAATGTGACGAGCTATCCATACATCTTAAAAAAGAAAAAGGACAAGTGGGGGGCAAATACGTTTTTAATCCATGATGAGGCTACTGAAAAAATGCATAAAGACAAAATTAAATCGGAAGAATTCTTTGTGCAAGAAATTATTACTGGTAGATATGAACATGCAGCTCATGTGATAGTAAAGAATGGTAAGATTGAAAAAGCCCTTACTTTAAAATATATTTTTGAAATAGAAACAGGTATAAAGGGAAAGGATAATCATTTAAAAAATATAGATCGGAACCATTACATGAAGACTTTTGAGGATATTCTTAATGCTACTGGTTTTGAGGGCTTATGTTGTATTAATTATAAAGTAAAGAATGGTATTCCGTATATTATTGAAATTAATCCAAGGTTTGGAGGGAGTTTGGCTCCGTACTTCTTCTTGTTCATCAAAGGAAAGGTTTAATCTATTGGCCTTCTAATTTTATATTTCAAAGGGGATTTGTGTTAATACAAAAATGTATCAGTATATCATTTTTTTATTGAAATGGTGTCCAATGAAATAGAAAAGGCTCCTCTTGGAGCCTTTTCTATTTTTCTAATGGCTTTTGGGTGCTTATGGCAATTCGGTTCCAAGCATTTATGGTCACCACGGCCATAATAATTTGGGCTAGGTAGTTTCCATCGAACACTTCCAAAGCTTTTTCATAGGTCTCCTGCGTTAACCCATCCTGATGAACCAAGGTAACCTCTTCGGTGATTTTAAGAATGATTTGTTCCTCTTCGGAATACAGGTCGGTGTCCCACCAAGCGTCCAACAAAAGCAAACGTTTTGGATTTTCTCCCAATTTCAAGGCTTCTTCAGTGTGCATGTTAATGCAAAATGCACAACCATTGATTTGGCTGGCCCTAATTTTAATGAGCTTGTAATGGGTTTTGTTTAATTGCCCCTCTTGCAAATATTTTTCCAACCCAAACATGGCATTGAAAGCTTGAGGTTCTAAGGCATCAATTTGAATTCTGTTTTCCATCTTTTTATTGTTTTTTGAATGTGGAACGAAGGTATTTCATACCCTATCCAAAAAACTTAAACAGGTTTAAGAACGTTTTTTGGCCCGTATTTCGCTCACATATTCCGGGGTAAGTCCTAAAAAGGAAGCAATCAGATATTGTGGTACCCTTTGGGCAAATTCTGGATAATGGTCAGTAAATTGCAGGTAGATTTCTTCTTTTGATAAATCGAACATATGCTTCATTCTCTTTAACGAAGAACCATACCCAATTTGATATATTATTCTAAAGTACCGTTCCAACTGTGGAAATTCTTTAAGCAATTGTTCTTGTTTTTCAAAGGTGATGGATAGCACTTGGGTGTCCTCAACCGCTTGAATGGTAAAATCTGTCCTGCTTTGGTTCAAATAGGCCAAACAGTCCGTCATCCACCAATTATCAATGGCAAACTGTACGGTTCGTTCTGCTCCTTTTTCGTTGGTGAAGTACATGTGCAGACAACCATTGAGCACAAAATAATTGTGGGCACAGGAATTTCCTGCTTGGATCAATAGTTGTTTTTTGGAGACATTTTGGAATTCAAAAAATGTAATGATTACCTGAAAACCTTCGGGACTGACCGAGACATATTTGTTGATATGGGAAAAGAGTTGTTCTGACATGATGGTTTCAAAATTAGAAAGAAAGCAATAGGATTCAGAATAAAAATGGAAATGCTAACACCGTAAATTCAGTTTTCACCATACATTAAGAGAGGGTTCCAAACGTTTTCTTATCGGAATTCAGTAAATCGATAAACTTTTGTTAAAATGACAGCGGTAATTTTGCAGTAAATTGATTTATATGAAAAAACTACGGCGTTTTTTGTAAAAATAATAGGGGCAGCCCCAATTTTAACCATTATTAACAATGACAATTTGTACGGATAATTTCAGTGACATAGTTTTGTTCCCCAAATGAAAAAAGCGTTCAGAAAATATTTGTTTCCTCTATTTATTCTTTTGTTGGGAGGATTCATCAATCATTTATACGCAGATGCACAAGATGGTATAAATGACGAAAGCGCTTGTTATATAGGATATCAACACCATGGTCATGCCTCGGTGGACCTTCCCCAAATTGATATTGAAAAAAACCTTTTCGTTGAAGTAACGGATGTTGAGGAACAAGAGGAAAAAGACGAAGATGTAACATCTTTCAAAACAGATTATCAGTTGGGCAGTTATTTTACTGCCTTTTTTTATGCTTCAGTTTCTGAGCAAGAATTTCGTGAACTTGAAATAAACCTTGGGTTTTCAGTCCCTACTTCACTTACCGCTCCCTTTAAGCGGAACATTCTATTTCAGGTCTTTAGAATCTAGAATATACACCTAAAGAGGGCCAATATTCCAATGGCCACTTTTCATCAACCCATTGAATACTATTCAATAACCTGGGCAGGTCCTCGCTATGACGGATTTGGACTTGCCGACCAAATATCTCAACACCAATTTATTTAATCCGTAAAATTATGAGGAGAATTCCCATGTTCATTGGCTTGTTTGTACTGCTTTGCCATTCAAGCTGCGAGTCCAAAAAACATAAGAAAGAGGACGAAACCAAATTCCTAGTGAGCAGCCCTATCAAAAAGGACACATCCATTACCAAAGATTATGTGTGCCAAATCCATTCCATTAGGCATATCGAGCTTAGAGCCTTGGAAAAAGGCTACTTACAACATATATATGTAGATGAAGGCCAGCATGTAAAAAAGGGCCAGCAGATGTTCCACATTATGCCCAATGTGTATGAGGCCGATTTGCAAAAAGCAAAAGCTGAGGCTGAAGTGGCCGAAATTGAATACAAGAATACCAAGTTGTTGGCCGATGGCAACGTAGTTTCCGAAAATGAGTTGGCCATGGCAAAAGCTGAGTTTGATCGCGCCAAGGCTGAAGTTACCTTGGCCGAGACCCACTTGGGTTTTACCGACATCCGCGCCCCATTTGATGGCATCATGGACCACTTGGAAGCAAGGGAGGGAAGCCTTTTGGATGAAGGCGAACTCTTGACCACGCTTTCGGACAACAGTAAAATGTGGGTCTATTTCAACGTGCCCGAAGCGGAGTACTTGGATTACATCACCAGTGCCAATAAAAACAACAAACAGCAGGTAGACCTGCTTATGGCCAACAACAAAAGATTCAATCATTCCGGGATAGTGGAAACTATAGAAGGGGAGTTCAACAATGAGACAGGAAACATTGCTTTCAGGGCCACTTTTGATAATCCAGATGGGATTCTTCGCCATGGAGAAACTGGTAGTATTTTAATGAAAGTTCCACTTGAAAATGCCATGCTCATTCCACAAAAGGCCACTTTTGAGGTTTTAGACAAGAAATATGTTTTTGTCCTGGACAAGGATGACAAAGTGCAACAACGTGAGATTACAATAGGTGCAGAGTTGCCACATCTCTTTGTGGTGGAAAAAGGATTGTCGGAAAACGACAAGGTGTTGTTGGAAGGAATCCGAATGGTGCGAAACGGGGAAAAGATTCATTACGATTTCGAGAAGCCCAAGGAAATCCTGTCCAACTTGGAGTTATACACGGAGTAGAACAATCCCATAATCTTCTAACAGATGTTTAAAAAATTTATTCATAGGCCTGTATTGGCAATTGTGATCTCGGTGATCATTGTCTTTACCGGTCTACTCGCTATAAAGCAATTGCCCATATCGCAGTTTCCACAGATTGCGCCAACCACAGTCAATATTTTCATCGCCTATCCAGGATCAAGCGCGGACGTGTTGGTGAAATCAACCCTGATTCCTTTGGAAACTTCCATAAATGGAGTACAGGGCATGCGATATATTGCCTCCGATGCTACTAGTGCCGGAGAAGGTACATTGCGTGTAATCTTTGAACCGGGAACCGACCCCAATCAAGCAGTGGTTCGGGTAAAGACCCGGGTAGACCAAGTAATGCCGCTGCTTCCCGAGTTGGTGCAGCGTGAAGGGGTCATCATTACCCCTGTACAGCCCAGTATGTTGATGTACGTGAACCTGTACAGTGATGCCAAGAACAATGACGAAAAGTTCCTCTATAACTATGCCTATACCAAAATGATTCCTGAAATCCAGCGAATCAATGGTATTGCCAGTGCCCAGATATTGGGTAGCCGAAAATTCGCCATGCGGGTATGGTTGAAACCAGACCGTATGCGTGCCTATAATGTTTCGGCAGAGGAAATTCTGGAAGCCATGGAAGACCAAAGTATTTTGGCACGTCCAGGTCGATTGGGTCGAAGTTCTGGTAAAAAAGCCCAGTCGTTGGAATATGTGTTGGTCTACCAAGACCGATATAGTGAACCGGAACAGTACAAGGATATCATCATCAAGGCCAATGAGGAAGGAGAAATCTTGAAGTTGGGCGATTTGGCCGATGTGGAACTCGGAAGTGAATTCTTTGATATTTATTCCAACTTGGATGGTAAGCCATCGGCGTCCATCGTATTGAAACAAACTTTTGGAAGTAATGGTAGTGATGTTATCGCTTCGGTAAAAGATAAACTGAAGGAACTGGAAGTGGAAATGCCTCCGGGAATCGATTACAAAATCAGTTATGACGTTTCCAACTTCTTGGATGCATCCATAGAGCAGGTGCTCCATACGCTTCGGGATGCCTTTATCTTGGTGGCCATTGTGGTGTTCCTGTTTTTGGGGGATTGGCGTTCTACGCTTATTCCGATTATCGCTGTACCCGTTTCCTTGATTGGGGCCTTCTTTGTAATGCAGCTCTTCGGACTGTCCATCAACCTGATTACCCTGTTCGCCCTCGTATTGGCGATTGGTATTGTGGTGGACAATGCCATTGTGGTGGTTGAAGCGGTCCACGTAAAGATGCACGAAGAAAACCTTACGCCCTACAAAGCTTCGTATGAAGTGTTGGGTGAAATTGGAGGGGCCATCATCGCCATTACTCTAGTAATGACCTCGGTGTTTATCCCGATTTCCTTTATGACGGGACCAGTGGGGGTTTTCTATCGGCAGTTCTCCATTACGATGGCGGGATCCATTGTCATTTCGGCTATTGTGGCTTTGACCTTGACCCCGGTACTCTGTGCCATGATGTTGAAAAATACCCATGGCAAGCCACGAAGAAAATCGCCTGTAAACCGTTTCATCGATTGGTTCAATTCCAAATTTGAAAAACTTACTGGAAGATATGTCGGTGTTCTAAATAAGATTGTGAATCGAAGGGTAGTCACTTTTGGAGTGTTGTTGGCCTTCTGTGCGGGAATCTTCTTTACCAATCAGGTGTTGCCTGCTGGATTTATCCCCAATGAAGACCAAGGAATGATCTATGCCATCATCCAGACCCCTCCCGGAGCTACCTTGGAACGAACCAATGAAGTGGCCCGAAAACTTCAAAAAATATGTGAGGAGACTGAAGGTGTTGAGTCGGTTTCATCATTGGCTGGTTACGAAATCATGACTGAAGGTCGTGGTTCCAATGCCGGGACTTGTTTGATCAACTTAAAACCATGGTCGCAACGGGAACACTCCGTACATGAGATTATGGAAGAGTTGGAGGAAGAGACCAAGGACCTGGGTGCAGTTATTGAATACTTTGAGCCCCCCGCTGTGCCAGGTTTTGGTTCTTCCGGTGGTTTCTCCATGCGTTTATTGGATAAGACCAACGGCACGGATTACCATGAGTTTGAGCGCATCAACAACGAGTTTATGGATAAGCTGCGTGAGCGTGAGGAGTTAACTGGTTTGTTCACCTTCTTCGCGGCGAATTATCCACAGTACGAGTTGAAAATCAACAATAAGGCTGCCATGCAGAAAGGGGTCTCCATTGGCAAAGCCATGGAAAACCTGAACATTCTCATTGGTAGTACCTATGAACAGGGTTTCATCCGTTTTGGACGATTCTTCAAGGTGTATACCCAAGCCGCTCCTGAATATCGGGGCATGCCTTCAGACCTTGAAAAGTTGTTTGTGAAGAACGAAGAAGGTGAAATGGTTCCCTATTCTGCCTTTATGACGATGGAGAAGAAACTCGGACCTAACGAGATTACCCGATACAACCTGTATAACTCGGCGGCTATTCGCGGACTTCCCGCTGCTGGATTTACCAGTGGGGATGCCATTAAGGCCATTCAAGAGGTGGCCGAACAGAGTCTGCCAAGAGGGTACGACATTGCTTGGGAAGGTCTTTCCTATGATGAGGCACAGCGCGGTAATGAATCCATCTATATCTTTATAGTGGTGTTGATTTTCGTTTACTTAGTGTTGGCGGCCCAATATGAAAGTTTCTTGTTGCCTTTGGCTGTAATCTTATCCCTGCCCGTTGGAGTGTTCGGTTCTTTCTTCTTATTGAAGTTGATGGGATTGTCCAATGACGTTTACGCACAAATCGGTATGATCATGCTAGTGGGACTGCTGGGTAAAAACGCGGTATTGATTGTGGAATTCGCGGTGCAGAAGCATCGACAGGGTGCTACCATCTTGGCTGCGGCCATTGAAGGGTCCAAACAACGGTTTAGACCTATTTTGATGACATCGTTTGCCTTTATCGCCGGGTTGATTCCGTTGGTGGTGGCCACAGGTGCAGGTGCCATCGGAAACCGAACCATTGGTGGTTCTGCTCTGGGTGGGATGCTCATAGGTACTGTATTTGGGGTATTGGTGATTCCCGGTCTCTATTTCATCTTCGCCAAAATGGCTGAAGGCAAGAGCCTTATTCGGGATGAACACGATGAACCAATTTCCGAAGAGTTCTTCAAAACCAGAGATGATAGTAAACTTCGGGCGCGTTTGCGTGAAGTTAATCGACTTTTGAAAAAAATGACCACAAGAAATGGAAATAACAAGAAAAAAGGGAAGAAAGATGAAGAATAGAAAATCATTTGTGATTGGCGTTCTCGCCGTAGTGGCCCTGTATTCTTGTGTGCCCACGCGGGAGATTCGGGATGAAAACACTTCCGTTCCTGAACAATATCAAAATCAATCCAGGGATACCATCAATACCGGAATGGTAGAGTGGAGGGAGTTTTTTAAAGACCCCAACCTTGTTGAGTTGATTGATACCGCTTTGGTAAACAATCAGGAGTTGAACATTATGCTCCAACAGGTGGATATGGACAAGAATGTAATTCAGGCTAAAAAAGGGGAGTACCTCCCTTTTGTGAATATCCAAGCCGGTGCGGAAGTAGAAAAAGTAGGGGAATATACCCGTAATGGCGCTGTGGAGAAGAATCTTGAGGTTAAGGAGGGGGAGGAGTTCCCTGAACCACTCACCAATTATATGGTTGGGGCTTTTGCCACTTGGGAACTGGATGTTTGGAAAAAGTTGCGCAATGAAAAGAAAGCGGTGGTTTTTGAATATCTATCCAGTGTTGAAGGTAAAAACTTTATGGTGACCAATTTGGTGGCCGAGATTGCGGACTCTTACTATGAGTTGATGGCATTGGACAACCAATTGTCCATAATCGACCAAAACTTGGAGATTCAGCAAAACGCCCTAAAGATGGTGAAGTTGCAGAAACAAGCAGCGAGGGCTACCGAGTTGGCCGTGAAGCGTTTTCAGGCGGAGGTGATGAAAAACCAAAGCCATAAATACGAAATCCAACAGGAAATCGTGGAAATGGAGAATCGACTCAACTTCTTGATTGGGAGGTCGCCCCAACATATTCAAAGGACCTCGGACAATTTCATTGATATGTCCATTGACACTATTTATGCAGGGATACCTTCGCAATTGTTGCAAAACCGCCCAGATGTACGTCAAGCAGAGTTTGAATTGGCAGCAGCCAAATTGGATACCAAAGCGGCCAAAGCCAGTTTTTATCCACAGTTCACCATTAAGGCGGGAGCGGGATTGCAGGCGTTCAATACCAAGTATCTCACTACCACCCCAGAATCTGTGTTGTATTCGGTCATGGGGGACATGGTAGCACCATTGATCAACAGAAATGCTATAAAAGCGCAGTACAAGAATGCCACGGACCGACAGTTGCAAGCGGTGTACGAATATGAGAAGGCCATTTTAAATGCGTATATCGAAGTGGCCAATCAGTTGTCCAACATCGAGAATCTAAAAATGAGCTATGAATTAAAAAACGGTCAAGTGCAAGCCTTAACGGAATCCATCGACTTGTCTACACGTTTGTTCCAATCCGCACGGGTGGAATACATTGAGGTATTGTTGGCTCAGCGTGAAGCATTGGAATCCCGAATGGAACTGGTAGAGACCAAAAAAGACCAGCTATTGGCCCAGGTTACCATGTACCGGGCCTTGGGCGGTGGCTGGAACTAGAATGCCCTGAATCTAGGATTGATAGTGTTGTTGTTATGCCTACTTATAAGGCTATCGGTCATCTCAAAAGTGAAAGCCCATGCTACAATTGTAACATGGGCTTTCTAATTTTTTTGAAGATACGAAACGCTCATTCTACAATGGCTGAAGCCACCTCGCGGTGTATTTTCCATTGATTATCCTCCTTGTCTTTTTTAAGAATGACGATAAATGTGTCCTGTAATTCAACCGACTCACCTTTGTCATTGGTATAGTACACTTTGCTGGTCCCATAGTCATAGGCAACCGTGTCGCTTACCACCACGGTTTCTTCCGGGGTCATAATGATGCTGTCGTAGCTGAATTTTCCCAAACGTGCTTCGCGCTGCCTTTTGTATTCCAGCCAATCTTCACTACCTGGTGAAACACCTTTCATATCTGCTGTGGCATACTGGCCTAAATCGCCATACCGTTTTTCTTTAATGGCTTGTTGAAAGGCTGCTCGAAGCTCATTAATGGCCTTCACTTCGGCTTCAACATCAATGGTTTCAGTAACAGGTTCTTCCTCCACAACTTCAGTTTCTTTGACTGTTTGATTACAGGCCAAAGCAAGAAGTGACAATAGAAAAACGAGTTTTTTCATCATACTTAATTTAAGGTTGGTGTTTAATTAATTCAGTAAGATACTGATTATTAGCATTCTGAAAAACAGCTTTCCCCTAAATTTTAATTTGTGTCTTTATATTTTTCAAACCACGCCAAAACACTTGCAATCTTGGCAATTAAATTGCTAGGTCTGTTGGCAATGCCGTGTGAAGCTCCAGGAATACGAACCATGGCTGTTTCCACATTTTGCAATTTCAATGCGGCATAAAATTGTTCTGATTCTGCAATTGGAGTTCGGTAATCCTCTTCACCCGTCATGAGCATGGTGGGCGTGGTTACATTACCCACATAGGTCAATGGGGAACGGCGCATGTAATTTTCTGGGTCTTCCCATGGTTTTTTTCCAAACCAATATTTAGAGAAAAAGGGTAAAGCATCGGCATACAGCACAAAACTGGTCCAGTTGATGACGGGTTTCGCCACTACAGCGGCTTTAAACCGGTCTGTTTTGCCTACAATCCAAGCCGTAAGGACTCCGCCACCACTACCTCCAGTAACAAAAAGATTGTTTTCATCCACATACCCTTTTGCGAGCACAGCATCCACGCCGGACATTAAATCTTCATAATCGTGGTTAGGGTAGTCATGGTGGATGAGGTTTCCGAACTCTGCACCGTAACTGGTACTCCCCCTGGGGTTGGAGTAGAGCACCACATACCCTTCCGCGGCATACGCCTGTATTTCTGCAGAATACACCTCCCCATAACTTTGAAATGGACCACCGTGGATTTCCAAAATCAATGGATATTTTTTCGAAGGGTCAAAATAGGGAGGGGTTACGACCCAACCCTGAATTTTACGTTGGTCATAGGACGACTCCCACCAAATTTCCTCCACATTACTCAATTTTTTGAAGGCGAAGAGGTCATCGTTCAATGCGGTAAGTCGCTTTTTGTTCTTTTTGATGTCCACTACCGCCAAATCTGCGGGATGTTTTGTGGTACCGTAGGTATATGCAAATTTTCCATTGGTTGAAGCCGAAAAACTGGCACCGTTGTAGGGTCTTCCCAAATTAAGACCACCCAATTCATCGGTAATGTCCTCAACCGAACCCGATAAACTCATGGAAGCCAATTTGCCCATGCCTTGGTCGGTGTAGCTAAAATAAAAGCCATTGCCCTTACTGTTCCAAACCATATCTTCCACATCACGGTCAAAACTTCCAGAAATCAACTGCGAACCACTGCCGTCTGAATTTATGACATATAATTCGGTCAATTGATAACCCTGAAATTTATCATCATACCCCAAATACGCAATTTTAGATCCATCTGGTGACAAAACGGGGTTCCCATCGGGACCAAATCGGTCGGTCAGGGGTGTAATCTTGCCATCGGAAACGCTAATGCTGTAGATTTCGCTATTGGCTGGTTCAAATTCCTCGTCTTTATGGAAGTTGGCACTGAAATACAAATGGGAATTGTCTTTGGACCAAACGGGTCCTCCGTGGTCAAAATCCGTAAAGGTGAGCTGTTTGGGTGTCCCTCCACTGATAGGTAAGGTAAACAATTGTGTATTTCCACCTTTCAGATAGCCTTGTCCATCTCCACGATAGTTCATTTGGTCAATGTACTTGGGTGGGTCATTCCATTTGGCTCCTTCTGGTTTGGCCGGAAGCTTCACAATGGACGGGTTTTCCTTTGGAACAAATAGGGTAAAGGCCAAGTACTTATCGTCATAAGACCATGAAACCTGCCCAGGGGATTGTGGGGTATTGGTCAATGCCATGGTTTCCTTGGTATCCAGCCACATCAGATAAAGTTTCATTTTATCATCAGCCATGTTTGACTTAAAAATGATTTTGGAACCGTCATGTGACCATCTGGGATAAAAGTCGTTGTGATTTCCCGTAGTCAAAGGTCGATTGTTGGAACCATCAAAATTTACGATCCATAGATTGGATAGGTTTTTATCGGTCATGACATCTTTAAAATTCCGGACATAGATGATTTTGGAACCATCGGGCGAAATTTGCGGGTCAGAAACATATTCCATATTAAAGATGTCCAAGAGTTCCAAGTTGGACTGTACCTGGCCATATCCCAAAGGGATAAGGGCGACAAAGAGCATTAGGTTGAGTAGTTTCTTCATTGTGTTGCGTTTAGTTGGTTATTATTTTGAACGAACGATAAATACATATTTACCTTATCGATATTATGTGTCCTTTTTAGGACAATTTTGGTCATTCCCAATAGGAAGTACTGTATCGGTGGTACGCAGCTAATCACACGCTGAATAAGCTGCCTACTGTTCATATACAATATTATGCAACGTGTTTTTTATCTCATTGAACAGGACTTCATTCGGCTTTTTTTTGGCTGAATAAAAGATTTTATGCCCATCTTTCTTTGTGAAAAGAATGTAAGGTTTCTTGTCAGAATTCAGGATTAGTTTGATTTTTTCACCATCTTCAGTCTTATAATATCCTTTATGTATTGAACCTAAACTAAACCCGTTTGTTCGCCTGGTGATTTTGGGAAGGGCATTGATCAGTTCAATACTAGCAATTTCTGACTCTTCTAGAGTTTCCCCATAACTTCCCAAGAACTCAATGCCCTGTTCATCAAATTCTATTTTGTTCTCGATGAATCCATACCCTAAAATTCCAATCACGAAAATTAGGGTTCCAGCGAGTATGTACATCCCTAATTTGTTCCATTTTGAGCTTAGTCCTTTTGCATATTTTGAGCTGTTTGAAATAAAATAGATGTACGCCAAAATTGGGTAAACAGCCAAAAAAATACTAGCAAAATTTTCATTTATATAATAAACTGTAAGTCCAAGGACCATAAGCGATATACCAAGAAATAGGTGAAATTTCCTGAAATATGGGATGTACGATTTGATGTCAACCTTTATTCTATCCTCCTCATTCATAGTATTATATCCGGAAAGAAGATATTTAGCATTCTTCTCTGTCACAATAAATCCAATTGCTACAAATAATAACCCTGTTCCGATGATGGCGTAAATCATTTCTTCAGATTTTTTCTAACAATTGTAACTCATGACAAATCATACATTCTATCCACCATTACTCCTCCCACTCGGTATGGAAAATCCCTTCTTTGTCCACACGTTCATAGGTATGTGACCCAAAATAGTCGCGCTGCGCCTGGATCAGGTTCAACGGCAGTCGACTACTGGTGTAGGCATCAAAATAGGTGAGCGCATTGGAGAGTCCGGGTAGGGGAATACCGTTAGTGGCGCCATAGGCGACCAATTCCCGAGCAGCTGCCACGGTTACCTGCACTTTTTCCACAAAAGAGGGAGAAAGCAACAAATTCTCCAAGCTCTCATTCGCTTGGTAGGCTTCAGTAATGTCTGCCAACAAAGCGGCTCGGATAATGCAGCCTGCACGCCAGATTTTGGCAATTTCTCCCAGTTCAAGCTCGTAACCATACTCTTTGGAAGCATCGGCCAATTGGTGCATGCCCTGTGCATAGGTAACGATAAAGGCAAAATACAGCGCTTGCTCCGCTTTGTTGGTGAAATCAGCTTTGTCCACATCCGCTGGATTGGGTCGCCCATACAATTCATCTGCTTTGATGCGCTCGTCTTTCAACGCAGAAATTTCACGCATGCTGACGGCTACATCGATGGTGGGAACGGGAATGCCAAGGTCCATCGCATTTTGGGAGGTCCACTTTCCGGTTCCTTTCTGTTTGGCCTTGTCCAATATTTTATCCACAAGATGGCCATCGCCCAAACCGTCTTTTTGCTCAAAGATTTCCGAAGTGATTTCCACCAAGAAAGATTGCAATCGACCTTCATTCCATTTGGAAAAGGTATCGTGAAGTTCTTCGTTGGAGAGTCCCCCCGCTTTTTTTAAGAGGTCATAGATTTCCGAAGTGAGCTGCATCAACCCATATTCAATGCCATTGTGCACCATTTTCACATAGTTCCCTGCCGATTTTGGACCCAAATAGGCCACACAGGGCTCACCTTTATATTTAGCGGAAACTGCTTCAAAAATGGGCTTTACATGTTGATAGGCATCACGAGACCCACCCGGCATGATGCTAGGTCCCAACCGGGCACCTTTGGCACCTCCGGAGACGCCAGCACCAAAAAAGTTGATGCCTTTTTCCTTCAAATAGGCTTCGCGCCGGTCTGTATCTGTAAAAAAGGAATTTCCACCATCAATAATAATGTCACCTTTGTCTAAATGAGGCAGCAAACTTTCAATGACAATGTCCACCACCTTTCCAGCAGGAACCAACAGCATGATTTTTCGAGGGGTGGTCAGAGCATCCACAAAGGTTTTTAGATCGGTGGAAGCATTCACCTTGTTCGTATCACCACCTTCAGAAATCAAGGCATTTACTTTTTCATCATCCAAGTCATTTCCGAAAGCGGTAAAGCCATTATCGGCCACATTCAGAATAAAATTGCGTCCCATTACGCCAAGGCCAACCAGCCCAAAATCATACGTCTTTGTCATGTTCTTTATTTTTAACCCCTTACGTTAAGACAACGCTAAGTAGGCCATTAATTGAAATCTGAACCTAAAATAAACCTTATATTCGTTACGCTCAAATAATAATGGCCCCATCTAAAAATGAATGGTCCGTTTGAAAGATTGATGCAGCAAAAAACCTATCAACTATGAAAAAGACCGACAACCAGATGCTCGTGATTTTTGGGGCATCGGGTGATTTAACCGCGCGAAAATTGATTCCGGGCCTATTTAATCTTCATTTGGCTGGACACCTGCCCAAAAATTTTGTGGTTTTGGGAGCCAGCCGGAGTAATTTAACCGATGACGATTTCAGGGACAGGGTGGTTTATAAAAGCTCGTACCTGAAGGATAAAGTAAGGAGCGCTGGGGAAGCCAAAACCAAAGCTTTTGCCGATAAGCTCTACTACGAGGATTTGGGTAAGGATTACGATACGGATTATGGCGATTTACGAAAAAGGGTTGAGGCACTGAAAGAGAAACACGATACTTCAGGGAATATTATCTATTACCTTTCCACGCCGCCCACACTGTACGAGACTGTGGCCAAAAATTTGGCTGATGCAGAAATGAACACCCAAAACCACGGCTGGAAACGTTTAATTGTGGAAAAACCCTTTGGGTATAGTTTAGAAACCGCTCAAAAACTGAACAAGGGGCTGCACCGATTTTTTGAGGAACATCAGATTTACCGAATTGACCATTACTTGGGAAAGGAAACCGTGCAGAATTTGCTGGTGACCCGATTTTCCAATAGCATTTTTGAACCGCTTTGGAACCGGAACTATATTCACCATGTTGAAATTACCAATGCCGAGAGTGTTGGTGTTGAAAAGCGGGGAGGGTATTATGACAAATCAGGTGCATTGCGCGATATGTTTCAGAACCATTTACTGCAATTGGTTTCCTTGGTGGTGATGGAACCGCCCATTGGAGATCAGCCGGAGGAAATCAGGAATGAAAAAGTGAAGGCCTTAAAATCCCTTCGGATTATGAGGGATGAGAAAACTTTGTTCGATAATACCATTCGGGCTCAATATGTGGCTTCAGAAATAGGCGGAAAAAAGGTAGAGGGCTATCGTGAAGAGGATGGGGTTGACCCCAATTCTACCACGGAAACCTATGCAGCCATAAAATTTTATGTGGACAATTGGCGTTGGCACGGCACCCCTTTTTATGTGCGGACTGCTAAACGCATGCCCACCAAGGTTACCGAAATTGTGATTCACTTTAAGGAACCGCACCACCAAATCTTTCAGGAATCAGGAATGCACCGCGATAATAAACTGGTCATCCGTATTCAGCCTGATGAGGGTATTTTGATCAAGTTTGGAGTAAAGGTACCGGGTCAGGGCTTTAAAGTAGAGCGCGCCAACATGGACTTTTACTATTCCAGCTTGGCCGAAACCTATGTCATGGAAGCTTATGAACGACTTTTATTGGATGCCATGCAGGGTGATGCTACTTTGTATGCCCGAGCTGATGAGGTAGAGGCGGCTTGGGAATTCGTAGATCCCATCTTAAACTATTGGAAAAGTGGAAAAGATGTGCGAATGTATGGGTATGCCGCTGGGGTTTGGGGCCCTGAAAATGCAGATAATTTAATTGATGGAAATGGGATTTGGCGCAATCCAGGAGAGAATTTGGCAGATGACCCGGGGTATTGTGTTATTTGTTAGGAGTTAGGAGTTAGGAGTTAGGAGTTAGGAGTTAGGACGATCTATGTCAGTTCGAGCGTAGTTGAGAACAAAATGAAGTAAGATTTATATGGATTTAAAAATATATAGGGACAAACAAGAAGTGGCGGAGAAATTTTCAGCCTATTTTTTAGAGAAAACTAAAACTGAAGGAGCCTTTCATGTGGCCCTTTCCGGAGGAAGCACCCCAAAAATTGTGTTTGATGTATTAGCTGCAAAATTTTCAGATAAGGTAGATTGGAATAAAGTCCATTTTTATTGGGGCGATGAGCGTTGTGTCCCGCCTACGGATGATGAGAGTAACTACAAAATGACCGTAGAGCACTTGTTTTCCAAAATTGAAGTACCCGAAGCCAACATCCATAGGATTCGAGGGGAAGAAGAGCCGAATACTGAAGCGATTTGTTATGCCAATCTGTTGGAAATCAATTTGAATGAGATAGAAGGCACACCCCAATTTGATTTGATCATTTTGGGTATGGGTGATGATGGACATACGGCATCCATTTTTCCACATCAAATAAACTTATGGAATGTGGAAGACCATTGTGTGGTGGCCACGCATCCAGAATCGGGTCAAAAACGGGTGTCCATCAACGGAAAAGTCATTAATACCGCCAAGGAAGTCGCCTTTTTAGTCACAGGTGCCTCAAAAGCGGAAAAGGTCAAGGCTGTTGTGGAAAAAACAGAGGGTTCCAGAGCCTATCCGGCCACTTTGGTCGACCCAAAATCTGGAAATTTAGTTTGGTTTTTGGATGAGGATGCTGCTGCAGGACTTAATCCAAATCCATCTTAGCATTTTCACCCTCCAAAAACTCCAAAAACTCGTTTACCTTAAAGTTGGTGGATTCGTATTTGCTGTCGCGACTGAAGGCGGATTGTTTCCGTTCCTTGCTGCGGGCAAACCGGCGGATATCCTGTTTGGTTTTTAGAATCAATCCGGGAACCGTTTTGTTTTTGCCATCTTTTCCTTTGGACACCATGGTGAAATAGGAAGAGTTACAGTGTTTCACCTCTCCCGTGGTCACATTTTCAGATTCCACCCGAACCCCAACCACCATGGAGGTTTTTCCGGTATAATTGATGGAAGCTTTCAAGGTGACCAATTCTCCAACATCAATGGGGTTTAAAAAATCCACCCGATTCACGGATGCGGTAACACAGTAACTCTGCGAATGCTTGGAGGCACAGGCAAAGGCTATTTGGTCCATAAGATTAAGAATGTGCCCACCATGCACCTTTCCCCCAAAATTGGAATGGGAGGGAAGCATCAATTCGGTAATGGCAACTCTACTTTCCCGGGACGACTTAAATTTTTTCATTGGTTTCTAAATAATGGGGATTTTTCGGTCTGTACTTCGGTGATGAAATATTTGGTATCGCCCAACCAGAAAAAGGTGGCATACCGTTCTTTGTACGTCACTTTAATATATTGACCTTGATATGCTTTCATTTTTTCAACGATGTCCGCGTTTTTGTCCTCTACAGAAAAGGAAAACACATTGGACCCGGAAAGTCCTTGACTGATTTGCCCTTCCCAGGTTTTGACCAAAACTCCTTTGCGGCTGAATTTCATAAGTTCACCCGAACGATACCCTACACTATAAGGAACGTAATAGATAAAGGTAAAATAGCCCACCACTCCGAGTATAAGGACCGAAATGATGATGAATAGGATTTTTTTCACGGTTTATAGTTCAAGTTTTGGATTTTCTTCAAAATCGTCTTCATGAGCACGTTTTAAAATAGGTTCTGGCAAAGCCTTTTTGGCTTTGGCCCCCATTGTTCTCAATTTTTCAATGCTAGTGACAATGTTTCCACGTCCATCGAACAACTTATTCATAGCATTTTTGTATTCACCTTTGGCATCATCCATCTTTTTGCCCACTTGGGTCAAATCGTTCATGAAACCTACAAACTTGTCGTAAAGAGCTCCTGCTTGACGTGCAATTTCCAAAGCATTCCGTTGTTGCTTTTCGTTACTCCACATGGTATCGATGGTTCGGAGGGTGGCTAGCAATGTTGATGGAGTCACAATAACAATATTTTGCTCAAAGGCTTTGTTGTACAATGAGTTGTCTTCATTCACAGCAATGGCAAAAGCAGGCTCAATGGGAACAAACATCAACACAAAGTCTGGACTTTCCATTTCATAGAGATCCTCATATTTTTTGGAGGACAATTGCTCTACATGCCTACGTAGTGAATTGATATGGTCCTTCAAAAATTTGGGTTTGTCATCTTCTTCTGCGTTGGTGTAGCGTTCGTAATCCGTTAAGGATACTTTTGAGTCCACTACCATTTTTTTGCCATCGGGAAGGTGTATAATGACATCGGGCATAACACGGCTGCCATCTTCCCGTTTAAAACTTTGTTGGACACTGTACTCTCTATCTTTCTCTAAGCCAGATTTCTCCAGTACTCGCTCCAAAACCAATTCCCCCCAATTTCCTTGCATTTTGCTATCGCCTTTTAAGGCCTTGGTGAGGTTTTCGGCCTCTTGGGTAATTTTTAGGTTTTGACTCTGCAAATTGAGCAGCTGTTCTTTCAAGGCGGAGTGAATACTGATGTTTTCCTTTTGGGATTTCTCCACTTTTTCCTCAAACTCCTTTATCTTTTTGTTGAGCGGAGTAAGGATGTTTTCAATGTTTTCTTTATTACTTTTTGTGAACTTCTCACTTTTTTCCTCCAAAATCTTATTGGCCAGGTTCTCAAATTCCTTGGTAAATTTTTCTTGAAGTTTTTCTACTTCTTCCTTTTGCTCCAAAAACTTAATTTCCAAATTGTTGAATTTCGTTTCCTCTCTAGCCAGTTGTATTCCAAGTTCAGACTTTTTTTCTTGGACTTCTTTCAACTCCTGTTTCAATGAATCAGTAGACTCATTGAACTTCCGTTCCCGCTCTTCCCAAACACTTTCGGTGGATTTGATCTTTAATTTTTGAATGTACATGCCCACAAACAGCCCAATGGCCAAGGCCAAAACTCCAACAATAATGTAAATCAATTCTGTACTCATAACGATTTCTACAGGATAAAGATAACGGATTCCAACCGATGCGGGGAAAGGAAAACAAACTTACTTATTCACTTTAAACGAACCGGTCTTGGCATCAAACTGTACCATTTCCGAAGGAAACAATCGTTCAAAATGCTTCTGTTCAATCAGTTCGCAGGGGTCGCCAAAGGGATTGGTGTCACCGTCCAAAATCAAGATTTTATCACATAACTGAATGGCCAAATCAATTTCATGGGTAGTAAAAATGATGGTTTTTTCGTTTTGATGTGCCAGTTGCTGGAGCAATTTCAAAATCTGAACCTTATGGTAGAGGTCCAAATGCGTAGTAGGCTCATCCAGCAAGATTAACGAGGTATCCTGAGCCATGGCCCGGGCAATCAACACGCGTTGCAATTGGCCGTCACTCAACTCATGGCATTTATTGTGGCGAAGTTTTTCCAACAAAAAGGCATCCATACTTTTTTGGATGTGCTCTTTGTCCGTTGAAGTCAATGTCCCAATCCAATTGGTATAGGGTTGTCGCCCCAAGGCAATCAATTCCTGAACGGTCAAGTTTTTTGAAGCGGGTTGTTCTGTCAACACCACGCTCAATTTTTGCGCCAGTTCTGAGGGAGAATGTTTTTCCAACAACTTATTCTGGATTTCTATAGTACCGGCCAACTTTGGTTGAAAGTTGGCCAGGGTTCGCAATAAAGTCGACTTTCCAACGCCATTAACGCCAACTATTCCACAAAGTATGCCCGGCTCTAAATCAAGGTTGATGTTTCTCGCCACCACTTTTAAACCGTAACCCACGGTCAATTCTTTTACTGCGATTATGGAATTCTTCTGCTCGAACATTAGAACATCATTTTTCGTTTTCGGACCAAAAGCCAGATGACCACTGGAGCTCCGACCAATGAAGTGATTGCGTTGATGGGCAATACATTGGCGGTGTTGGGCAACTGGGCTAGTGTATCGCATAGCATCATCAAAATGGCACCATATAAAAATACGGCAGGAATCAGGATACGATGCTCCATCGTATCAAATATTTGTCGTGTAAGATGGGGTACCGCCAATCCCACAAAAGCTATTGGACCAGCAAAAGCAGTGATACCGCCTGCCAACAGACCCGTGGCAATGATAATCAGCAATCTTGATTTTTTTAGCGAAACCCCAAGACTCAACGCGTAATTTTCACCCAAAAGAAAGGCATTTAGCGCCTTGATGGACAGAATAGAAAGCAAGGTTCCCAAAAGAACAATACCAGCCAAAAGGAAAACTTGTCCGGAAGTGAGGTCGCCTACACTTCCAAAAGACCAAAAAATAAAGCGTTGCAGACTTTCCGCACTGGAAAAATAGGCCAGAACACTGACCAAAGCCGAGGTGATGCTACCAAACATCAACCCGATAATCAACAAGGCCATGGTATCCTTGATGCGTTGTGCGACCAGCATTACCACAAGCAGCACCAAAAAACTACCCACACTGGCTGCAATGGCAAGCGAAATATCACTTAAAAAAGCAATGGAAGTCAATCCAGTTAAAAGTGAAGTGCCCATCAGCAATAATGCGGCGCCTAAACTGGCGCCTGAGCTGATTCCCAATACAAAGGGTCCAGCAAGCGGATTTCGGAAGAGGGTCTGCATCAACAATCCGCTCAAAGATAGCCCACCACCCACCAAAATGGCGGTAAATGCCTTGGGGATACGGTACTCCCAAATAATGTACTGCCATGAAGCAACGTCCACAGGCTTGCCCAGCAAGGAGGAAAGTGTAGCACTAAACGGAATGGTAACCGACCCCGAGCTAATGTTCAAGAGCCATGCTAGCAATAAAGCCAAAAGAATCAGCACAAAAGAAAACCGATATGATTTTGGTGTGCGCATTTAGCGGAGGGGTTTAAAGAAATACGGTTCGTAATCGGGCAAAACATCTGGGTGCAAAATGTGGATAAGGTCTTTCAGCACCAAATCCGGTCGTTGTGGGGCCAATTCGTAGAAAATCAAGCCGCCTTTTGCGCCTTTTTCAATCGCATTGGAATAGATTTTCCTATCAGCAAAGGCCTTAAACTGTTGATAGTGAGCATTGGTTTGCTTCACCTCTTCATACGTAGTATGCGAAGATGGATTGAACCAAAAATTGGCCTTTTGGCCTTTTTCAAGCACAGCTTCCAAACTCAATCCGATGCTTCCGCTATTTTCAGATTCACTCCAGATGTAATCCGCATTGGCATCGGTTAAAAATTGGGCCATCCAGCTTTTTCCTCCGGCCACATACCAAACGTCTTTGTAGAGTCCGCCTGTGAGGACCGTAGGTTTTTCTGTTGCTTGTTTTGCCATTTTTTTTGCATCCGTATAAGCCGTTTCAATTTCCGAAAAAATTCGGTCAGCCTCTTCTTCCCTTTGAAAGAAAGGAGCAAAGAATTTAATCCACTCCGCTTTCCCCAAAGGAGTCTGTTCTACCCAATCTCCATTATAGACCACTGCGATTCCGGATTGTTGGATTGTGCTGTATGCCTTGTTGGTATCGTTTATTCCGAAACCCATCACCACTTCAGGATTCAGTTCCAGCACCATTTCGGTATTGATGTTTTCATTGGTGCCCAATTCCTTAATCTGTCCATCGTTCACCAATTTGCGGGCCTCTTTGGAGGAAATAAGGTCTGTATTAGGAAATCCGACCACACTATTCAAGACCCCCAATGCTTCCAAGGAAGGAATATGGGTGGTGGATGTGACCACAATGCGCTGAACAGGGGTGGCAATGATGGCATCATAAACATCCCTTGGAAATGTCATGGATGCCAATTTTTCTCTGGGAACCAAGGCATAGGTAAAACTCTTTTCGGCTTCGGGCCAAGCCGAAGTGACCTCAATTTCGGTAAAGTCAGGGTTCTTTTGGATGGAAAAACCAGTGGCATAGTGAATCCCAGATTCAGAGCTATTTTGTTCAAGGGGAATGGGCTTTTTTTTCTCACCACAGCCGATGAAGAAAATCAAAATAAACCCGCTTAATAAGAGATATTGCAACTGATTTTTCACCATAGGCCCAAAAGTAATATTATTTAACTTTTGCAAGAAAAGATTAAACAGATTGATTACATTCGCGCTGAATTTTTGGTTCATGTAAGACTTGGTTTTACATGATTAAAAGGGAATCCGGTGCAAATCCGGAGCTGTTCCCGCAACTGTAAGTTTATGCCAAACTTGATTTGGCACCCATTAGGGATGTTGTTTTCTTCAATACCACTGTCCGGCTTAGGATGGGAAGGTGAAATAGCATAAAACAAGTCAGGAGACCTGCCAAATTCAAACAAACAATGTTAAACTTTCGGGATAAAAGTTTACGTATGGGTATCATACTATTCTCCCGTTTATTCTCGTAAACGAAATGAAAAAAAGTTATTTATGGGTATCTGCCGCTATTTTGGCAGGCAACGGACTTTCTGCACAGGAACAACAGAAAGATTCCATTCCACTGCAAGCATTAGAAGAAGTGGTGGTAAGTGATTCCAAATTTGAATTGAAACGTGAAAATTCTGGAAAAACAGTGATCAAAATCACTGCTCAGGAATTGGAGCGAAATCAAGGCCGAACGGTGGCTGAAATCATCAACACCAAAAGCGGTATTGAAATCGCCGGAAGTCGCGGTCGTGATGGCGATGTTTTGGGCGTTTTTGCCCGAGGCGGCCGCGGAAAACAGGTCTTGGTGCTGATTGATGGGGTTCGGGTTTCTGACCCCTCCACCTTTTCACCGGAATACGATCTTCGGTTATTGTCGCCATCCACCATTGCGTCTATTGAAATTATTAAAGGGGCGGCAAGCACACTTTATGGAACCAATGCTGCTACGGCAGTTATCAACATCACCACAAAAAAGAGTACCAAAAAGCCTATTGCGGGTAATTTTCAAAGCAGTGTAGGAACCAGTCAAACTGCTGAAGAACAAAATTACAATCTGGGTAGTTTTGCCAATTCGGCGTCCGTGAATGGTACACTGGATAAGTTCAGCTATGCTGTGGATTTTTCTAATCGCTATCGCAGTGGACTTTCCGCATCGGTCACTCCAGAAAATGAGGAGGATGTTTTTTCCCATTACAGCACCAATGCACGACTGGGCTATCAATTCTCCAAAGATTTTGAAGTATCCGTATATGGAAATCAAACGAAGTACAGTAATGAGTACGATGCTTCCTCAGCTGAGGCACCCAACCTTGGCAAGAACGACCAAAAAAGGGTAGGGGTTTCGTCGTCTTTTGGTTATGGCAAGGGTTCCATTCAACTGAATGCCGCCTATACCGATTACGAGACCAATTCCAAAGACACGTTTGGGGAAAGTACCACTGAAGGCAACAATTTGGTGGTAGACCTGTACAACAAATATATTTTTGCGGATAGTTGGCATACCATTTTGGGTGTGAATTACAGCAAGGATGAGGCGGTTTTTTCGGATGAGGCAGAATTTACCATTTTGGATCCGTATGCCAATGTGGTTTATGTTTCTGATTTTGGATTGAACCTGAATGTAGGAGGACGATTCAACACCCATTCTGAATATGGAAACCACTTTGTCTACAATGTGAACCCATCTTATGTTTTTTCAACTTCCGAAGGCTATGTGAAGTTGTTAGGTTCTTATGCCACTTCGTACATCACGCCAAATTTGACCCAATTGTTTGGGGCGTTTGGAGGCAACCCCAACTTGGAACCTGAGGAGAACAGAACGCTTGAAGGAGGGATTGAATACACCATCAACAAAAAATTCAGGATAAGTGCTTTGTATTTTGACCGTAATGAGAAAAATACCATTGGCTATGACCAGAATTTCATGAGTATTAACCTATTGGAGGAAATTGATGCCAATGGGGTAGAGGTGGAAGCTTCATGGAATCCTTTTGATGCATTGACTTTGGATGCCAATTACACTTTTACGGAACGAAAGGGAGATAATGCCATTCGCATTCCAAAACACAAAGCCAATTTGAATGTGGGATACCAGCTTTGTGAGACCACCAATATAACGTTGAATTATGCCTACACCGGTGAGCGATTTGATACCGATTTCAACACTTTTACCGATGTTGCTTTGGAATCCTTTTCGTTAGTGAATCTATATGTTGGTCATGAGGTGATTCCCAATAAACTCAACTTTTTCTTGAGTGCAGATAATCTGTTGAATGAAGATTACACTGAAATTCTCGGGTTTACAACACGGGGACGAAATTTCAGGATAGGAATGAATTTGAATCTATAATGAAAAAGCGGCCATTGGCCGCTTTTTTTATTCGATTACAAGATTGTTAATCTGAGTGAAATCAATATCCAGAGGCTTGTCCAAATACATATTGTCTTTTGTAGGAGTATGAAACCTTGAGCTGGCAAAGGATTTGGCCGGTATTTGTGCTGTAAAGCTCTTTTTGGCGGAAACTCCGGTGATTTCTTGCAAGGCTCGGGCTAAAAGCGGTTCGTTGGGGTCGCCAAGCACGCCAAGATTAGCGATATCTTCCAACTGAATGATATCTGGAACAAGACCATCGGTATAATCATAAAATCCATCGGCATTTTCGTTGCGTCCAACCAAAGGTTGAATCCCCCAGCTATTGTTTGGGTTTATTTCATCCTCCCGGTCACTTGCATAAATAAAGGCGTTACCGGGGTCGTCCACTAAGGTAATGGAGAATTCATTTTTACCTCTTGTGGTTTCTCCAATATGGATAACATCAACATAGGGTACTAGACCGTTCATGACCAGTTCGCTGGCCGAAGCTGAATCGTTGGTAGCAATCACAAAAACCCTATCGAGGTTCAACGAATTGATGGAGCTGGCACCCGTGGAACTGGCAAAATAATCCTCCAATTGCTCATCGGTGAGTTGTTGTTGCACCTTAGCGTTCCAACGTTGTCTAATATAAAGGTCATTGGTATTGGTTCCGTAGATCATACTGGCCAAAAGTCGAGATGTGTTAACTGACCCTCCGGGATTGTATCTCATGTCCAGAACCAGTTCGGTGGCACCTTCGGCGACAAATTCACCGAAAGCAGCATTGAGTTGCTCATTAAAATTGCTCAAGAACCGATTGTACATTAAATACGCGACCTTTGTTCCATTAACATCAAGAGTTTCAGCCACCAGAATAGGGTTTTCTACTTGGTTTTCAATCTTGGTCAGGGTTACTTCCGTATCATTGTCCACTATTTGATTCCCCTCAATATCTGCCATGCCCAAGGTATAAGTAGCATTGCTTCCATACAATAGGCTGATGTAATTATCAACGGTGAGTTGTTGGCCATTGACCCGGGTAAAAATATCTCCCCTTTGAATGTTTTTTGTGGAAGCATCAGAATCAGGAACAATGTACAGTACATATCCAAAGACGCCGTCCCCTTCAGCAAACTGCATCAGATTAAACTCCAGTCCATTGCTTCGGGACACCCCCGAAAGATTATTGACCAGTTCGGTATAGTCGTCGTTCAAAAAACTGAAGCGGTCTTCGCCAAAGAGAAGAACGTCATAATAAAAATCAGCAGGATTTGGAGTTTGCTCCAAAAATTCGGTGTATTGTTTATCTGAGTTGAATCTAGTATCAGAAAGGACATCTACATCGCCCTGCCAAAAATACCAGAGGTTCATGGCCTGCCACATAAAATGTTGGGGTATGGCATCGGACCCGGCCAGCAATTGTGGTGTTTCTCCATTTTTAATTTGGTCATCATCACTGTTGCAAGCAAATACCAATAATGATAGTCCCAAGAACAGAAGAACATATTTTTTCATAGCTAAGCTTTTACGGAATTCCTCAATTTTCATTCCAATATAAATAAAGGAGGTTGGTAAGTTTAGGCGGCGATTTCAAAAAATTCTTACGAATTTGTGCTACAAAATAGGCACATAAACGCAGATTACAAATTTTTTGTAACAAATTTCGATATGTGTCGTCGTGATAGTGTAGGTCGATAAATATGACTTGAAACAACGAAAACAACCAATGAAACAAGCTGAATTTTTAAATGTGGTGATGCCCTTTAAGGACAAGCTCTACCGACTGGCAAAGCGCCTGTTGGTATCGCGGGAGGAAGCAGAAGACGCCACTCAGGAAATTTTGCTGAAACTATGGTCAAAGAACGAGGTGATGGAAACCTATAATAATGTGGAGGCCTTTGCCATGACCATGACCAAGAATTTTTGTTTGGACCGATTAAAATCCAAACAGGCCGGTAACCTAAAACTGGTGCACAGCAATTACAGTGACGAAAACACCTCGTTACAAAGCCAATTGGAGGCGGAGGACAGTGTAAGTTGGATGGAACGCATCATGGAAGAATTGCCGGAACAGCAAAAAATGGTATTGCAACTGCGCGATGTGGAGCAATACGAATTTGACGAGATATGCGAGTTATTGGATATGAAACCCACTGCAGTACGGGTAACACTGTCCAGGGCACGAAAAACAGTAAGAGAAGAATTGACAAAAAAACATAGCTATGGGATTGGATAACATAGAAAAATTATTGGAAAAGTACTTTGAGGCCAGCACAACGGTGGCCGAGGAGGAACAGCTCCGGGACTATTTCTCTCAAGAGAAAGTGGCCACACATCTTGAGCAATATAAGCCCATGTTCAACTACTTTTCCATCGCCAAGGAAGAGCGCTACACCAAGCAGGTTCCATTAAAACCTAGCGTAAACTATTACAAGTGGATTTCCGTTGCAGCGGTGGCTGTATTGACCTTTGGCGTCTATTTTGGTAATCAATACCAAGAAAAAAAGAAAGCAGAATACGCTTACCAAGAAACCATGAAGGCCTTTGAGCTCCTTGCGGAGAACTTTAACCGGGGCACTGAGAAAGTAGCGTATTTGAAGGAGTTTGAAGAAGCAAAACAAAAAATTTACAACAACAATTAAATCGTAAAAAATGAAAAGAAATATTTTAATCGTTTTGATCGCCGTTCTGCCCTTATCGGGATTTTCACAGTCCTTGTTTGATAGATTTGAAGACATGGACGATGTAACCTCTGTGGTAGTGAACAAAAGCATGTTCAACCTATTGGCGAAAATTGACGTGGAAGTGGACGACCCCGAAGCCCGGGATTTTATGGACATTGCCAGTAGCTTGCAAAGCTTGAAGGTGTTTACCACGGATAATGAGGAAATTGGTTCTGATATGAGGTCTTCCGTAGACAGTTACTTGAAGTCCTCAAAAATGGAAGAGCTTATGCGTGTGAAGGACAAAGATGCCAATGTTAAGTTTTACATTAAACAAGGCAGGGATGATGACCATGTAAGCGAACTGTTGATGTTGGTCAGTGATATTAAGGAGATTGAGGCTGACGGACGAAAAATAGAGACCGTATTATTGTCTCTTACCGGAGATATTGATTTGAACAAAATCAATTCATTGACCAAAAAAATGAACCTTCCTGAAGAATTGAACAAAGCAGGAAAAGACAACTAAGAAGTGTAACGGGTGACAGTAATCGGTGGCGATGTAACAAAGTACATCAAATAGCTACCAATTACTGTCAGCCGATTTGTAGTAAAGCAATCAATCAAAAAAAGAACAGATGAAATATATTTTTAAAAGTGTTTTGGTAATAGGAGCCATTTTTTTGGCTTCCTGTACCTCGCAACAAAGTCTGCAAGAATACTATGTGGATAATTCAGAGAACCCTAATTTCATTTCCATAGACCTTCCGGCAAGCATCCTTAAAATGGATGCGGTGGATTTGAACCCTACGCAAAAAGAGGCCGTGGAGTCGTTACGAAAATTCAACCTTTTGGCCTTTAAAAAGAATTCTGATAATGCAATGGAGTATGAAGTTGAACGGAAGAAAGTTCGGGAAATCTTGAAAGGCGATGATTTTGTGGAGTTGATGAAAATCAATTCCAAATACGGTAAAGGCGTAATCAAATATTTGGGTGATGAAGATGCCATTGATGAGGTCATCATTTATGGAGACAGTGACGACAAGGGTTTTGCCTTAGTCCGTGTTTTGGGCAAGGATATGAACCCAGCCCATATTGTACAACTCATGCAAGCCATTCAAAAATCAGATTATAAAGGAGAAGGATTAGGAGAAATAGGCGATTTCTTGAAAGGCTAAAAACATCCATCAATCAATAAACAACGAAAAGGGCAACTCAAGTTGCCCTTTTTTATTTGTGGCACATTACCTACCTCATTTTTGCTTCCTTCTTTTTATCTTAGTGACATACATAAACACTAACAAATCATTGACATTATGGAAAAAGCAGAAGAATGGATGAACTACGGTTTAGACCTAGCTAAAGAATTTGGACCAAAACTCATTACCGCGATCCTCATTTACATTGTGGGTATGTGGATCATCAAAAAAATTACAAGGGGTACGCGCAAAGTAATGTCCAAAAGCAAATACGATGAATCCCTACAACGGTTTTTGCTGAACTTGTTCTCATGGGCGCTTAAAATTTTCTTGATCATTATCGTTATTTCAAGATTGGGCGTGGATGTCACCACCTTTGCCGCGGTGATTGCTGCCGCTGGTCTTGCTGTAGGTTTGGCCTTGCAAGGTTCACTTTCCAATTTTGCGGGAGGAGTCTTGCTCATGATCTTTAAACCCTACCGTATTGGCGATTTAATTGAAGCACAAGGTGTGTTGGGCGTGGTGAAGGAGATTGAAATATTTACCACCAAAATGGTAACCCCCCAAAACAAACTGGCCATTGTACCCAATGGGGCCATGGCCAATGGAAATATCATCAACTACACCGCCGAAGGTAAAATGCGTGTGGACACGGTGATCGGAGTAGGCTATGGTGAAGACATCAAAAAAACCAAAGAGGTGTTGTTAAAGGTACTCACTGACAATCCAAAGGTGTTAAAGGACCCGGCACCGTCCGTAAATGTGATGGAATTGGCGGACAGCTCGGTAAATTTTGCGGTACGTCCCTTTTGCCAGCCCCAAGATTATTGGGACGTGTATTTTTCTACCTATGAAAATTGCAAATTGGCCCTGGACGCTGCCGGAATTGAGATTCCTTACCCACATTCAGTGGAAATCCATAAAGAAGGATAATAGTAAAAGTCAGTTCTAGTGCCCGTCAAAAGGCGGGCGCTCAGGACGACGTTTGCAACAGCTTACCTGCATTCCAAAACTTGTCTGGCGAAATAAGGCAAGAAAGACAGTGTATGTATCAACCAATGTTTGGTATCTATATGGTTATGTGGAATTTAAGGTGCAAAAAAGCGATACGTAATTAATATTTGACTATTTTAACAAAACCAACCAATCAAAACACTTTATGAAGAAGTTTAAAAAAATCAATGCCCCATATTTGGGATTCATTTTACTCGCACTTTTCACAATTGCCTGTAAAACTGAGAAAAAACAAGAAAAACAAGCAGAACCGGTTCAAAAGGAAAGCAATGTTATCGAAGTTGTTACCAGAAGCATGGATTTTCAGACCGTAGATACGTTAAAATCTGGTTGGAACACTTTTGCCTATAAAAACCTTTCTGGTGAAGCACATTTTTTTATAATGGACAAATTACCTTCAGACTCCATTGTAGAGAGTGATATTACGGACCATCTGCTTCCTCCGTTTGAAGAAGGTATGAAGTACCTGATTGAAGAAAAAGCAGATAGCGCAATGGCGGCATTTGGAAGCATACCTGCTTGGTTCAATGATGTAAAACGGTATGGAGGCACAGGATTAATATCTCCAGGTGAAACAGCGGTCTCAACGATCAAACTAGTACCGGGCAAGTATATGATGGAGTGCTATGTAAAGGCATTAAATGGCGAATGGCATACATCGCATGGTATGTGGAAGTTTATAACCGTTGTTGACGAAGCAACTAACGTATCGCCAGTTGAGGCAGATCATAAAATCAGCGTATCAAGTACAGAAGGATATACTTTTGAGGGGCAGCCAAAATCAGGAAAAAATAGATTTAAAGTAAATTTCATCGATCAGGTTCCCCATGAGCATTTTTCCGGTCATGATGTTAATTTAATGAAGTACGATGCCACCGCCAACATTGATTCATTGGTCTACTGGATGAATTGGATGAATCCCACAGGACTACGAACCCCTACACCTAAAGGGTTTACTTTTTTGGGTGGAATGAACAATTGTGAAACCGGTGAAACAGGCTATTTTGAAGTGGATTTAGATGCGGGCAATTACATTTTAATTTCGGAAACGCCGAAAGCAGATGAAAAAGGGATGCTAAAAACCTTTGTGGTAAACAACAACTAAGAATTGGTGTCCAAACATTTGTTACGGCTCAAATTACTGTAGCAAACGCATAAAGAAATCAATTTTCCTGAAAAAAGCACTGGTATAGGTGCTTTTTTTATGACTTTGGGCAACCAATTGTAGACTTATTGTTGAAAGAATAGGAGTGGTAGGCCCAAGGGGAGACTGTAACAATAAAAGATTAATCGAATCTTTAAAGTAAACGCTAACCAAATTATTATGAGATTGACTATGCTTCTGGTATTGATACTTTTTCAAGTCAATCGTATTGCCGCACAAACCTCACTCAAGGAAATTAATCTGGAAAACGGAAAATATAAGGTGGGGTTTCAGCATTACACCACTTCCGACAGTACCAGAACATACAGCAGAGTTTTTGACTATACCAACCAAAAGGTGGCCAGACCGATTTCCGTTAGTATGTGGTATCCTTCCAGTCAAAATGGAGTTAGTGGACAGCCGCTGGAAGTTTTGGATTACTTTGAAATTCTTAAAGAAGAGGAGGAATGGGAACACTTGCCCAATGAACAAATATTAAACTGGTTTTATTATTCCAACACCCCTGAGAACCAAAAACACCTTGTTGAACGAACAACAGCGTATGCCAATGCAGAATTCGGAAAAGGAAAATTTCCAGTAATCATTTACGCACCAAGTTTCCAAGCATCATCCATTGAAAACTTTGCCCTTTGTGAATATTTGGCCAGTCACGGTTTTGTGGTGGTGTCAAGCCCAAGTCGGGGAACCGAAACACGCTGGTTCACTAATAACACTGCTATGGAGATTGAAACACAGGCCAGGGATGTGGAGTTTTTGATGAAGGAAGCGGGTAAATTTCCAATGGTGGATTATGAAAAAATGGCAATTATGGGTTTTAGCTTCGGTGGTTTGTCAAATATCATCGTGCAAAACAGAAATGATAAGGTTAAAGCGATTGTCAGCCTAGACGGTACAGAAAGATACCAATATGGACTACTGGCTCAATCAGCGTTTTTCGATCCTCGAAAAATAGATGTCCCATACCTTCACATGGCGCAGAAGGATATTCCTGAAACTGTCTTGAAGGAAGATAAGATTGACCCTGAACTCAACACGAAATTCCAATTGTATGATAGTATTTCAAATGCCAAGTCGTATCGCTTGAAATTTCATCATCTAACGCATAGCTATTTCAGTACATTGGGGGTGCTCTTCGAAAATAGGGATAAACGACAGGACAAGAGCGATTCAGAAATCATGGCATCCTATAAATGGGTGGCGGAGTATGCCCTAAACTTCTTAAAAGCCACTTTAAACAAGGACGAAATCGCATTAAATTTCATGGAAAAGGGTTCGTCAGGAAATGGAGTTGGAAATGGGTTGGTAAGCCAAAGCATCAAACAACCGGCGAAGAGTGCTTTCCGTTTTCAGGATTTTAATGACTTGGCATCCAGCCAGAACTATAAAAACCTCTTCCAGTTATACGATGCAACAATAGAGCGCCATCCTTCTTTTAAAATACCGGAGGGTAACTTAAACGTTCTTGGACTACAGCTTGTTTTTAACCCCAATACGTCTTCGCAGGGAATAAATGTTTTTTTATTGGCAACAAAACTGTATCCGAATTCAGCCAATCTCTATGATAGTTTGGCAGAGGGCTATTTGTTTATAGGCGACAGGGAAAAAGCCATTGAAAGTTTTGAAAAGTCTTTGGAATTGAATCCCCAAAACCAAAATGCCATCAACCGATTGGAGCAATTAAAGAAATAAACCTGACTTACACTTGTATCACTGGCTTATTTTTTTAATTCTGTGTCATCAATCAAGCATTCGTGAATCCAAAGGGGCCATCTATCCATTTCATCTGATTTTTTAACCGAGGAATGCTAACTTCACTTGCCTGTGCTGAGCTTGTTTCAGTATCGGTCTATAATCCATTTGAAAATGTATTGTGCCATAAACGGTACAAACATTAAAACTATTTTATGTGCAGAGTACTTTTCTTAACCATAATCATTTTAGTGGCTGACTGCTCTGCGGGACAAAGGAAAATTGAAATGGCTGAATATAGATCAAAAGTGAAATTCCACCTTGGGAAACAAATTCACTTTCCCGATTTCTCAATTGAGTTTGTTGGCACAAGGAAGACTCCAGGCCCTGGAAATGCTGCATGGACTATAACCGAATATCTTTTTGTTTTAAAAAAAGACCATTCTGAAAAACAAATTTGGTGGAGTATGGGGACCGGTGATGTGGGACCAATTCAGTTTGAATTCTTGGGTAAGAATTATTATTTAGAAATGTACTACTCTGAGAAAATAGCTACTTCTTTTCAAAAAAAGAGACGTCTATCTGACAATGAAATTGTAATAACCAAGGCCGAATAAAAAAGTGCTACCATACAGTAGGCAAAACAATTGAAGACGGATAAGTGACCCAAATTTAATAATAAAAGAAAGCTTAAACCCCCGTATAATTCGCTGGGGTAATTTGCTTTAATTCTGTTTTTATCGCATCGGAGACCTCCAAGGTTTCAATAAAATCTGCGATGGATTTTTGGGTGATCTTTGCATTGGTTCGTGTCAAGCCCTTTAGGGCTTCGTAGGGATTGGGATACCCTTCACGACGTAAAATGGTCTGAATGGCCTCGGCCACTACAGCCCAATTGTTCTCCAAATCTTGCTCAAACTTGTCTTGGTTCAACACCAATTTGTTCAACCCCTTTAAAGTCGATTGAAACCCAACCAAGGTATGCGCAAAAGGAACGCCCACATTACGCAATACGGTGCTGTCCGTTAAGTCACGTTGCAATCTGGAAATGGGCAATTTGGCGGACAAATGCTCAAAAATAGCATTGGCCAATCCCAAATTCCCTTCAGAATTCTCAAAATCGATGGGGTTTACCTTGTGCGGCATGGCTGAGGAGCCCACTTCCCCTTTTTTGATTTTCTGCTTAAAGTAATCCATGGAAATATAGGTCCAAATATCCCGGTCCAAATCAATAAGAATGGTATTGATGCGTTTTAAGGCATCAAAAAGTGCCGCCATGTGGTCGTAATGTTCAATTTGTGTAGTAGGGAAGGAGTGGTGCAAGCCCAATTTCTCCTGAACAAATTGTTTCCCAAATGCCTTCCAATCCGTTTTGGGATAGGCCACTTTGTGGGCATTGTAATTTCCGGTGGCGCCACCAAATTTAGCCGCACTTGGAATATCATTCAATAGATTGAACTGTTCTTTGAAACGCTCCACAAACACCTCAATTTCTTTTCCCAAACGGGTGGGAGAGGCCGGTTGTCCGTGCGTCCGTGCCAACATGGGGATATTTTCCCATTCGCTGGCGAGTTCCTTTAGTTTTTCAAATACTTCAAAATACGAAGGCACGTAAACATCGTTCATCGCCTCTTTAATGGAAAGCGGAATGGCGGTGTTGTTGATGTCCTGCGAGGTCAATCCAAAATGGATGAACTCCTTGTGTTTCTGCAATCCCAGCGTATCAAATTGTTCTTTGATGAAATACTCAACCGCCTTTACGTCATGGTTGGTGACCTTTTCAATATCCTTGATGGCCTGCGCATCTTCCGGAGAAAAGCTTTTGTAGATATTCTGTAGCGCTGGAAATTGCTTCGCGTCAAAATCGGCCAATTGGGGCAGCGGAATTTCACAAAGTGCGATGAAATATTCAATTTCAACCTGAACACGGTACTTGATAAGCGCCTCTTCAGAAAAATAATCCTTTAGGCTTTTGGTCTTGTTTCTGTATCGACCATCAATGGGTGAAATGGCATTGAGTTGTGTTAGGGACATGTTTGCGAACAATTTTGAAAGTTGCAAAGATACTTAAACTCGTAGAGTTTAGTGGCCTATTTGGGCCAACTTGTCAAGGGTTTTTTTGGCTCTATTTTGATAGCCTGTGGTGCCAGCGGCGTAGGTGTCTTCCAGAACTTGGCGCAATTCGGGATGGACCCAGTCGAATTTTAACCCCAAATAATAGAGACTGGTCATAGAAAAAACCTTTGGCGCCATATTCATATCACTGATAAGCCAGTCAAAACAGGCCGTCATAATTTTTTCCAGTTGTTCATCCGTCACATTTTTTTGAAAGGCAGGGTCTTTCTTTTTGAAATACGCCACACAAACCATTTCACAGACACAGGCCATGGCGCGGATGGTGGATTCGCATTTTAAATTGCCCAACATTTCGGTAAATTCATTGAAAAAAGGCAGTAGATAGTCTAATTTCTTTTCCATAAGATGCCGAAACGTCCAACTGGCATTGTAGGTACCTTCTTTTTCTTCAATAGAGATCTCTTTTAAGAGAGCTCCAACCAAGTTGGGCTGAAGGATGAGTTCATCCACCAGTTGGTCCACATCATCCTTGAAAAGTCGTCCCGAATGCAGGGATAAATGCAGTTCTTCTTTGGTCACAATGGCGTATCTTTATAGGAAATCTTGAGTGATGAAAATAGTAAAAAAAATAGCAATTGCATTGCTGGTGATTTTTATCGGGATGCAGTTTTTCAGACCCGAAAAGAACCAAGCGGAAGGGGATTATGTGGCTGCTTTTGAAGCGGAGACCCAACCTAGTACCGAGGTAAAAACCATTTTAAAAACCGCTTGTTACGATTGCCATAGCGCGAATACGGTGTATCCATGGTACAACAATATTGCGCCGGTTTCCTATTGGTTGGCCGACCACGTAGAAGAAGGAAAGGAGGAACTTAATTTTTCGGATTGGGAAAACTACACCGTAAAAAAGAAGGACCATAAGTTGGAGGAACTGGTTGAGGAGGTTGAGGAAGGTAAAATGCCTTTAAATGAGTACACCTGGACCCACTACGATGCGCGTTTGGATGAATCCCAAAAAAATGCGTTGATGGATTGGGCCAAAGCGGCTAGGTCCAACTACGAATCAGCTCTTCAACAAGAATAGGAACGCCCTTGGCAGCGGTTTCTGCCCGTATTGTAAGATTGTCAAAATCCGTTGAACGCACCGTGGGCTTAGGGTCCACAAAATGAATAGGAACCTGTTTGGGCGCATAATGAATCAATCCAGCGGCGGGATACACCTGCATGGACGTACCAATGATGATCAAAATATCGGCCTGTTGGGTAATGCGTGCCGCGGTTTCCATCATTGGCACCATTTCCCCGAACCAAACAATATGGGGGCGGAGTTGATGCCCATTTTCATCTAAATCGCCCAGAACCAAATCTTTGGTCCAATCCAAAATATAGGTTTCATCGCGGGTGCTACGCACTTTAAACAGTTCGCCATGCAAGTGAACTACATGCGAGCTGCCCGCTTGCTCATGGAGGTTGTCCACATTTTGGGTGACGATGCTTACGTCAAAATGTTGTTCTAGGGTAGCGAGTGCCAAATGCCCCGCGTTGGGATTTACTTCCAATAATTGCCGCCTCCGTTGGTTGTAGAATTCCAATACCAATTCTGGGTTTCGGGCAAAGCCATGGGGTGACGCCACTTCCATGACATCATGACCCTCCCATAGCCCATTGGCATCCCGAAAAGTCTTTAGACCACTTTCGGCACTCATGCCGGCTCCGGTCAGTACAACTATTTTTGGTTTGGACATTTATGGTTCAATTTTTTTGTTGAAAGGTAAAAATGGCTTAGTTGGAATAAAGCTCAAAAAACTCTGTAGCGTCCTTTATGTTTTGTATGTTCAGAATGTAACAAACCTCAGATAGGTCCGAGAAGTCTAATCCTCCCGCAGAAACAGCTTCGTTGTTATAACGCCCTTCTTTTCCATTGTAGGTATTGGATATTTCAATCGCAAGTTCCCAAATTTCAATCAATTTGGGATTGTTCATGTTCGTGTTCCACTTGGAGTACTCTGGATCCCGAAACCCTGGAGAACCATTTCCCACTGAATTTCCATCAGGAATTTTTATATAACCGGAATGTTCTTTGACAAATTTAAGGTCTTCAGGAGAAGTTGATTCCTCATTCCAATTGCTGTGTTGCACTACATGAATTCGTTCCGTAGTATTTATTTCAGGGAAATCGGAATGAATGGATTTGATAAGTTCTGCGGTGAAATCTGATTGACCTGCTTCCGCTATCCAAATATCCCCATCCTTGTCAAGGGTAGTTTTGACAATGGTTTTGACACGCTCAACGGCAGAATCAATATTGTTGTGGGCATCGGTCCAATTATCACCAAAAGCGAGTTCAAATAGGGGGTTTGGTGGAACGTACAGCCCCTCTTGTATACCGTAGGTGCCAGCAACCGCATGATAATTGATTCCGCTAAAGCTTGAATCGGTCAAAAGAGTGGCAAAAGCTGCAACGGTATGTAGGTCGTCAACATCAGTTTTGCAGTCAAATTGAGCCAATAACAAATCCTTGTTCTTATTGAAGCCAGACTCTTCTGGAATGGCTTTATTGGTAAAAGAAAGAAAAATAACCATTACGCCGAAGAGCATTGGTATTAGAAAAAATCTCCTCTTTTGGTTGTTGGTATTCTGTGATATCATCATAAAGTGTTTTATTGGATGTAGCCCTAAGATAGCAAATCCATTTTTCAGGAATCCACCTTTTCATTTTTTCCTATCTTGAATTTATGTTTGATGATGACTTGCTCACTTATTTGGAAACTTACCTCACCGAAGAACGGAAGCAGCGTTTTTTGAACGTACTGCAAAACAGGACCAGATTGCTCACGGTGGCCATTGAGGATGTCTACCAAATGCACAACACGAGCGCCATTATCCGAAGTTGCGATGTATTTGGGGTTCAAGATGTGCATGTGATTGAGGACCGTTTTGGTAAACGACTGGATAAAAACATAGCGATGGGCGCAGAGCAATGGGTGGATGTCTACCGCTACCGGAATACATCTGAGTGCATTGATAAACTCAAAAGCGACGGCTACCAAATCATTGCTACAACTCCCCATAACGATTCCCAGTTGCTGCCAGATTTTTTTCCCAAGACCAAAACAGCACTTTTTTTTGGAACCGAAAAGGAAGGATTGAGCGAGGAAGTCATGCAACATGCCGATGGATTCCTAAAAATTCCCATGGTGGGCTTTTCGGAAAGCTTGAATGTTTCTGTGTCTGCGGCCATCATTATTCAGGACTTGGCTCAAAAAATACGGGACTCTTCGCTGGATTGGCAGTTGTCGGACATTGAAGTTCTAGAGAAACGATTGGACTGGACCAAAAAGTCCATTAAAAATGTGAAAGGGATTATCAAAAGGTATTTGTCCGATTAAACTTTTTTGTATTTTTAGCTGGTAACCAATCATTTACAACCATGACAACGCTACTCTACATTTTAGCAGGTATTGTGCTGCTGATACTCATTTTGGCCGCAATAGCGCCAAAGACCTATAATGTTTCACGATCCATTGAAATTGCCAAGCCCAAATCCACGGTTTTTGCCTATCTGAGGTCGCTTAAAAAACAGGGCGAATGGTCCCCATGGGGCAAGCGAGACCCCAATATGGAGCAAAAATTCACAGGAACGGATGGCGAGGTCGGTTCCATGAACTACTGGAACGGAAATAAAGAAGTAGGCGAGGGAGAGCAGGAAATTACCAAGATTGTGGAGGGCGAACGCATAGAATCCGAACTTAGATTCTTAAAACCATGGAAATCCACTTCGGATGCCTATATCACCACTGAAGAGGTGGATGCTAATACTACTAAAGTGGCTTGGGGCTTCTCTGGGAAAAACAAGTTTCCGATGACAATTATGATGTTGTTCATGAATATGGACAAAGCCGTTGGTAAGGATTTTGAAGAAGGTCTTGCCAGTTTAAAAGGTATTTTGGAAAATCAATAGGTATGGAATTCAATTTGGTGGGCTGGTTTGAGATTCCAGTGATGGATATAGACCGCGCGAAAAAGTTTTATGAAGCTGTATTTCAGATTGAAATACAATTACACGATTTGGGAGGTACAAAAATGGGCTGGTTCCCTGCTGATCATGGAAAACCTGGCACTTCAGGTTCGTTGATTCAAAACAAAGATTGGTACAAACCCAGTGAATGTGAAGGGGTTTTAATTTATTTTAATAGCATTGATCTTCAAAACGAACTTGATCGAATAGAAGCGAATGGGGGTAAAATTGTTCAGGCCAAGACCCAAATCAGCCCTGATATAGGGTATATGGCAGTTTTTTTGGATTCAGAGGGAAATAGGATTGCTTTGCATTCCAGACAATAAACATTATTCCACCAATTCCAAGAGGGCAATATCAAAGTCGTTTTCCAAAATGACCTTTCCATTGGCTACGGTGACTTCGGTTTCGGAATAAGTGTCGAACAACTTAGTACCGTCACCAAAAAAACCCTTAACCCAAAGGGATTTTCTACCTTTAGGTAAATCGAGCCCCACCACAACTTTGTCTCGATAGTCACCAGTATCATACGTTCTGGAGAACACATAAGGGGATTTGGCCAAGCGTTTGTGTTTTCCAGCGCCCACGGCAGGGTGGTTTCTTCGGAATTGCCCCAATTTTTGCCAGTGTTTGTGCACTTTTTGGATTTTTGGAATTGAATCGAGTTCTTCCCAGTTCATAAAGGAACGTAAGGTGGCATCACCTTGAGTACCTTCAATGATAAGGCTTCTAGCGGTTTCATCACCATAATACACTTGCGAGGCTCCTGGGGTTAACAAAAGTACATTGGCGGCACGGTAAGGCTTTTTTCGTTCCTTGTCATAAGGGGAGCCATCATCATGCGAGGTTAGATAATTCAAAACACTTTTGTCCTTCAATTTGGTGTGGAGCAGTCGACTGTATTTTTTAAAAATGGTCTCGTAGTTTTTATCGGCATCGGTCTTTAGTTCAAAATTGATAAGACTTTTGAAGCCATAATTGAAGAAATCCACCTTTTTGTCCCCAAAATCAAAATCCCTACCTGTGGAAATGCCATAATTATAGACTTCCCCGACCAAATAAAAGGGATTATCATCCAATATGTAGTTCTCGTGCTTTCTCTTCCATGCTTCAAAGGCATAATTGGCCTCTTTGTGCAAATCCTCCCAAGCATTTTCGTTGACATGCTTTACGGTATCCACCCGAAATCCATCCACACCAAAATCGTTGATATAATCGGTCAACCACTTGATGATGTAATACCGAGGTGCCCTAGGATACCCGGTGCGTTCAAAAAAGAGCTGTAGCTCATCCAGCTCCTTGCTCAAACGACCTTCTTCTTTCCATTTGGCCAATAAAGCATCGGGGAGTTCCACATTTTCATCGGATTCGGTAAGAATATCGGGCAGGTTTTCCACCAAAGTGCAGGCTGTGGTGTTTTCATAGGTGGTGAACTCGCATGTAGGGCCAGTCCGTACCCAATCCTCGGGCCAAACCGGGTCTTTATCGGTAACCGGTCCAGTGTGGTTGAGCACAACATCCAAAAGAATTCGAATACCCTTGGCGTGAGCCACTTTCACCAAATTTTCCAAGTCTTTTCGCGTGCCAAAGTTGGGGTCCAGAGCTGTCCAATCCTTGGCCCAATACCCATGATAAGCATAGGTGTTACCCGTTCCTTCATCTGTGGCACCGTGCACTTGTTCCACCAAAGGGGTAAGCCAAATGGCATTTATGCCCAAATCGGTAAAATAGCCATCTTCAATTTTCTGGGTAACCCCAAGGATGTCACCTCCTTCAAACCCCCGAAGCACTCCGGTTTCTTCGGTTCTGTCAAAATTAACATCGTTATCTGGGTTTCCGTTGTTGAAGCGGTCTGTCAACACAAAGTAAATGTTGGCACCTTCCCAAACAAAGGGCACTTCCTTTTTGGGTGCCTCTTGTTCAACTACCTGCTCTACTGTTTGTTGCTTTTTTTTAACTTCCTTGCAGCCAATAAAAAGGGGTAGGAAAGACATGAGAACAAGTAGTTTTTTCATGTTTTGGGATTTTGTTTAAAGCTATAAAATGAATATGAAATTCTAAAATTTATTTAAGCTTTGCCCATCGGCCCAAAAACGGAAAACAGGTAAGGTTTAATTTCTGTTCAATACTTTATACTCTTCGTAGCAGCTTGAAATAGCATCCAAAATCTGAAGGTCATTGGCTGTGTTGATAAAAGATCTGGAATAATTACAGTTGTTCAGGATATCTTCAATATCCACTTTCTCCAACTGAAGCAGTTCGGTGAGTACCTCACGGTCAAATTTGGAGGCCAGCAGGTTTCTGATGTCATCGTCTTCCTTCATTTGTCGTAATTTCCGCATTTGCCTTGGTTTTTTCCCAAAAAGGTTTCGCAAGAGGTCGGCCGGATTTAGGATGGCCCCCAACACTTTGGTCACAGCGCTGGGGCTTTTGCTGCCGGCTTCATAGCTTGTATTCAACCCTGAAATGCTATACTGATAGGCATTGTTGACAGGAAGGTTCTTAACATCAATTTCCAGATATCCGGTAAGTTGATAGTGGGTCACGATTACTTCTTCCAAAGCATAGGCCAATTCGGTCAAGGCAATTTTGGTATCCTCAATCTTGAACATATCGTTGGTGACCCGCACTTTTTGTGATTTAAAACCCAAATAACTCAAGTAGAGCGTGTCGTTTACCGCAGCTTCTATGGTAAACTGTCCTTTTTGGTCCGTAATGGTTCCTATTACCTGATTTAGGTTGATGACGTGTACACTTTCCAGCGGAAAATCGGTTTGCGCATTGACCACGGTAATGGTCAGTTCTTCCAACGTAGGACTTTCATCTTCGTTCTGGGCCAAGCACAACAAAGGGATGATAGCAAAAAGTGTAAGTAGAAATCTTCTCATGCAATCTTTGTAGGTATAAAAGTACTAAACAAAGAAAAATAAATAGGAGCCCCTTACCATTTAATATAGAATTAACTAATAGAAGCCCTGTCTTTTTTTGCCTCCTTTTTTACCATAACCTCCTTTTTTGCCTCCTTTGAACGATTTGTTTCCGCCACCTTTTCGGTGTCCGCGCTTGCGGTCCCTTTTGCGTCCTCCTTTGCCCGAACCTCCTGGTTTTTTGGAGACTTCAACATTGATGAAGCGCCCATCTACCTTAAATTCAGTAAAGGTTTGAAGGATAAAATCCGTAAGCTGTGCATCTGAGTTGAAGAAGGAGAAACTATCCTTAGTATCTACGTTGTAGATATCTTCTTTTTCAAGGTTTAGCGTATCCCGAAGGAAATCTTTGAGCGACATCCAATCGTAACCATCTCGTTCTCCAACGTTGATAAAATAGCGTACCGAGCCACTATTGCCACCATCTGAACTTCCTTTTTGTGAACGTTCGCCACTACTGTCGGAGGTGTTCAGGTCCTTGGTTTTACTATAGTAATTGGAAAACTGGGTGAACTCCACGGAAACCATTTTTTTAATAAGCTCATCCCTATCAATGCCTTCCAGCACATCATTAATGGCGGGCAAATAAGCATCAATTTCTTTATTGATCTTGGTTTCCTTGATTTTATTGGCCAAGTGGTACAACTGTATCTCGCAGATTTCAATGCCCGATGGAATCTTTTTAGCTACAAATTCCTGCTTGACGATTTTTTCAATGGTCTTGATTTTCCGTTGTTCAGAACGTGTAACGATAACCATGGAAATTCCAGATTTCCCAGCCCTACCGGTTCGACCACTACGGTGGGTATAGGTTTCAATCTCATCAGGGAGTTGGTAGTTGATGACGTGGGTGATATCATCCACATCAATTCCTCTTGCAGCAACATCGGTGGCCACCAACATCTGCACCTGCTTTTTTCGGAAAGCGTTCATGACCAAATCACGCTGGTTTTGGCTCAAATCGCCATGCAAAGCTCCGGCATTATAGCCATCCTCAATCAATTTTTCGGCAACTCGTTGCGTATCGCGTTTGGTCCTACAGAAAACTACAGAAAAAATACCTGGATTGGCATCGGCCAAGCGCTTTAAAGCTGCGTAGCGATCACGACCACCTACCACATAGTATTCGTGTTGCACCGTGGAAGCCCCGGCATTCTTGGTTCCAACCGTGATTTCAACCGGTTGGTGCATGAATTTTTTGGCAATGGAAGCCACTTCTTTGGGCATGGTTGCAGAAAATAGCCAAGTCAGTTTTTCTTTTGGGGTGTTGGACAGGATATCCTTGATGTCTTCATAAAAGCCCATGTTCAACATTTCATCAGCTTCATCCAAAACACAATAATCGATTTTGGAAATGTCCACCATACCACGACCAATCATATCCTTCATTCGGCCAGGTGTGGCGACCACAATTTGAGCGCCACGCTTTATCTGTCTGGCTTGCTCTGTTATACTGGCACCACCATAAATGGCAACGGTACTCAACCCTTTTACATATTTGGAGTAGAGTTTTAGTTCGTTGGTGATCTGCAAACAGAGTTCGCGGGTAGGAGAGAGGATTAATCCTTGCGTGGTCCTGCTCTCTGCATGTATTTTTTGAATCATGGGAAAACCAAAAGCGGCGGTCTTTCCAGTTCCTGTTTGGGCCAAGGCCACCAAATCGGTGTCTTGCTCCAATAAAATTGGGATTGATTTTTCTTGTACTTCGGATGGAGATTCAAATCCAAGGTCGGAAATAGCATCCAATAGGGGTTGCTCTAACCCCAAGGTTTCAAATTTTGTCATAGCGGTGTATACCTTAAATCGCAAATATGTTGTGTTGCATAGAGCGATTTGTGTATAACCGTTAAGCCCATCGCAACACCTTGCCCATACCGGCGGCGTTAATAAAGCGACAAATGTACGCTAAATTTATAGGGTGGATGCTATAAAGTCTTGTTTTTTAAAAAGTTTGCCAATTTCTGAATGGCTCGTCCGCGATGGCTGATGGCATTTTTGGTTGCTGAAGGAAGTTCCCCAAATGTTTGGTCAAACCCATCTGGCTTAAAAATAGGATCATAGCCAAATCCGCCCGAACCTTGTTCTTCTTGGGTGATGGTTCCTTCCACAATACCATCAAACGTATAGCTATGTCCTTTAAGGTTTAAATGTATGACCGTTTTAAAATGAGCGCTTCGTTTTTCTTCTCCTTTCAATTCCGATAAAAGTTTGACCATATTGTCTTGGGCACTTTTTTGTTCCCCGGCATAGCGGGCGGAATAAACACCGGGACTTCCGTTCAACGCATCCACCAAAAGTCCGGTATCATCCGAAAAGCAATCCAAACCATAGGTTTGGGTCACGAAATTAGCCTTGATTTTGGCATTTTCTTCCAGCGTTTCCCCAGTTTCAGGGATTTCATCAAAACATTGAATGTCTTTTAAGGAAAGTAGTTCAATGTAGTCGGGAAGTAGTTGTTGCACTTCCTTCAGCTTGTGGTCGTTATGGGTAGCAAATACTAGTTTCAAGAAAAAAAGGGTTCTAATTGAGTTTCAAAAGTAGTAATTTCGGACTTTAAGCGATTTCCATGAAAATGAAAGTGCCACCAGCGGTAATAATGTTGATTTTTGGAGGGTTAATGTATTTATTGGACAAATTTTTACCAGTAGGAGAGTTCGAGTTCTTCGGCAGGGGTGAATTGGCCTGGGTACTCCTCGGTCTTGGGACATTGATAGCCGTCTTATCTGTGGCGCAATTTGCATTCAAAAAAACTACAGTAGACCCTTTAAGTCCACAAAAAGCATCCAAATTGGTCACCTCCGGACTCTATAACTACAGTAGAAATCCCATGTACTTGGCTATGTTGCTTGTGTTGTTGGCCTTTGGTCTAAAGCTGGGAAATGCTTTCAACACTTTATTGGCAGCGGGTTTTGTGTATTGGATGAACCATTTTCAGATTATACCCGAAGAAAAAGTACTCTTGGAAAAGTTTGGCAAGGAGTATAGCATGTATTGCAAGCTTACCCGAAGATGGTTCTAATGTTTGAAGTCGGAAGCCGGAAGTCCGAAGTTTGAAGTGAGTTATTTGAACTTGATTCTTGGACTTGAACTTGGCTTTTATGCATCACCTCATTGCAAAACGATAATTTTTGGGTGCCATTTGAAACAAATCGTAATGGATTTTTGATTTATCCACAAATGTGTAAGGTTTTTGATAAGTTCCGATTAGAAGGATGGAATTTATGTTTAATTTTACCCCTTAATTTTTTGTAGCTATCCATGGTGGAAACGGGGCGTAAATATGTTTTTGATTTTGACAGTACCCTTACTCGAGTAGAGGCACTGGATGTGTTGGCCGAGATGACCCTTCAAGGCAACCCCAAACGAGAGGAGATTGTTGCTGAAATTCAGCACATTACCAATTTAGGGATAGATGGCGATATTTCATTCACAGAATCTCTCGAAAGAAGAATCCGATTGTTGAATGCCAATAAAAGTGATTTGGAAAATTTGGTGGTGGAACTCCGTCAAAAAATATCCAAGTCCATTGCATCAAACAAAGATTTTTTCCATGAATTTGCCGAAGATATTTATGTCATATCCTGTGGTTTCAAGGAATTTATTGATCCTATCGTTGCGGAGTACAATATTCCTTCTGATCGCGTTTATGCCAATACCTTTACTTTTGATGAAGAAGGGAACATCACCGGATTCGATGAGACCAATGTGTTGGCTTCCCACAATGGAAAAATAGAGTGCTTAAAACGACTTGACTTGGACGGTGAGGTTCAGGTTATTGGTGATGGCTACAGTGATTATGTCATGCGCGAAGCCGGAATTGCCCATAAGTTTTTTGCTTACACTGAAAATGTGCACCGTGAAAAAGCCACGAACAATGCCGACCACGTTGCACCTAACCTAGATGAATTTTTATTTGTGAACGATTTACCAAGAAACCTATCCTACCCTAAAAACAGGATCAAAATCCTTTTACTGGAGAATGTACACCCAGCCGCTTTTGATAATCTATCTGAAGAAGGCTTTTCTGTTGAACTTGTAAAGCACAGTCTGCCCGAAGAAGAGCTTATTGAGCGCATTAAGGGCGTGCATGTTTTGGGCATTCGTTCCAAGACCCAAGTCACCCAAAAAGTATTGGAAGCAGCCGACAAATTATTGGTAGTTGGTGCATTTTGCATCGGAACTACGCAAATCGATTTGGATTATAGTAAAAAGAAAGGCGTGGTTGTTTTCAATGCCCCCTATAGCAATACGCGTTCCGTGGTGGAATTGGCCATAGGGCAGACCATCATGCTTATGCGTAGTATTTTTCCGCGCAGTACTGAGATTCACAATGGCGAATGGAACAAAACAGCCATAGGATCACAGGAAGTACGTGGTAAAAACCTTGGTATTGTAGGTTATGGTAACATTGGTAAGCAAATGTCCGTTCTGGCCGAAGCCATGGGGATGCGGGTCTATTATTATGATGTCGCAGACCAATTGGCATTGGGTAATGCGGTTAAATGCAGCACTCTGGAAGACCTTTTGTCTATTTCGGATGTTGTTACGTTGCATATTGATGATAATAAGGCCAACAAAAACTTTATTGGCGAACGTGAAATCAACCAAATGAAGGATGGTGCCAAACTCATCAATCTTTCAAGAGGTTTTGTGGTGGATATTGAAGCTTTGGCAGCAGCCCTAAAAAGTGGAAAACTAGGTGGGGCCGCTATTGATGTGTATCCATCAGAACCACGGAGCAATGGCGAATTTTCAACTCCGTTACAAGGCTTGTCCAATGTAATTCTTACTCCACATATTGGTGGAAGTACAGAGGAGGCACAACGAGACATCGCCGATTTTGTCCCCAATAAGATTATGGATTACATCAATTCTGGAAATACGGTGGATGCTGTGAATTTCCCGAATATCAGATTGCCCAAACAGAACAAGGCACACCGATTCTTGCACATCCACAAAAATGTTCCAGGAATTATGGCCAAGATCAATGAGGTTCTCGCCAAATATGGCTTGAATATTTCCGGGCAGTACCTGTCAACGGACCCAGACGTGGGCTATGTAATCACCGATTTGGACAAGGAATACGATAAAGATGTGATCAAGGCGCTAAAGAAAATTGAGAATACGATTAAATTTAGGGTACTTTACTAGTTCCAGTAGATTTAAGACATAAGAACCAAGAGTCAAGTTCAAGAATCAAGTTCAATCAGTCTCTATTCTCGCGTCTTTAAGCGCAGCGGTCTTTTTGTCAATTGGGATTTATTTTCAGTAGAATAGCCCCAAGCTAAACAAGAACCAAGACTCATGAATCAAGAACCACGACCAGTCTTTGTTCTTACATCTTTAAGCGAAGCGGTCTTGAGTTTGAACTTGATTCTTGAACTTTTAATTATTGATGATGGTACGGCTCGTTCCGTAGAATGGTGAATCCACGATAAAGCTGTTCCACCAAGAACAAGCGCACCATTTGATGGGAAAAGGTCATTTTGGATAGACTGATTTTTGCATTGGCTTTGGTATAAACTGCATCGCTGAATCCATAAGGTCCGCCAATGGCCAAAACCAAGTTCTTGATTCCACTGTTCATCTTTTTTTGCAGGAATTGTGAGAATTCAACCGATGCATACTGTTTTCCTCGTTCATCAAGAAGGATTAGGGCATCCGAAGGTTGGAGTTGGCCCAATATCAATTCACCTTCCTTTTCCTTTTGCTGGGCCTCAGAAAGATTTTTGCTGTTTTTTAGGTCGGGAATGATTTGGAATTGGAACTTTATGTAATGCTGTAACCGCTTTTCATAAATCGATATAAGTTGTTCTAGATCAACATTATCCGTTTTTCCAATGGCAATCAAAGTAATCTGCATGCCCAAAAATAGATTATTAAAATGAAAAAGGGAAGACGGAAGTAAGTTGATAAACTCAAGTTCAGATTCAAGTTCAAAAACAAGAAGCAAAGTAATGGAACGGTTGAAAAATATTTAATCTTTTGTATTAGCATCAAATAGTAGTTAACCGAAACTCCACCCTTCTACTGGCAGTAAATATACCTATCTCCTCTAATGTACTTGAAACCTGAACTTGAACTTGAAACTTGACATTGAACCAGTTAGCTTTGAACACTACACCTCATAAACAAACACCTCAATAACTCAGCAGTTAAATTGCCGAACAACAGTATTGTTTTTACTATTTTCGTTAAAACCCCATGAGGATGATATCCGAAGAACAATTTCAAAACGAACTTGATTTAATCATTACCAATGCCATCAGAGAGGATGTGGGCGATGGTGACCACAGCTCATTGGCTTGTATTCCTGACACGGCGACTGGAAAGGCAAAATTATTGGTCAAGGATGAAGGCATCATTGCCGGTGTGGAATTTGCTAGGCAGGTGTTCAACAAAGTCGACCCAAAACTACAAGTTGAGGTGTTGATAACCGATGGTAGTCCGGTAAAATATGGAGATATTGTTTTTTATGTAGAGGGAAGTTCGCAAAGCATTTTAAAAGCCGAACGATTGGTACTCAATGCCATGCAGCGGATGAGTGCCATTGCTACAAAGACAAAGCAGTATGTGGACCTTTTAGAAGGCACGGGCACCAAAATATTAGACACTAGAAAGACCACCCCAGGGATAAGGGCATTGGAAAAATGGGCTGTTACCATTGGAGGAGGAGAGAACCACCGATTTGCATTGTACGATATGATCATGCTCAAGGATAACCACATTGATTTTGCTGGGGGCATCACCAAGGCAATTCAAAAGACTCAGCAATATCTTAGGGATATGAAAAAGGATTTGAAAATAATCGTTGAAGCACGGAATTTGGATGAAGTTCAGGAAATTCTTCAATCCCAAGGGGTGTATAGGATTCTACTGGATAATTTCAATTATGAAGATACTAGAAAAGCGGTTAAGACGATTGGAGATCAATGTCTTACAGAATCTTCCGGGGGAATCAATGAAGACACTATCCGAAAATATGCCGAGTGCGGTGTGGATTATATTTCCTCTGGGGCTTTAACGCATTCCGTACATAATATGGACCTAAGTTTAAAAGCCGTGTAATGTCCAAAGTTATAGAAGAACAATTAGAAAAAATTCCAGTCGTCAATTGGGTGGTGGGATTGTTTAAAAAAATAAAACTCAAAGCTTTTGAGGGACTTTCTTTCTATGACTTGATGGAAATGTATCTGCTGGGCATTGTAAGAGGCGCCCTTTCCACCCGGGCCAGTTCCATTGCATTCAGTTTGTTCATGGCGCTGTTCCCGCTGCTTATTTTTTTGGTGACCATGATTCCGTTTATAATTCCGTATGTACGCGTGGGAAATGAAAATTTTGATGCCCAGTTCTTGGCATTTTTAGAATCGTTTTTGCCCACTGCCACAGGGGATTACTTCGGGGATATTTATCAACAGATCAAGGATCAAAAACAAGGAGGGCTGCTATCATCCGCATTCTTGGTTTCCATTTTTTTGGTGGCCAATGGGGTAAATGCCATTTTTGGAGGGTTTGAAAACTCATACCATGTAGAACTCACCCGGAATTTCTTTCGTCAATATGCTTACGCATTAATGGTGGGTCTGATTCTCTCCATACTCTTGATCGTTGGTGCGGTGGCCTTTGTGTACTTTGAATTTTATATTGTGGAATATACCAGCGAATACCTAGGGAAAACCTTTGGATACGATATTGAAAAAGGCGATACGCTTGGTATACAGGTAGCCAAAATATTATTTTTCATTTCCCTATCTTACCTTACCACTTCAATCCTGTATTATTTTGGTACTGCAGAAGGTAGAAAAGCACGCTTTTTTTCCATTGGAGCTTTAATGACAACCTTATTGTTCTTACTGACCTCATACCTCTTTGGAATCTATGTGGAAAAATTTGCCAGATATAATGAACTGTACGGGGCCTTGGGAGGATTGTTGATTTTAATGGTTTTTATTTGGTTAAATTCCAACATCCTTTTATTGGGATTTGAATTGAATGCAACCCTTAATTCTTTAAAAAAACAGCATGAAAAACGGCAAGATGTTCAATAAGTGGTTTCTGTTCATGGCATTCCTGTATGTTCAGGCGGTATGTGGCCAAACTGTAGTAGGAAAATGGAAAACCGTGGATGACAGAAACGGCATAGAAAAAGCCATTGTCCATATCTACAAGGAAAATGGGTTGTTACAGGGGAAAATCATAGAGATTCTGGAGAAGGGAAAAGAAGATGCAATTTGTTCAAAGTGTGATGACGAATTCAAAGACAAACCGATATTGGGCTTGCAAATTTTTAAAGACCTTAAAAAAAATCACAAAGATGAATATAAGGGCAACGAGATGTTGGATCCAGAAAATGGCATAAAATTTAGGGGAAAGTTGTGGTTGGATCCTGAAAATGACAATCGGTTGAAGGTAAGAGGCTATTTAGTTTTTTTGTACAGAACGCAAACTTGGCACCGAGTTAAGTAGGAATAAATATGGATTATTTTCTGGACGTTGTATTGCCCATTCCGTTGGAACGCCTTTTTACGTACAGCATTACCCCACAAGAAGCGGATTTTTTACAGCCTGGAATGCGGGTGGCGGTTCCCTTTGGCAAATCCAAGATTTACACCGCTTTGGTATATCAAGTCCACAGTAACGCTCCAACTGCCTATGAGGCTAAAGAAATCTACCAGATTTTGGATGAAACACCCCTGGTGAATTCCATTCAGTTGAAACACTGGGAGTGGATTGCCCACTATTATATGTGCACTTTGGGAGAAGTTATCCGGAGTGCTCTGCCCAGCGCCTTTCTACTGGAAAGCGAAACCTTGGTCTTGCCCAATAAGGAAGCAGACATTGATGAAATGGAACTCAAGGACGATGAGTTTTTGGTTTATGAAGCTTTGCAACATCAAACTGCCCTCAAAATTGGAGAAATCAGTGATATTGTAGATAAAAAGCATGTATTGGCATTGGTCAACCGATTGGTGCAAAAAGGGGTGGTGAACCAAAAAGAGGAGTTGTACGAGCAGTACAAACCCAAATTGGTGCGGTATGTAAAGCTTTCTGATGTGTATGACGATGAAACCCAATTGGAAGAACTGCTCAACGAACTTTCCAGAGCCCCCAAACAGAGTCAGGTGGTGTTATCACTTTTTCAGATTAGGGCTAAAAATAATAAGCCTATTCCCATTGAAGAGCTTGAAAAGGAAAGTGGCGGTTCCAGAGCAGTCATTAAGGCGCTGATTGATAAAAATATTTTGGAAGAATATCATATCCGAAAAGATAGGGTGGATTATAAAGAGGAATCATCAGCATCTGAAAATGTTAGCCTCAACGAACATCAAGCCAAGGCTTTGGAGGATATCAAAACTGGATTTGGACAAAATAAACCCGTTTTGCTTCATGGTGTAACGTCATCTGGGAAAACCGAGGTGTATGTAAAACTCATTCAGCAGTGCTTGGAGGAGGGTAAGCAGTCTCTTTATCTATTGCCCGAAATCGCCCTGACTTCCCAATTGATCAATCGGCTACGGCATTATTTTGGGCATAAAGTGTCGGTGTACCATTCCAAATACAGTATTCATGAACGAGTGGAGGTCTGGAACAATGTGTTGGCCCAGGCCGAGAAAGCGCAAATTGTCATTGGTGCCCGTTCTTCGCTGTTCTTGCCGTTTTCCAATTTGGGTTTGGTAGTGGTGGATGAGGAACATGAGAGCTCCTTCAAACAATTTGACCCAGCGCCACGGTACCACGCACGTGATGCAGCCATTGTTTTGGCTTCCCTGCACAAGGCCGATGTAATTTTAGGTTCGGCCACTCCCAGCATAGAAAGCATGGACAATGCCAAAAAAGGGAAATATGGGTATGCCTCCATCCAGTATCGCTATGGAGATGTGTTGATGCCGGACATCAATTTGGTGGATATCAAAGAAGCTACCCGAAAAAAGCGAATGAAAGGTCATTTTTCCGAAACCTTGCTCAAAGCGATTGAAGAGGCTTTGGAAGAGGGGGAGCAGGTGATTCTTTTTCAGAATCGAAGGGGATTTGCCCCAGTGGTGGAATGTACCACCTGCGGCCATGTGGCCCAGTGTCCCAATTGCGATGTGAGTCTTACCTTCCATCAACATAGAAACCAATTGCGATGCCATTACTGTGGCTATCACATGGCCTTACAGCAAGCCTGCTTAGCTTGTGGAAGTGCTACTTTGGACAATAAAGGCTTTGGAACGGAACAAATTCAGGAGGAACTCAACCAACTTTTTCCTGAAATAGTTGTGGGTCGGATGGATTTGGATACCACCCGTGGAAAATACGCCTATGAAAAAATTATCTCAGCCTTTGAAAACCAAGAGATGGACATTTTGGTAGGCACACAGATGGTCACAAAAGGGCTGGATTTTAGAAATGTAAGTTTGGTAGGAATCATGAATGCAGATTCAATGTTGAACTTTCCGGATTACCGAGCCCATGAACGCAGTTTTCAAATGTTGACCCAAGTGGCTGGTCGGGCAGGACGTACCCAAAAACGGGGTAAGGTGCTGATTCAGACCTACAACCCCTACCATCAAATATTGCAGCAGGTGACTACCAACAATTACAGTAAAATGTTCGCAGAGCAGGTGTATGAGCGGGAGCAGTTTAAATATCCTCCTGTGGTACGCATCATTAAAGTCACTTTGAAAGACAGGGATTTCAATAAATTGAACGAAGCGGCCCAATGGATGGTCGGTTCCCTTAGAAATGTGCTGGGGAACCAAATTTTAGGCCCTGAATATCCTCCCGTGGCCCGCATAAGAAGGGATTACCTAAAGAACATCCTAATTAAGATACCGAGGAATCAATCTTTGGTACAAAAAAAAAATAGCATTAAAAGAATTGAAAAATCCTTTAATGCTATTTCCAAGTATAAAA
>JAUIBH010000106.1 GCA_030427985.1 Bacteroidia bacterium | reverse complement strand
TTTCGTCCGGCCAGCTATGGTCACTTTAACCCGGCGTGGGTGGTATACTATGTCCGGCGTTTCCATATTTATGGGGCTTATGAGCTGAATTGATACTTTTCGTAGCTATGAGGTCACTACCCCTATTAAGAGTCAAGCTCAAGAATCAAGAACCATGAGCAAACTCTTCGTGCGAATTTGTGGGATTCGTGTCAGGTAGGCGTTGGGCAGTCAAAAAAGCTCAAGTTCAAGTCTCAAGTTCAAGTTCATGCTTTTGACTTCCAAGAATCAACTATCCAATAATCAATTAATCAAGAGTCAAGCTGAAGAGTCAAGAGCAAAACCTTCGTGCCAATTTGTGGGATTCGTGTCAGGTAGGCGTTGGGCAGTCAAAAAAGCTCAAGATCAAGTCTCAAGTTCAAGTTCATCTTTTGACTTCCAACAATCCAACAGTCATTAGCCAAAAGGGGCTCACATCAATCCAAAAATAGCAACCGTCAGATCACCCCAAAGAGTCAGCAGGAGTTTTGTGAAATTGTGGTTTCAACCCCTTAAATTTTAAAAGATGGAACGAAAAAAATTGCTGTTTCTGACCCTTTTTGCTTTGAGCCTTATGATTTCCTGTAGCAAGGATGATGGGCCAAGCACCCCGAACACCATCCCAGAAATGAAGGCGCAAACCTTCCCTGCTGCCGAAAACATAACCGATACGGCGACCATTGGAACGGTGACCGCTACCGATGCCGACAAGGGTGATAAGCTCACTTTCAGTATCGCCGCAAACAGTAGCAACTTGTTTGAGATTACCACAGATGGCAAACTTAGTCTAGCGACGGGCAAATCCCTGGACTTTGAGACCACTGATGAACACACCATTACCGTAGAGGTGACCGACAATGTCAACGACCCTGTCTTTGCAGAAATCACCATCACCGTTACCAATGTGATCGAATCCTTGGCCGAGGACCCCGCTTCCTTTATCACAGTGTGGGTCACCACAGCCAACAATGAATCCATTAAGATTGGGGTAGATCCGAACCTTACCTATAACTATACCATAGACTGGGGAGATGGCACGGTTGAGAACATTACCTTCAACAACTTTGCCGCACAACACCAATACACCCAACCGGGTGCACATACCGTGACCATAAAGGGCACTTTTCCGGCAATTTTAATGGATAAATATGAGCTTGTCACTCAAGCTGATGCGCTTAAATTGGCAAGCATAGAACAATGGGGTACCAACCCATGGGCCAGCATGAAAAATGCTTTCATAGATTGTGAAAACATGGTGTACAACGCCACGGATGTGCCCAATCTCTCCCAAGTGACCAATATGAGTGGTATGTTCGCCTCTGCTGTTGCCTTTAACGGCGACCTCAATGGCTGGGATGTGAGCAATGTATCCAATATGGGTGGTATGTTCGCTGGTGCCGTTGGCTTTGAAGGAAACGGACTCAATGATTGGAACACAAGTAATGTCAACAACATGAGTGAAATGTTCGCTAATGCTGATGCCTTTAACGGGGACCTTAGCAGCTGGGATGTGAGCAGTGTTACTGGTATGGTTAGTATGTTCGCTAATGCTGTTGCCTTTGAAGGAGCAGGTCTGAGTGATTGGGATGTAAGCAATGTCACTGACATGAGTAGAATGTTCACTAATGCTGATGCTTTTAACAGTGACCTTGGGGCGTGGGACATCAGCAGTGTTACCGATATGACTGATATGTTGAGTTTTTCAGGGTTAAGCTCCGAGAACTATAGCAATACATTGAAGGGCTGGGCCAGTCCTAATGCGCCACAGGGTATAACGTTGGATGCAACCGGGCTTCAATATTGTAATGATGTGTCTACCGGTCTGGCACTTACCTATTTGACCACTGACAAAGGCTGGACCATTACTGATGGCGGTCCTGTCGATTGCAATTGATTAAAAAATACTTGTTTATCTTTAAAGAGCATCGGGAGATTTTGTTTTCCGGTGTTTTTTTGATGCTTCTTTTGAGAGGGGTTGGAAAATTCTGCACAATGAACTATGCTAAAATTGAAAGCTATTAATTGCTCCGGGTGTAGAGCAGGTGGTCCAATGGGGTAAAACTTACGCTTAGGTCATCTTTCAATTCATATTGTAAAAACAACTCACCCCAATATTTCCCATCCGAAAAATCAACAATGATCCATTTGTGGTTCAACACCTTGATTTTGTTGATTTTGAAATCACTCTCCATCCCTTCGTAAGGAATTAGGGGATTGTCTCCAGATTGTTCGTTGGTTTCCAAAAGTTTATCCTCAATATATCGAGATGGATCCTCTAAGTTGAGATGATCGTAATATGCCAAGGCATCATCATTGTTCTCCAGCGTGAAATATTGCATATCCAATATCTTGAGTTGGCTTTTCTGCAAAGAATCTTGGAGTTCTTGCACTTCGGTTTCCAGTCGTTCTACATCAGAAGTCATGGCTTTTTGCATGTTGCTGGTACTTATAAATTGATATAAAGCCACTAAAGCAGCAAATACAAACAGATAGAGAAAAATTTTGTTCTTCATAATCTTTAAATCTTCAATTGTAGGTTATCGTAGGCCAAATGTATGTTTTTGGGCAATTCTTTTTCCACTTCTTCATGAAAACCCATAACATGACTGATATGGGTAAAATATGTTTTATCTGCCCCAACTTCTTGCGCAAATTCAATGGCTTCTTCCAAATTAAAATGGGAATGATGGGGTTCTTTCCGGAGCGCATTCACCACTAGCACTTTAGCACCCTTTATTTTTTTGAGTTGGTCTTCCTCTACCCGTTTCACATCGGTGAGATATACAAATTCACCAAAGCGATAGCCAAATACCTGGAGGCGGTTATGATAAGCCTCAATGGGAATGATTTCTATGTCTCCCAACTCAAAAGGTCTATCTTTTTCCACAGGAACAACTTGAACAGCGGGTGCTCCAGGATATCGGTTTTCATCGGCAAAAATATAATCGAACCGCTTTTTTAAGGAGGTAATCACTCGATTATGGGCATAGACGGGAATATCACCTTGCCGAAAGAAAAAAGGTCTAATATCATCAATACCTGCAGTATGGTCGGCATGCTCATGGGTAAATAAAATTCCGTCCAGTTTTTCAATGGGATTGGTCAACATTTGCTGCCTAAAATCCGGGCCGCAATCAATCACATAATTAAAATCCTTCCATGAAATTAAAACGGAGACCCGTAATCTTTTGTCCTTGGGGTCCTTGCTCAAACAAACTGGATGTTCACTTCCGATAACAGGTATGCCCTGGGAGGTTCCAGTGCCCAAAAAGGTAATGGTCATCTTGTCATCCATAAAAATCAAAATTATAACTTATTTATTTAATAGATTGAATGAAGAGTGTAACTTTGTTCATCACTAAAATATCGGATATGCCTACCGTACCAAGCAAAGAGAATGCTTTTGAAAACATCCCTTCCATAAAGGCAAAGACCCTTAGAATTAACTTGAATCCAAATATCTACGGAACTTTTGCCGAGATTGGGGCTGGACAGGAAACGGCCAGACATTTTTTTAGGGCCGGTGGTGCTTCGGGCACCATTGCAAAGGCGATGAGCGCTTATGATAAATCGTTCAGTGATGCCATTTATGGGATTGAGGAAGATGGACGGTACGTGACCCAGTCGCGTTTGAAGAAAATGCTGGATCACGAAATGAGGTTGGTAGAGGAACGTATCAGTCGTGAGAGCAATCCTGATTATTTGTTCTTCACCTATGCTAATACCGTTGCCACTATAGATTTTTCCAAAAGGTACAAGGGTCATGGATGGGTTGGAATCCGATTTCAATTAGATCCAAACCAAAAGGAATACGACGAAATTGTCCTGCATATCCGTTTTAAACAAAATGAAGCCCGTTTACAACAGGAAACCTTGGGTATTTTGGGCGTCAACCTTATGTACGGAGCCTTTTTTAAGTTCCACAAGCCCAAAAAACTGCTTAAATATCTATATGATCATATAGATAAGGACACCTTGGAAATTGATATGGTCAATTTTATAGGGCCCAATTTTAAGGAAGTGGACAACCGACTGATGAGCTTGCAGTTAATCAAAAATAATATGACCGATGCGGTCATGTTCGGTCCTGATGGGAACAATCTTTTGCCTGCTGCGGTCCTTTACAAGAAAAATATTTTGGCCCTTAGGGGAAGTTTTAGGCCTGTGACCAAGGTGAACATGGATATGTTCAAAAAATCGTATGATATTTTTGTACGGGAACAGACTGTGGAATATGAAAATACCATTGTGGTCTTTGAGATAACGCTCTCTAACCTTAAGGCTTCTGGGGAAATTGATGAACAGGATTTTATGGATCGTGCAGAGCTGTTGTGTTCATTGGGGCACACGGTACTAATTTCCAAATTCCAGGAATATTATAAGTTGGTGGAATATTTCAACAATTATACCAAGTCCAAAATTGGATTGACCATGGGGGTAAACAACCTAGTGGACATTTTTGACGAGAAATACTACCGTGACCTAAGTGGTGGTATTCTTGAAGCCTTTGGTAAATTGTTCTTCAAAGATTTAAAAGTATACCTCTATCCCATGAAAGATCCAGAAACTGGTCAAATTATGACCAGCAACAATGTTAAGGTACACCCACGGATGAAAGAGTTGTACAAATTCTTCAAATACAATGGGAAAGTGATGGACATTATTGATTATGACCCTGACATCATGCACATTTTCTCCAGGGATGTATTGAAAAAAATCATCAATGGCGAAGACGGATGGGAAGAAGAGCTACCAGAAGGTATTGCCGAAATAATCAAGGAAAAACACCTTTTTACACGAAAAGTAATCCCTAAAAAGGAAAAAGAGGAAGCTTAAGATAGATAAAAAGGCGCTTTAAAAGCGCCTTTTTAAGTTTACTCCAAAATTTGAGAAGCGTGATCCTTGGTCTTTACCTTGGCAATAACCCGTTCCACTACTCCATCACCATTAATGACAAAAGTGGTACGGTGAATTCCGTCAAATTTTCGTCCCATAAACTGTTTTGGACCCCAAACGCCAAAAATTTCAAGGACGGTATGGTCCTCATCGGCCAATAAGGGAAACGGAAAATCATATTTTTCTTTAAAATTAGACTGCTTCTTTTGAGAATCGGCACTCACGCCCAAAATCTCATAGCCAGCATCCTGTAAGGCTTTGTAGTTGTCACGCAGGTTGCAGGCTTCAGCAGTGCAACCAGGCGTATTGGCTCGCGGATAAAAAAAGATAACCAGCTTTTTTCCTTTGTAATCACTGAGATTAATTGTGTTTCCATCTTGGTCTTTTGCAGAAAATTCAGGTACTTTATCCCCTACTTTTAACATATCCATATGTGTACGTTTCGATTTTGTTGTTTAATTGTTTTTATTCAAAGCTAAACAAAAATGACTAAACAAGAAAAGGTTGACTTTGTAATCCAAACTTTGGATGAGATTTATCCCGAAATTCCCATACCATTAGACCATAAAGACCCTTATACTTTATTAATTGCTGTGTTACTATCGGCCCAAAGTACGGATGTGCGTGTTAATCAAATTACTCCTATCCTTTTTGCCGAGGCTGACAATCCTTATGATATGGTAAAACTTTCGGTGGATGAAATACGGGAAATCATCAAGCCTGTTGGGCTTTCACCTATGAAATCAAAAGGAATTCATGGGCTATCCCAAATATTGATTGAAAAGTATAATGGCGAAGTACCAAGAAGCATTGAGCTTTTAGAAGAATTACCCGCTGTGGGTCATAAAACAGCCAGTGTAGTGGTTTCCCAAGCCTTTGGTATCCCTGCATTCCCAGTGGATACCCATATTCATAGATTGATGTATCGTTGGGGATTCAGTAATGGAAAAAATGTGGTACAAACGGAGCGGGATGCCAAACGATTATTTCCGGAAGAAATCTGGAACCGACTTCATCTTCAGATTATTTGGTACGGAAGGGAATATTGCCCAGCACGAGGTTGGGACTTGGAAAAGGATGTGATTACCAAGACTATTGGTCGAAAATTGGTCATCAACGAATATCTTAAAAACAAAAAGAGCCGCTAATTGCGGCTCTTTTTGCATCTGATTTTAAGCAACTTAGTTCAAAGTCACTTCAAATGGATGCTTTTTGTAGTTGACTACATGAATCGATTTTGAATAGCTAAGTAAGAAATTAATAGTTTCTTGGCTAGCTTTTACCGATTTAACGGCTTTTGGTTCTTCAGAGTAAATATTTTCCATATTCTAGCATTAATGTTTCAAATAGATAACGCCGCTAGAATTGAAATATTGTAGGGTTCGACAGAATGCCGATTAATTCGTTAAAACGATATTCTTACGATCAACGATTTTTCTAAGGTTTATTAACGCATATCGCATTCTTCCCAAGGCCGTATTGATGCTCACTCCAGTGTTTTCAGAGATTTCCTTGAAGCTCATATCCTTGTAAATACGCATGATCAAGACTTCTCTCTGGTCTTCGGGTAATTCATCAATCAACATCGTAAGATCGCTATCAATCTGATCTTTAATGATTTGCTTTTCGGCATTTAGCTTTTCATCCTTGATCACAGAGAAGATGTTGAAGTCATCGCTGCCTTCAAACTTTGGCATTCTTTTATTCTTCCTGAAGTGGTCTATGATAAGGTTGTGAGCAATACGCATTACCCAAGGCAAAAATTTACCTTCTTCGCTGTAAGATCCTTTCTTCAAGGTTTTAATGACCTTGATAAAGGTGTCCTGGAAGATGTCCTCTGCCACATCCCTATCCAAAACTTTGGAATAAATAAAACTGGAAATTCGTTGGTTGTGCCTGTTGATGAGCGCCTCTAGCGCCTTTTCATCACCAGCAATGTAGTTTTTAACTAGAATCGAGTCATTAATCTGTAGTTCCATACAAATTACTTTTTTTTGGTTAATATCACGGTCTTTCCTGTCCAAGAAAGACTTTAGGTATTTAGTTGAAATTTTAAAAAAGTAATTATTTCTGTATAGGCCTATCAGTTTTTTAATTACAACTCAAATATAGAAATTTAGGTAGGCGACCTAAAAACTATGTTGTGATTTGCTGTTTTTTATATGTTAACTGGTGCAATATACGTATTAAGTGTCCTGTATCGTATCTTTGAGGCCCTAATTTTAACAAATGGCAGCGATTACCAACGTAGATCCCAAGCAGAATATCATCATAAAAGGTGCCAAACTCCATAACCTTAAAAATATAGATGTTGTTATTCCACGAAATAAATTGGTGGTGATCACCGGATTGTCCGGTTCTGGTAAATCCAGTTTAGCTTTTGATACGTTGTATGCCGAGGGGCAACGTCGCTATGTGGAAAGTCTTTCCTCCTATGCCCGACAGTTTTTGGGAAAATTGGACAAGCCAAAGGTGGATTATATAAAAGGTATAGCCCCGGCCATCGCCATTGAACAAAAAGTGAATTCCACCAACCCACGTTCCACCGTGGGAACCACTACGGAAATCTATGATTATCTTAAATTGTTGTACGCCCGTATCGGAAAGACTATTTCTCCTATTTCTGGCAAAGAGGTCAAAAAGCATACCGTAACCGATGTCATTAATTATATAAAGCCACTTTCTGAAGGAACAAAGCTTCTTTTGTTGGCCCCAATTATAATTAAGGAAGACCGTGACCCCATAAAATCGTTGCAGCTTTTCTCCAAGCAAGGCTATGCCCGTATGAAATATAAAGGTGAAGTGCTTCGCATAGATCAAGCTCCAGAAGATATTGGCAGAGAATTCGATTTGGTAGTGGATCGGGTCATTGTGAAGGATGATGAAGATTTTTACAACCGATTGGCCAATGCAGTGGACAATGCCTTCTTTGAAGGCAAGGGTCAATGCGCTATAGAAAACTTGGAAAGTGGAAAAATTAAGGTGTTCAGCAATCAATTTGAATTGGATGGGATGAAGTTCCTGGAACCGAATGTACACCTCTTTAGTTTTAATAATCCCTACGGCGCTTGTCCCAAATGTGAGGGCTATGGTGATGTTATCGGTATTGATGAAGACTTGGTAATCCCTAACACAGCTTTATCTGTTTATGAAAATGCAATTTTTCCTTGGCGAGGCGAAAGTATGGGATGGTATCGGGACCAATTGGTGAATTCAGCTTACAAATTTGATTTTCCCATCCATAAACCTTGGTTCGAATTATCGGAAGAACAAAAACAATTGGTTTGGGACGGGAATGAGCATTTTATCGGTATCCATAAATTCTTTGAGCAGCTTGAAGAAAAAAGCTATAAAATCCAGAATCGCGTGATGCTTTCCCGGTATCGTGGTAAAACAAGATGTACGGTTTGCAAGGGAAAGCGACTTCGAAAAGAAGCGAATTATGTGAAAGTGGGCGGAAAATCCATTTCAGATTTGATAGAACTTCCCATAAAAAGAGTGGTTCCCTTTTTTGAGGAGCTACAACTTTCGGAACATGATACCACCATCGCTAAACGATTGATTAAAGAAATCACGACCCGTTTAGACTTTTTGGACAAAGTAGGATTAAGTTATCTCACCCTTAACCGAAAATCGAACACCCTTTCCGGCGGGGAAAGCCAGCGCATTAATCTGGCCACTTCTTTGGGCAGTAGTTTGGTAGGTTCCATGTATATTCTGGATGAGCCCAGCATCGGCCTTCACCCAAAAGACACCGAAAATCTGATTGAGGTTCTCAAATCCCTTCGGGATTTGGGCAATACCGTTATTGTGGTAGAACACGACGAGGATATTATGAAAGCGGCTGACGAAGTCATCGATATTGGTCCAGAAGCGGGAACATTGGGTGGTGAGGTGGTGGCCACGGGAAGTCTGGCCGCCGTTCTTCAAGCCAACTCGCTTACGGCAGATTATCTAACCGGTAGAAAAGAAATTCAAATTCCTGCAGAGCGAAGGAATTCCAAGCATTACATTCAGATT
>JAUIBH010000016.1 GCA_030427985.1 Bacteroidia bacterium | reverse complement strand
ATTTTAGGATGAATACCATAATGTTCAGTGCCTTACTGGTAAAGTTGGCCAATTGCTTCCAAAAAGTAGCGCCAATGGTCTTGGGAATAATCTCAGAGGCGACCAAGATCAAAATTGTCATAAGGGTGGAAACGATCCCTACCATAAGATCCTCAGTCAAGGAAAAACCAAAAATCGTGCGCTCGGTGCTCCCATATAGTTCCGCATAGGCAGCTTTGGCCTGTACCCCCACCAAAATGGCACCAACGGTATGCGCGATGGTGTTAAGGGTGAGGATGGCGATGAGCGGCTTGTCCACATCCTTTTTAAGGGTTTCCAAAGTCGTGGCATACTCTTTTCCCTCTTGTTTTTTCACATTGATGAAAGTTGGAGTGATGCTCAACAATACCGCTTCCAGAATGGAGCACAAAAAGGAAAAGAAAATGGAAATAAGGGCGTAAAAAATGAGTAATCCCATGAGTTGGCAGAATCTTTAGTACCAAGATAGGGAATAGGAATTAATTTTGGGGCTCTATTTTCTGGGCTTTGTAAAAAACATCTTGTAGGGCCGTTCGGATATTCAAATTATAGAGTTGGCGATGGTCCCTGTAAGGGTAGACCCGGTTGGATAGGAAAATAAAAGTCAGCTTGTTTTCGGGGTCGGCCCAAACAAAGGTTCCCGTAAAACCGGAATGCCCAAAACTTTTGGGACTCGCCAAGGGGGAGGGGTAAGCTTCTTCCAAAGGAAGTTCCGGGTTGTCGAGCAAGGGTTTGTCAAAACCCAATCCACGGCGGTTATCGTTTTCAGGATATTGTACTTCGGTAAATTCTTTTACGGTCTCCGCCGAAATAAGCTGCTGCCCATCCACATTGCCATAATTTTGATAAAAGAGCATTAATTTGGCCAAGTCATCCGCCGTTCCGAACAAGCCTGCATTGCCGGAAACACCTCCCTTAAGTGATGCATTTTCGTCGTGCACCCAACCTTTTACCAAGTTTTTTCTAAAAAGGGAATCCACCTCGGTGGGAACAATAGCATTCACGTAATGGCTTTGCTTGGGCAGATACCCCAAGGTATGACAACCTAAAGGTTGATAGAAGTTTTCATCCAAATAGGTTTGATAATCGGTTCCTGTGAGTTGCTCTATCAAACTGGGGAAAATCAGAAAAGTCAGCCCGGAGTATTTGTACTTCTTTTCGTCCGAGACTTTGGACCGATTGATGATTCGGTTCATTTTCCGTTCAAAACGATTGTTGATGTAGAGTCCATCGTATACCTGTCCTTGAAATCTGTTATCCGCTGAATGGTGGACAAACCTCCTTTTAATTTTCCCATTCTTCCGAAGGACTTTTTGCAAAAACACAATGTAGGGTACCAAACCTGCCTGATGTGCCAGAATCTCACGGAGCGTGAGGTCCTTTTTGTCTTTTCGATGTTTCCATGGTTCCCAATAGGTGCTGAAAGGTTTATCGAGATCTAGTTTGCCTTCGTCTACCAACTTCATCAACGCAGGTAGCGGTCCCGATATTTTAGTGACGGAGGCTAGATCATACAAATCGTTCAATGCGACAGGCTGAATGCTATCGTAGGTGTGGAAACCATAAGCCTTGTGAAAAATAACGGTATCATTCTTCGCGACCAACAATTGTGCTCCTGGAAAGGCCAAACTATCAATGCCTATTTCCATAATGGAATCCACTTTTTGATTGATGTAAGCTTCATCAAAACCTAATTTGTGTGGATAGGCATGAATAAGTTCTCGTTGGGCAAACCCAAAGGACATCACTAAAGTGATGAAGAAAAACGTAACCGCTAGTTTTTTCATGTAACTTGAGGTTTATCCCAAAGTACGGATAAAATCCTTCGCAAAATAACTGGCTATGATATCGGCACCAGCTCTCTTAATGGCGGTCAGTTGTTCCAGCATTACGGCATCGTGGTCCAACCACCCTTTTTCTGCTGCAGCTTTTACCATGGCATATTCTCCAGAAACTTGGTACACTGCAACGGGAACCTCTACTTCATTTTTGATTTCCCGAACAATGTCCAAATAGCACAATCCAGGTTTTACCATCACGATATCGGCGCCCTCATCGATATCCATTTGAGTTTCTTTAATGGCTTCATACCGATTGGCATAATCCATTTGATAGGTTTTTTTGTCCTTAGGTACATTGGCGATGTCAACGGGTGCAGAATCCAGTGCATCACGGAACGGACCATAAAAAGCACTTGCATATTTTGCGGAATAGGCCATAATTCCGGTGTTGACGAACCCTTCATCTTCCAATGCCTCGCGAATGGTAAGAATTCTACCATCCATCATATCGCTAGGTGCTACAAAATCAGCTCCAGCTTTAGCATGAAACACACTCATTTCTGCCAAAACTTCAGCAGTTTCATCATTTAGGATTTGCCCTTCAGCCACAATACCATCGTGTCCATAAGCGGAAAATGGGTCAAGGGCTACGTCCGTCATCACCAACATTTGTGGACAGGCGTTTTTTACGGTTTTTATGGCGCGTTGCATTAAACCATCGGGATTCAAAGCTTCTGTTCCCTTATTGTCCTTAAGTTTATCTTCAACTTTTACAAAAAGAAGAACAGAGCATAATCCCATTTTCCAAAGTTCCTTTACTTCTTTTTCGAGATTGTCCAAACTCAATCGAAAATAGTTGGGCATTGAAGGAATTTCTTCCTTGATTCCTTTTCCCTCGGTTACGAAAAGTGGAACCAAAAAGTCATCCGGGGTCAAGGTAGTTTCCCGAACCAACCTTCTGATGGATTCGGATGCACGTAGTCTTCTATTTCGTATTAATGGGTACATATTTTAGTTTTAAGCTGAATTAAATATCAATTTCTCCGGTTAGATAAAGTACCGCCTTACCTGAAATTTTAACACGCTCGCCTAAATATTCACAGACCAAATCACCACCTCGTTTGGAAAGCTGTTTAGCTGTCATTTTGGTTTTATCCAATATTTCGGTCCAATAGGGAGTCAATGAAGTATGGGCAGAACCTGTCACAGGGTCTTCAGGAATTCCACAGGCAGGAGCAAAAAAACGGGAAACAAAATCTACTTCGTCCCCTGGTCCGGTTACAATTACTCCTCGAACGTCCAATTGCCCCAATAAATGATGGTTGGGTTCTATTTCCTCAATTTCTTTTTGTGAGCTATAGACCATCAGATAATCGGTTTTGCCCTTCAAGGTTTTTACCGGGGCTTTCCCAATAGCGGTGTCCAACTCCTCAATATTCTGAATGGCAATTAAGTTGTCGGTAGGGAAATCCATGGTTAACCAGCCATTATCCGCCTTGGCAACGGTTAGACTCCCACTTCGGCTCGAATAAAACTGAATGGTATCTTTTTCCAGTTCATAAAAATGAAACAGTACAAAAGCGGTGGCCAAGGTTGCATGTCCGCAAAGGTCCACTTCCACTTCGGGGGTAAACCATCGAATTTCGTACAAATCATCTTTTTTAACGGCAAAGGCTGTTTCGGCTAGGTTATTTTCTTGTGCAATTTGTTGCATCAGTTCTGGGTTCAACCAGGAATCCAAAATACAGACCGCTGCAGGGTTGCCCCCGAAAGTCTGGTTGGTGAACGCATCTATTTGATAAATTCTCTGTCTCATTGATTTGGTTTCAGGACAAAACTACGCATTAAACCCAAGTTTTTGGGTTTTGCAACACTGCTATCAATTTCTCTTCCTCGCTTCCTTTTTCCGGATGATGGTCGTAGCGCCATTGTACGTGCGGGGGAAGGCTCATCAGAATACTTTCGATACGGCCATTGGTTTTCAGGCCAAAAAGGGTGCCTTTATCGTGTACCAAATTAAACTCTACATAACGCCCTCGACGAATTTCCTGCCAGTCCCGTTGTTCTTGGGTATAGGGGAGATTTTTTCTTTTTTCAACGATTGGAGCGTAAGCATCCAAGAAACTGTCACCAACCTCGGCCACAAAATTGTACCAATCTTCCATACTGGTTTCTTCAGTTGCTTTGCAATAATCGAAGAACAATCCACCTACACCACGAGCTTCGTTCCGATGGGAATTCCAGAAATATTCGTCGCATTTCTTTTTGTAAGTTGGATAAAATTCTGGATTATGGGCTTCACAGGCCTTTTTGCAAACTGCATGAAAATGGATGGCATCTTCATTGAACAAATAATAGGGGGTAAGGTCTTGTCCACCACCGAACCATTGGTCCACAATGTTGCCATCTTTGTCGTACATCTCAAAGTAGCGCCAATTGGCGTGTACAGTTGGAACCATCGGACTTTTGGGGTGAATCACCAAGCTTAAACCACAGGCAAAGAAATCCACATCCTCAACACCAAAATAGTTTTGCATACTTTTTGGTAATGGCCCGTGGACTTTGGAAATGTTTACTCCACCTTTTTCAAAAACAGCTCCATTTTCAATGACTCTGGTTCTACCCCCACCGCCTTCTTCACGTTCCCAAAAGTCTTGTTGGAATTTGGCTGTTCCGTCCAATTTTTCAAGTTTGGAAGTAATGGTGTCTTGTAATTTTTGAATGTATTCGTAGAATTTATCTTTCATTGTTCTATGATATGTACCATTCGGTTTTTATATTGAGAAAGTGTGCTGTCGTCATCAATTTTGATGGATTCTAGAGCCAATTGTTTTAATAGTTCAACGATTTCTTGCTCAGATTTTTTGGGGTGCTGCTCAAAAATAAAACGTCCTACTTGGTTGTTGTGTAAATCCATTGCCTTTGGCAATTGTTTATTTGGAAATGAATCTTCGTGCCAGTCCGTTACTTTTTTGGCCCAAGCCAAAACAGTTTTCTCATTTTTCTGCCATTTAAAACATCTTTTCGCAATCAAAAAATTCCAAAAAGCGTGTCTAAAAGCGTTTGCTGGACCATTTTTATGATGCAGCTTGCCATAATTTTTGGTCGAAATGGAGATACAGTCCTTGGTTGCCTTGATAGTGGGCAAAATAAAGTGTGGACGACTCAATCCAATAAATATACCGTTCAATATATTTTTAAAATCGACCCGCTTTGCTATGGCAAAAAGGTTCACTCCCTGTATTCTTTTACCGCATCAATAAATGCTCTTGCATTTTCCACTGGAATATTGGGTAAAATCCCGTGGCCTAGGTTCACGATATATTTGTCCTTTCCAAAATCACGAATCATTTGCGTAACCATTTCCTTGATTTTTTCTGGAGGCGAAAGCAAGCGCGCAGGGTCAAAATTACCTTGAAGGGTAACCTTTCCTCCCGTTAAGTATCGTGCATTTTGAGCGGAACAGGTCCAATCGACCCCTACGGCCGAAGCCCCGGAGTTGGCCATTTCCTTGAGAGCGAACCAGCACCCTTTTCCAAAAACGATTACGGGAGCTTCATCTTTCAATGCATCCACGATTTGCTGAATGTATTTCCAGGAAAATTCCTGGTAATCTTGAGGAGATAACATGCCACCCCAAGAATCAAAAACCTGTACGGCATTCACACCAGCCTTAACCTTGGCCTTGAGGTATGCAATGGTGGTATCCGTTATTTTTTGAAGCAATTCGTGCGCAGCCTTAGGCTGGGTAAAACAAAATCCTCTGGCCTTGTCAAAACTCTTGCTACCTTGACCTTCTACACAATAACAAAGCAATGTCCAGGATGAACCTGCAAATCCGATCAATGGAATTTCATCGTTCAATTTTTCCTTGGTCATGGCAATGGCATCCATTACATAGCCCAATGAATCTTGGATATCTGGAACGATCACTTTGTCCAAATCTTCTTTAGAACGAATTGGATTGGGCAAGTAGGGGCCAAAATTGGGTTTCATCTGCACCTCAATGTCCATGGCCTGTGGGATTACCAAAATATCGCTGAACAAAATAGCGGCATCCATGCCGTAGCGGCGAATGGGCTGTACGGTAATTTCCGAAGCCAATTCCGGGGTCTGGCAACGGGTAAAGAAATCATATTTTTTACGGAGTTCCATAAACTCGGGCAAATAGCGCCCTGCCTGTCGCATCATCCATACAGGTGGACGTTCAACGGTTTCACTTTTCAAGGCTTTTAGGAACAAGTCGTTTTTTATCATAGACTCTAATTTGTCATTCCTGTGAAGACAGGAATTTTTTAAGTGTTTTTTGCTTCGGCATAGGACTTCGACTACCTGCCCGTCCGGCAGGCGGGCGCTCAGTCCCCCTTTATAATTGATAGTTCTTTTATCGCCTGTACCAACACATTTTCTACGGTGGGTTTATTGGCGATGATTATATTTTTTGAATGCTTTCTAGCTTCGGCAGCGGTGGTGTCTCCAATACAGAACACTGTACTGTTGCCTATTTTGTTTTCCAAAAGATAGCTTCGGATGCCACTTGGGCTGAAGAACAGAATGCCATCAAAATCCCTTTGAAATACTTTTGGATTTAGTTCGGTACGGTATACTTCAACCTCCTTAAATTGAATGCTGTTTTGGGTTAACAATGCTGGAAGTTCATCCCTTCGTTTATTTCCACATAAAAACAAAAAACTTTCATTTTTATGGTTTTTTGCTATGTTTTGACCTAATTCCAGTGCATTTTCGGTCATTTTAATCACATTTAGTCCATTTTCTTCCAAAAGGGCTTTTGTCTTTTCTCCGACACAAAACGCATTAAAATTGGGCCAATTGGATGGATTAACCCGATTTAAAAATGCTTTTACAGCATTTTTGCTGGTGAAAATGTAGTTGCCATAATTCAATGGAATTTCCACATCCAAGAAATCAATTTTTAGGGCATCGTACTCCACCAACCCCAAACCGGAATTTAGAAAAAGTTCCTTTTGTGAAGGGGTCAATATTTTAGTGGAGAGCACTGTTTTCATTTCTGATCTCTTGCATCAATTTGTCGCCGCCTTTTTGCAAAACTTCCTCGGCGCAGGTTTTTCCAAGGCCTTTGGCATCGGACAGCTTTACTTCTTTTTTAATGTCCACTTTCTGCTTCCCATCCAACGAGAAAACTACTCCCTCAAAATAAACAGTATCGTCTTTTATCTGGGCCAATGCGCCAATTGGTGCGGTACAACCCCCTTCCAAAGTGCGCAAGAACTCACGCTCAATAGTCGTAGCTTGTTCGGTTTCAGGGTGGTTCAATTTTCCCAACGCTCCTTTGCTAAAATCATCTTCTTCCTTGGCAACGACCAACATAGCACCTTGGGCTGGAGCTGGAATCATCCATTCCAATTGAATGGCATCTTTGGGCAACAATTTGATGCGCTCCAATCCAGCTTGGGCAAAAATGGCCCCGTGCCAATCGTTTTCGATAAGCTTTAAAAGTCTTGTATTTACATTTCCCCTAAGGTCCACGACTTTGTGGTTGGGATATTTGTTGAGCCATTGGGCTTTTCTTCTCAAACTTCCTGTGGCAATGGTGGCAGGTTGGTCAGCTTCCAAAAACCCTGAACCTTTGTGTACCAAAATATCATGGGAGATGGCACGCTCCAAAACTGCGACTTGCACAATTCCCTTAGGAAGTTGGGTGGGGACGTCTTTCATGGAATGTACCGCTATATCAATATCCCCTTTGAGTAGGGCAACATCCAAAGTTTTGGTGAAGATGCCCGTAACGCCAAGTTCGTAAAGTGGTTTATCCAACACTTGGTCCCCCAAGGATTTGGTTGGCACCAAAATAGTGTCGTATCCGAGTTCTTCCAGCTTTTGTTGCACGGTAGTTGCTTGCCACAGCGCCAGTTCGCTGTCGCGGGTTCCAATGCGGATAATTTTGCTCATTTGGAATGTACTTCTAGCTGAAAAACTTTTTGAATAAGCTCTAGGCTATCATCGGTATCTACCTCGTTGCTCTTCAAGTGATTGGCAAACTGCTTGGTGATTTTTTGGATAATGCGGTCCGAGATGATTTCCGCCTGATTTTGGTCAAAACCTTCAATCTTTTTGGTCTGAAAATCGATTTCTTCGGTTTTCATGGTGTTTAATTTGTCCTTGAGTGCATTAATCACTGGGGCAAACTTTCGAGTTTCCAACCATTTCAGGAAATCCTTTTTTACTTTTTCTATGATAGCTTCCGCTTTGGGAACGTATTCTTTTCTTTTAGCCAAGGTCTCATCCGTAATCTGAGAAAGCTGATCCAAATGCACCAAGGTAACATTGTCCAGTTCCTTCACATCGTCCGATACGTTTTTGGGAACGGACAGATCCAAAACCAGCAATGGGTTTTTAGGGTAGATCAATGCTTTGGAAACGGTGGGCAACTGTGCACCCGTGGCCACTACAAGAATATCAGCTTTGCGAATTTCGGTTTGTAGGTCACCATAATCCTTTACGGTCAAATGAAATTTTCCAGCAATATCCTCTGCCTTTTCCCGGGTTCGGTTGATCAAGGTAATGTGGGAGTTGTTGGAGTGCTTGATGAGATTTTCACAGGTGTTTCTGCCAATCTTCCCGGTTCCAAAAAGAAGGATGTTCTTTTCAGAAATATCGGGGACATTGTCCAAAATATATTTTACCGAAGCGAATGCTACGGAGGTAGCGCCTGAAGAGAGTTCCGTTTCATTTTTGATGCGCTTGCTGGCCTGAATCACCGAATTGCACAAACGCTCCAAGAACGGATTGGCCATTTCTTGTTTTTTGGCCCGATAAAAACCTTGTTTAATTTGGCTGATGATTTCAAAATCACCCAAAATCTGACTATCGAGACCCGTACCTACTTTAAACATGTGCGAAATGGCATCGTGGTTTTTATAAACGTAGGCCACCTCTTGGAATTCTTCTACTGTTCCCACTGTTTGATCACAAAGCAATTTGATAAGCTGGTAAGGGTGTTGCGCAAAACCGTAAAGCTCGGTACGGTTACAAGTGGAAATGGCCAAAAGACCATCAATCCCAGTTTCCTTGGCCTTGCCTAGGATATGGTCAATGGCAGGAACATCCAGACTGAACTTTCCTCTAACCTCTGCATCCGCCTTCTTGTAACTCAACCCAATGGCGTAGAAGGAATTATGTTTTGAAATATGGTAGTCCCTCATAAAGGATATAAATCGCAGCACAAAAATAACAGGCTTATAGGTCAAAAAATAACGCTAGCGGAACTATAAATAACCGCTGCTATCATTTTATGTGCTATTTTTGATGAAAATCGGCGAAAGCATTATTTTTATTGATAAATTAAAAGGGTTAAAACGCAATTTAGAGTGATTCTAAATTGAAAATCACATCGAATGAAATCAAATATAGCTATTGAAAATATCGCCAAAGGTTCCTATGATGAAATTTTGGTGGAAGATGGGTTTTATATCCTTAAAATTCAGAACGATACGAAGGATTTTAGGATGATTGAACGTGACATTGACAGTTCCTTCATCCAGTTTCACTTTTGCTTGAAAGGCAAATCCCTGTTCAACTTCAATGAAGGGAATTACCAGTTGGAAGTTACAGAGGAAAACTCATTGTTGCTCTATAATACGCAAAAGGATTTACCGCTCAACTTGACAGTTTCCCCAAACTCATGGTTACTTTCTGTGGTCATGACCATTCGTAAATTCCACTCCCTATTTTCCAATGAGGCCGATTACATCCCTTTTTTAAGTGGAGAAAATCAAGAAAAAAAATACTATTCCCAAGAAGTGGTATCTCCGGCCATTGCGGTGGTGTTGAGCCAATTGATGAATTACAACCTGCACCCATCCATCAAAAAACTGTACATCAAAGGGAAAGTGTATGAGCTTATTTCCCTGTATTTCAATAAAACAGAGGAGGCCGATTTGGAACAGTGTCCCTTTTTGGCCGATGAAGATAATGTACGACGGATTAAAATGGCCAAGGAAATCATGATTTCCCGAATGGCCGAACCGCCTACCCTGGCCCAACTTTCCACCGAAATTGGATTGAGCTTAAAAAAATTAAAAGAAGGCTTCAAACAAATTTATGGTGATTCGGTCTACGGTTTTCTGTTCGATTATAAAATGGAATACGCCCGAAAAATGTTGGAGACAGGAAAACACAATGTCAATGAGGTTGGGCTAAAAGTGGGATATAGTACTGCGAGTCATTTTATCACTTCCTTTAAAAAGAAATACGGCACCACACCCAAAAAATATTTAACTTCAAACACCTAAAAATAACGACTATGAAATTTCTTTTTTCGTCCATACTGGCCATCTGTTTTGTGGGTACAACTTTTGGGCAAGATGCTCCCAGTGCCAAAGAAACGGATAGTATAAAGATGCCCGAACTGGTCATGGTTTTTACCAAAACTGAGGGCTGGAGACATAAATCCATTGAAAAAGGTGTTCAGACGCTTAGGGAATTGGGGAGGGCAAATGGCTTTGTTGCGCTACAGACTGAGTCTTCAGAAGATTTTAATGCTTCAAACTTGAACAATTATAAATTAGTTGTTTTTCTGAATACCACTTTAGATGTACTGAATGATAATCAACAAAGAGCTTTTGAAAATTATATTAAAGGAGGAGGAAGCTATTTGGGTATCCACGCAGCATCAGATACGGAATTTGATTGGCCATGGTACGGTAAAATGGTAGGGGCCTATTTTGTAGACCACCCGGAACAGCAGAATGCTAAAATTGATGTCATTGATAGAACCCATCCTTCAACAGCACATCTGAACAACGTATGGATGCATTTTGACGAATGGTACAACTTTAAAAATTTGAACCCCAACGTTCATGTGCTTATGAAGTTGGATGAGTCCAGTTACAAAGGCGGTACCAATGGAGAAAACCATCCCATAGCTTGGTATCATGAATTTGATGGCGGAAGAGTTTTCTACACAGGATTGGGGCACACAGAAGCTGCTTATGATGACCCCGATTTTAGACAGCATATTTTGGGGGGCATTGAGTGGTGCTTAAAACGAAAGTAAGGTAGGCCGAGCCACAATAATACCAATATTACTTTTGATGTTTTTGAGATAATCTGCCAGGGGTTCTTTTGTGATTTCCACTTCTCCTTTTTTGCTGGAAGCGTGCAATAAATGCAATCTTCCATCAGGTTGATGGATGGCCATACCGGTATGGGTTACATCTAACCCCTTAATGGAAGTGGCCAACGCGATAATATCTCCAGATTGAATGAGATGTTCCTTGTTTTCGATTTGATTTTTTGGCAAATAACAGAGTTCTTCTTTGGCCAGTTCCTTTTCCACTTCAAGCATGGCCTCAAAGTTATGGTCATTGGTTAAAAAGGGATACAAATCTCGGTGTGTTCCCATAAAATTGATGGATTTGTTCAGTGCCACACCTCCTAATTCCGAGGTAATATCCTCCACCAAACCCTTCTTCTGATTGTTTCGAATCCACTCCGTAAAATAATGTAAACGTGAAGGATAGCTTTTTAAAATACCATCCCTATACCGAATGGTTTTTAAATTTTCTGCAAATGCACCAAAAGAACGTTGTTCTTGTTTGAGCATTGTCCCAAAAGCCAATACATTTTCAATAAAAGTAGTGCAATCCAATCCCGAAAAATTCACAACAAGAGTTTCTGTTTCCCCAACTTCAAGGGTCTTTTCCACATACGCTGTTCCCATAAACGAACTTCCTACCTGCACAAGCGTATCTCCTAAATTGGACGCTAGGATTCCTTGAAGTTCATTTATTTTGGACTCAAAAAGAGACTTATCCTCAGCAGAACACGTAATTTGTTGCCCATAGGCCATCACACCAAACAGCAAAAAGAGAAGTGCTATTTTACGATTCATTTTCATTGGTATCAGGTTGTTGAAGCAGCACCCGGTTTCTGACAATACTTTCAGGGTAGTTTTCTTGTAAGAACACAATTAGTTTTTCGCGTACATGTACCCGTAAATCCCAAGCAGTGGAAGAATCCTTTGCACTCATCAGGGCACGTATCTCTACATAATTGGGTTTGGAGTCTGTAACCTGTACAACATTTACCTCTCCATCCCACAATGCGGTGTTCTGTAAAATCCGGGTTAACTCTTCACGCAATTTATCAATGGGAACTTTGTAATCCACGTATAGAAATACGGTTCCAAGTATATCCGAGGAAGTCTTAGTCCAATTTTGGAATGGCTTTTCAATAAAGTAAGGCGTGGGCACGATCAATCGTCTTTTGTCCCAAATGGCCACCACAACATAGGTCAGGGTAATTTCTTCAATACGGCCCCATTCACCTTCCACAATAACCACATCATCCAATTTTATGGGTTGGGCAATGGCAATCTGGATGCCCGCCAAGATGGTCCCTATAAACTTTTGGGCCGAAAACCCAATAATAATACCAGCCACACCGGCTGAAGCAAAAATGCTAATACCCACTTCCCTTATTTCTTTAAAACTCATCAGGGCAAGGCCAATGGCCAATACAATCACTATAAAAATTACGATACGTTCCAAGATCGTAAATTGGGTATAGATCTTACGAGCTTTTAAATTATCCGTTTCACCCACATTGTAGTTTCTAAGGATGACCCGTTTCACAATCTTCAAAAGAGCAATGATCAACCAGGTCATGGCAAGAATGAACAATAAAGTACTGGACTTTCTAAACCAATAACCGGATTCTTCCAAATTCAAAACATCCCGTAATGCATTCATCCGTAAAATGACTGAAAGAAAAATCAAGATTAACGGAAAAGCCAACTTCCTAAAAGATTCTGAAGGAAGAAGATATTTTGGATTCTTGCCCAAACGTTTTAGTAGAATCGAGGTGGTCCAATACAAAACAATAAGGCCTAAAAGTACAACCCCTAGGTAGATCAGTGATTCTTTTGAAACATTGTCGTAAAAGGACTCCATAGTAACAAAAATAGGGGAGAAAAGTGTATAGTGGGAAATAGCGACCCTCATTTCTGGATTGAATTTCATTATTTCTCCATAAGAAAGTATTTTGAAAGGGAAAATGCAAAGTCAATACCAAGTTGTATTTTTGAACCCTAAAACAAAAAAGCTGTGCCAAAAGGAGTTTTATTGGTCAATTTGGGCTCGCCAGACAGCCCCACCCCCAAAGACGTTAAGCCGTATTTAGATGAATTTTTGATGGATGAGCGCGTTATAGACGTGAACCCTGTCCTTAGGAACATTATTGTTCGAGGTATCATTCTAAATACACGCCCCAAACGTTCTGCAGAAGCCTACGCCAAAATTTGGTGGGATGAAGGTTCTCCGCTCATTGTTATTTCGGAACGATTTACGGACAAGGTCCGCCAACAGACCGATCTTCCCATTGCTTTGGGAATGCGGTATGGCTCCATGACCATTAAAAACGCGCTTCAAGAATTACAGGAAAAAGGGGTGGATGAGGTGTTGCTGGTGCCTTTATATCCCCACTACGCCATGTCGTCCTATGAAACTGTTGTGGTAAAGGCCATGGAAGTGCAACAAGAACACTTCCCTGAGATACACCTGACCACATTGCCCGCATTTTACAGCAATCCAGAGTATGTGAAAGTACTCTCAAAAAGTATCGCAGAAGGATTAAAGGGTTTTGAATACGACCATATTTTATTTTCATACCATGGGATTCCCGAGCGGCACATTAAAAAATCGGACCCCACCAAATTCCATTGCAAAATAGATGGACAATGCTGCAAAACCAATTCTGTGGCACATCATACCTGCTATAAACACCAGTGTTTGGATACCACGAAATTGGTAAAAGACGCTTTGGGCTTGGATGAGACCAAAATCAGTTCATCGTTCCAATCCCGATTGGGGAGCGATCCGTGGTTACAGCCGTTCACCGACAAAGAATTTGAACGCTTGGCCCAAGAAGGAAAAAAACGGTTGGCCGTGATCACCCCAGCATTTGTGAGCGATTGCTTGGAGACTTTGGAAGAAATAGCCATGGAAGGGAAACATCAATTTGAAGAAGCGGGAGGAGAAGATTATATCCACATTGCCTGTTTAAATGATAGGGACGATTGGGCTGGATTAATGGCAACATGGATCAAGGAATGGCAAGAAAATGGAAAACTTCCTGAAACCAGGGTTCAGTAAGAAAACCAAAAAACAAAAGCACAAGCATTGGCATGGCCAAAGTAACCTCTGAAGAACTTGGGGTAGAACCCATCGGAAAATTGCTCATCAAGCAGGCCGTTCCGGCTTCCATTGGTATCTTGGTGATGTCGCTCAACGTATTGGTGGACTCCATTTTCGTGGGAAACTGGATTGGTTCCATCGCCATAGCTGCCATAAATGTGGTGCTTCCTGTTTCGTTCTTTATAGCCGCCTTGGGTATGGCCATTGGAATCGGGGGTTCCAGTATTATTTCTCGTGCATTGGGGGCCAACAACAGGGAGAAAGCCCTTAAAACCTTTGGCAATCAAATAACATTGACTTTGATCGTTACCATTTCCATGGTAGCGTTGGGACTCTACTACGTGGATAGCCTTATTCCAGCTTTTGGTGGAAAAGGTGCCATTTTTGATCCAGCGAAAATTTATTACACCATCATTCTCTATGGTGTGCCCTTTTTGGCGCTTTGTATGATGGGAAACACGGTAATCCGGGCCGAGGGAAAACCCAAGTTTGCCATGATAGCTATGATCATCCCTTCGGTGGGCAACCTGCTCATGGATTACATTTTTATTTATGTGTTCGATTGGGGAATGCACGGAGCCGCTTGGGCCACAACAGTAGGGTATTTGTTGTGTTTTATATACATCCTGTATTTTTTCCTTTCCAATAATTCGGAATTGAAGATAAGCCTACCCCATTTTGGACTAGATATGTCTATTTTGAGAGAGATAGGTTCGCTCGGTTTTGTGACCTTGGCCAGACAGGCGGTTACTAGTATCACCTACCTGCTCATGAACAACATTCTCTTCAATCTGGGGGGAGAGGCCATGGTAGCCGTTTATGCCATTATCGGTAGAATGTTGATGTTTGCCCTCTTTCCGGTCTTTGGGGTCACCCAAGGATTTTTGCCCATTGCAGGGTTCAATTACGGTGCTGAAAAGTATGATCGGGTAAAGGAATCCATCTACACGGCCATAAAATATGCAGCCTTGGTGGCGACCCTGGTATTTGTGATTTTAATGGTATTTCCTGGAGAAATCGCTTCTTTATTTTTAAGTAATCGACCAGAGCTTTCCGAACAAGAATTGGCAACAAATGCTTTTGTCTTGCAACATGCTCCCTTTGCCATGCGATTGGTCTTTGCCGCGACACCTATCATTGCATTGCAGTTGATAGGGGCCGCATATTTCCAGGCAGTGGGAAAGGCAATTCCAGCTTTATTATTGACTTTAACCCGGCAGGGCTTCTTTTTTATCCCTTTGATTTTAATCTTGCCTCATTTCATGGAAGAGACCGGAGTATGGTTATCGTTCCCCATTGCAGACACACTTTCCACTGTGGTAACGGGGCTGTATTTGGCCCGAGAAGTTAGACTTAGGCTCTCCAATTGACGGAATACGTATAATTAAAACGCTGGGAAACATCGTTTATCTACAGCTTTCCTAGCAAAGTCTCAATTTCTTCTAGTTTAATGGAACCCTCTTGATAGTTGGTAACAAACTCTTTCGCTGCATCAACTTTTATTCTTTGATGCACCAAATGGCCAATTGCTTCAGAGAATTTATCACTCTCCAATAGGGCCAGAATTTTATTGGTCCACAAATTTGGATGTCCATTATAGCATAAGGCATGGTCATAAGAAAGCAAAGCTTTTTGATATTGTTTTTGCTCGTGAAGGGCAATGCCATGTTGGAACCATGCATAGTAAGAATTGGGATGAATAGCCAAAGATTTTTCTGCAGCTATCTGAGCCTTTTCCCAATTCTTTTTTGTGTTATAAGCATAGGCTAATTGATCCCAAGCTCGATGATCATCAGGATTCTTGATAAGTACTTTTTTGGAAGAACTGATGGTATAGTCATCCTGTTTGTCTGGTTTCAAGAAAGCGACATCAATTTCTTTTTCAAAAGTAGGGGAGACGCCTTTGACCAACAAATCTCGTTGTAAACGTAAATAGTTCAATTCGGTGAGTTCATTAGGCTTTTTAAGAAGTATATCAATAACCAAAGCAGCATCCCTTACAATTTTGGCCGGGTGGTTTTTGCATTGGTTGCACAAATTGTTCAAAGTGGAATCTTCCCCAGTAAAGTAAAAGTGCCAAAGCCAATAGAGTAGTTCAGTACCATTTTCAAGGTCTTTTATATTTGTTTTGAAACGGGATTTTATATTAGCAGGAGGCGTTTCAAAATTATGGGTCAACAGGCGCATGATCCAAAAAGCGTTATCATATGCATTCTGCAGGTTTGTAGAAGATGTTGCCATCAGTTCACTTCCGTTCAACCCATTACATATTTCTTGATAGTTGCTGTACACATCACTATCATCGGCAAGATTGATTTTTTTTGATAACAGTTTCAGTTCCTCTTGAAAAGAAGCAATTTCAGGTTCATGAGGCAGTACTCCATCAATTATGGATTCAAAATCAATTTGATGATTATCTGTAAAGGCAACAAAGTCTTCATAAATGTGATTCAGATAAGCAAACGATTCAGGAGAATCGGCCAAGAATTTCATATCCAACACACCAGAATTATGAAGAAATATTTCAGGATGTTTGGGGTCAAGACCCACATAATATTGTTGACCTCCCGAATCAGTGCCAATCATAACCGAATTGGTAAAGACTTGGGCAAACAGCTCAATTTTGGCTTGAGATAGGAGCCACATGAAGGTATTTGCGATATCGGTTTCAGGAAGTGCCAATTCAGATGTAAAATATTGGCCAAAACCGCCACCCGGTTCATGATCTTGAAGAAATTGCAGCACCGCCCGTGTCGATTTAGAAATAGAGTGTCCAAACAAACCTTTTATGCCTGTTACACTATTTAGGGGAGTATTGACTTTCTGTGTGGTTTTGGTAAGCTCTTTAAAAAAGGAATTTTTAAAATAGTGTTGGGATTTGCTCATTAGGAAATGGTTGCTTTTCCCAAAAATCCTAAATCAGCTTGAATTTTGACCACCCCATTTGACCAATACCGCTTTTGAACCAATAGTTTGCCCATGCCAAATTGGCTAACAGTTGAATTGATTTAATTCTGTGACAAGAGATTTAATTATTTTAGGGCCTTGATCTAATTGAAATTTGAAAACAACCGAACAAAAAGAAATGTACACCCTATTTGTAGGAACCTATACCGATGGAGCCAGTAAAGGCATTTATTCACTCCGATTCAATCCCGAAACAGGTGGTTTGGATTCCTTGAATTTGGCAGCCGAGTTGCCCAATCCCTCTTTTTTGACCATTTCTAAGGACAAGCAACATTTGTACGCCGTACAGGAAACCTCAGATTTTGATGGTCTAGGTGGAGGAGTCACTGCTTTTAAGCTAAATAATGGGATGTTGGAGCCACAAAACAGCATGGGTACCGGAGGTCCAGGACCTTGTCATGTATCGCTTTCTGGGGATGGCCGCTTGGCCGTTTCCAATTATGATGGAGGTAATGTGGCCCTTTTCAAATTAAAAGAAGATGGATCTTTTGGGGAAGCTCCACAGATCATAGATCACAACGTTTTGGATACCACCAAAACAGCTCATGCCCACATGGCGCAATTTACCGAAGAGGGTCTTATTGTGGCCGATTTGGGTTTGGATGCGGTTAAACGCTATAAGTGGGACGGAGATCAATTTGTGTCGGCAGACCAACCCACTTTGTCATTTGCAGATGGTGCAGGCCCTCGCCATTTTACGTTTGGGCAACATGGGAGGCTATTGTATGTAATCAATGAGTTGAATGCCACCATATCGGTTTTTGAAAAGGATTCCAGCGGCGCATACCAAGAAATCCAAATTGTGGAAACCTTGGATCCAACCTATGAAGGTGAAAATTCTTGTGCTGATATTCACTTATCATCCGATGGGAAGTTTTTGTACGGTTCCAACAGGGGGGAGAACACCATTGTTATTTTTGCTTTGGACCCTGCCTCTGGGAAATTGACCTTAGTAGGAAGGCACCCCGTTCATGGCAATTGGCCCCGAAATTTTGCTTTGGACCCCACTGAAGAATTTTTGTTAGTGGCCAATAAAATAAGCAGCAACGTAGTGGTGTTTAAAAGGGATAAGGAAGTGGGTACATTGACGTACCTAAGTGAAGTTGAAGTGCCCAACCCCATTTGCTTGGAGTTTTTGGGTTAAAAGGGCAGCCTCTTTTTTAGTAAACGGTAGTTCTCCAACAGAGTTGGATTAATAATGGCACTTTTCTCTTGGTCAAAATTATCCAACTGGGAATCTGCAACAAAGTACATGTTATCATCAAATATGGCAAAAGTGGTAGGAACGTCTGATAGGTGTTCAAATGCCGCAATTTTGGTTTCCGATAGAATTTCGGAGCCCTCTTCATTCAAACTATAATAGAAAACCCCATTTTGGGAAGCATCCCGTTTTGCATTGACGATGCCAATAAGATTGTTTCGATAATATTTCATCCCATCAATGCCTTTAAATGTATTGGGTTTATTGATGAGTTTTTTGTTGGCGATATCCAAAATCCGGATACCACTCGTGTAAGAGGCCAGATATAGATATCTATCATTATCAGAAATGGCAATACCGTTGGAATGTTTCACTTCGTCATTGGAGAAAAAAACCTCCAATTGATTCGTTATTGGGCTGATCGTATAAATGGCATCGCTTTCCGAATCCGTGATGTAAACAGTTCCCTTAGAATCCATGGCTATGTCATTCAAGTACACAAAATTTCCATTGTCTAATGTATACGAATTAATGAGTTTGTCGGAATTTATATCTAACAATAGCAAGATGGAGGTGTTATTTTCTTTTGATAACCCATTTCCCAAAGCATAGAGCGTGTCTCCTTGGATGGTCATTCCAAAACCAGAGAGATATCCAAATTCATGACTCGAAATAAATTCTTCAGCATCACTTCCATCCAAATTGCAGCGCACAATCTTGGCACTTTTCAAACTGTTCAAGTATACTTTTTGTGAGACGGGGTCCAGGGCAATTCCCTCCGGAATCAAGTCCTTTTCAAACCTTAACTCGATGGATTTTTCCTTTGGAGTGCAGGAAATAAATAAAACAAGCAAAAAAACGAGCCGCATGATTGATGATTGAATGCGAAAAATACGAAATAATGCGACTACGGTTTTGAACTTTGGCATTTCATTCCACCCGTTGAATGCCCGAAACATGGGAAGCTATGGCCTTCCATTGCCCATCTCGTTTTACCACCACATTGCTGGACTGGTATATGGTTTTGGTGGAGTCATTAAAAATATGCCCGGTACCACAAATCATGGCCGTGCCATTGGGCAAGACGTCCAAACGTTTTATTTCATAAAAAAAGGAGTCATGGGGACTACCATGTGTCTTGATCCATTCCAATTCTTGGGCTTTGTTGGACCAATTCCCCTCTGCATCGATCATTTGAAAATCATTTCCCAATATGGAATCGAGCAGCACCGTATCCTGCTCCCGATAGGCTCTGGGCCAATCCACTTCTTTTAAATGTCGCAGTACAACGTGGTCTTCTTCTGAAATGATAGAAGTTTTTGGGGTTTCCGTCTCTGTTCCGCAGGAAATTAAACTTGTAAGAGCAATGATGATGAAATAGCGAATCATAGGTTCTTTTTGAAATGTCAAAACTAACCTCAAAAAGGATGTCGTCATCAATAAGCTATGCGAGCTGCGGAGAATTAGGTGCGAGTCGAGTAATCGGAGCCTAGGAAATCCTTAAAATATGTCCGACTGAATTTAAGTCTAGTTCCATTTTTTAAGTAAAGAACACCATCTCCATTTTTGTTTTTTTGGTATGAATCAATCCATGTGGAATTCACTAAATAGGAACGATGAACTCTTCTAAAATCGCTTGAACAAACCATTTTTTGAAACGAACGTAGACTTTGGTACTTCACAAATCTTCCTTTTTCAGTATGCAGTACAATACAATTATTACTGGTTTCCACATACATGATTTCACAAGATTGAAGTATAAACTGCATTCCATTTTTGGATACCCGAATCTGTTCGGTTTTTTCTGATGGGGTTTCGGTTGATTTTGATTCAGTTTCCACAAAATGGAACAAAAGGAAGAAATAGCAGAGTAAGTTGACCGCAATGTTGTTGGTTAGTCCGGCATTCAGCAAATTGAAACTTGGCGAAGTGCACTGGTATACCGTGGTCATTAAAAAAACGACCAATAGTTGTCCCATAACAATGTTCAAGGCAGATGCTGATAATCCCAATCCGCCCTGAATCAAAAGAGATTTGGAATGGGGTAAAAAAGACCATTTTTGGGCCCAAATCTTGATTTGTTTCGCAGAAGCAGCCCAAAAAATAAAACTGGTAACGGCCAAAATGCTCAATTCCGAAAAGCAAGGAATTCCCAAACTCTCCTGAAACATACGACCAATGCCCATGTTGAGCAACACAAATATCGAAATGAAAGAAATTGGTTTGGACATAGCTTAAAGATACGGATTGTGAATGGCTGGTATGCTATTACTTAGAAAAATATACTATGATTCCAACTACTATCAATCCCAATAACACCGCAAAGAAAATCTTCCAGAAACTATAGGGTCGTGTACCCGAAATCTGTCCATTTTCCCCATTGATGAAAAAATTATACTCCTTGCCTTGGTAGCGATAGGCACTTACATACACAGGCAACAAAATATGCTTAAAAGTCTCTTCGGAGAGTTGCATATCCATGCTCGTCACTTGTTGCGTGTCCCCACCGATATCCTGTCGGCACCAGCGCTCTGCAATGTCCCGGGCCACTTCCTTGGAATGAAGATGCCCTTCTTGCAATGGAATCGTATATTTTTCTGTGACAAAACCGGAAAGAAAACTGCTGTCAAACGGTTGCAATAGCTTCAAGTTCCACTGCGCAATTTTGTTTGGAATCCGTCCTGATTTTTGCTGCGAAGCCTTGATTAAGGTATCATCCACAAACCCCGAAACTTTTCCAGCAGCGGGGTACCATCGTGTTTTTCGAACGCGTTGTGTTACCATTTTACCATTGGCGTTACGTACTCTTCGGGTTTCATAATAATATTCCCCACGCTGGCCAGTGTAGGTGGCGGCAAGTTGCGCATCAAAAGTCCAGTAGGGTAAATAGAGTCCTTTGGTAAATTGAGGGTCCAAAGCCGCTTTTTGTAATTTGTTTGGTGCAAACCACAGTCGTTTTACCCATTTCTTAAAAATGGCAAATGAAGCTTTTTGGTCAACTTGAAAGGGAAGTACCGCGCCGGGCAGAATCCAATCTTCTTTGTACGCATCCTCTAAGATCAAGGGCATTCCGCAGTACACGCAATGGAGCGATTTGTAATTTTCCTCCACATGCTGATTGGCACCACAATTCTTGCAGTGCAACATGGTAATTTCCTCACTGTGCCGTTGCGCGCCCATTTCTTGGAGATAGGGGTATAGTTCCAACTCCTCAAACCCCTTTTCATCCAGTTTGATGGTCTCTTCATGCCCACAATACTCACAACTGATGTTGGTGGTGCCAGGCTTGTATTTAAGTTCGGCACCACAGTTGACACAGGCTTTCTTGAGTTCGGTTTTTTTTACGGTTTCTTCCATATATTCATTCCCGCGAACCTGCCTGTCGGCAGACAGGGGCGAGCATTTCATAATTTTGGATTTTATTTATCATACTGAGCCAAGCGAAGTATCTCAATCATTTTTGTTGGCTTCGCGAGATTCTTCATCCCCTTTGGCGGATTCAGAATGACAAAATGAAAATTATTGTCCTGGCAGCGGCGGCGGGGTATTACCACCCAAGAATGATTTCAGTTCTTCCACTTCCTTCAAGGGGGTCCATGCTGCCATACCCTGTTTCCAGACCAAACTATCCCTGTTCACGGTTCTACCAGCAAATAAAGCTTGTAGCTGTTCAAAAGAAACCGGACCGTGTTGTGTACCATTCACTGCGTAGAAATACTGGGTCGGTGCGGGCATAGGTGGAGGCGTCTGGGCGGCCGCTGGCTGTCCTTGCACAGATCCTCCTCCCATTTGAGGATTCATCATGCCACCCATTTGCTGGGCCAATACAAAGCCCATTCCCATTCCCATTCCGGCTCCTGCGGTTCCACCTTCGTTTTGAGCGGCCGCTTCAATGGCTTTGGCGGTTTTGAACTTGGTGAGTTTATCCAAATCCAACTTATCTATTCGGCTGTACTCAAAGATTTCCTTCTTGAGGTCTTCAGGCATGGAGACGTTTTCAATGTAGAATTTCTCCAAAGAAATACCGACACTCTGAAACTCGGGCGCCATCACTTCACGACACGTTTCCGAAAGTTCAGTGGTATTGGCCGCATACAGTTCAATGGGGAGATTGGCTTGGCCGACGGTGTTGGTAAAGCGCGTAGCAATCAAACTTTTTAGGTGCTCATTGATTTCAAAATTGGTAAAGTTGCTATCGGTCCCCACAATATCGATGATGAACTTTCCAGCATCGGAAATTTTAAAGGCATAGGTGCCGAAGGCTCGTATTTCCACCAAACCGAACCGGTCATCGCTTAAAGTGATGGGACTTTTAGTGCCCCATTTTTCATCCGTGAACAGATGGGTGTTCACAAAATAGACTTCAGCCTTAAAGGGGGAATTAAAGCCGTATTTCCAACCTTTCAATGTAGACAAAATGGGAAGGTTTTGTGTGGTAAGGTCATAGGTGCCCGGTTCAAAAACATCCGCAAGCTGTCCTTCATTGATGAACACAGCGGTCTGTCCTTCCCGGACAATCAACTTTGCCCCATTCTTGATTTCGTTCTGGTAGCGTTCAAACCGATGTGCAATGGTGTCATCAGTATAGTCCAGCCACTCTACAATGTCAATAAACTCATTGCTGAGTTTTTCTTTGATTTTGCCAAAAATATCCATGGTTATAGTGTTTTAAAGTGATTCTTCAATTTTTCTTATTTCACCTCACAAGAGGTATCTGCAATGATTTTCCATTCCCCATCAATCCGTTTCAGGACAAGCATAAAAATACCTTGCATGTCACCTACGGTTCGGGTCAGTTTATATTCTCCCATCACCATATAGGCATCTTCGTAAACTTTGGAAATCTCATTGGAGGTCAATTTAAGATGTCCAAAATGCTCTTTGGACGGATAACTTTTCTTGTATCGGTCCTTGGTGCTTTGCCAACCCTTTACCACCCCAGCACTTCCATAAAAAGTAAGTTCCTCCGATTTCCAATAGGTTTCCATAAAGGTGTCAATATCATAGTCGTTCCATGCATCTTGTTGCACGGAAAGCACTTTCAAAATATCGGCTTTGTCCTTGGCCTCATTTGACGCTTGGGAAAAGCCTACTAGGGAAAACAACAAAATCAGATAAGAGAACTTTTTCATGTCAGTTTAACTTTGGAGCTTTAAAGCTATGAAAAACGAACTTAGCTTCCGATGGATTAGTATAAAATCGAGGGGTTTTGTTACATTGCCGCCTTCGAATAGGACAAAACGAAATAACCCAATGAAATTTCTAGCCAGAATACCCCTAGTTGCCGCATTGCTTCTTTTTGCTTCGTGTGGAGAAGTGAGTGAAAAATCCAAACCCACAGAAGAAGTATCAGACATACCCGCTTCAACTACAGAAAAAATCACGCTTACTTTGGAGCAGGCCAATAGCTTGGCCACGCTTCCGTTGGAATGTGTGCAAAAGGAATACCCAAATAAGTTGGGACATACCTTGGGTAGCAAGGATGATTTGGGAGAACCCCAAGCATTGCATCCTGCTTTTTATGGTTGTTTTGATTGGCATTCCTCGGTGCATGGCAATTGGTCCATGGTGCGATTGCTGAAAGAGTTTCCAGATGTGGAAGAAGCCGAACGAATGCGGAGGATTCTATCGGAAAATATTACCCAAGAGAACATTGCTGGAGAGGTCAAGTATTTTGAAGGCGAACACAATAAAAATTACGAGCGTAGCTACGGTTGGGGTTGGCTGTTGAAATTGGCCGAGGAACTCCATACCTGGGATGATCCTTTGGCTCGGGAATTGGAAACCAACTTACAACCGTTAACGGAGTTGATAGCCCAAAAGTTCATTGATTACCTGCCCAAGTTGCAATATCCGGTTAGGGTGGGGACGCATACCAATACGGCTTTTGCCTTGGCGTTTGCATGGGATTATGCCCAGACCCTGAACAATACCGCTTTACAGGAAGCCATTAAGCAACGGGCATTGGATTTTTATCAAAATGATGCGGATTGCCCCCTGACTTGGGAGCCCAGTGGAGCCGATTTTCTTTCGCCCTGTTTTGAGGAAGTGGATTTAATGCGACGCATTTTGGGCAAGGAAGAATTTTTAAAGTGGATGGCGCAGTTTATGCCCAGTTTACAACAACCCAATTTTGATTTGAACGTGGCTTTGGTCGGTGATCGTGAAGATGGTCAGTTGGTGCATTTGGATGGGTTAAATTTTAGTCGAGCTTGGGTGCTGTTTGGGTTGGCCAATCAATATCCAGAAGAATACGGGCATCTAACGCAATTGGCCCACGAACATTTGGCCTATTCCTTTCCAAACCTTATTGGAGACAATTACGAAGGCGGACACTGGCTGGGCACCTTTGCGATTTATGCGTTGGGGGAGCAGTAACTCTGCCACAGTTAGCTGCTATTTTTTTGAATATACTCTGCTTATATATCAGCTATAAATAATCAGTCATGGATTCAGGATAAACTATCCATTTATTTCCTTTTGCATTTTCTTTGTACTGAATACCCATATTAAACCCAACAACAGAAATTGTGTCTTTGTCCACTATGTATCCTTTCTCAATCATGACCTGAACAACTTCGGAATAGTTTTTACCCTTTATTTTACCAAGATTTGTAGCCGAAAGAAGTTTTGTCTTGTGTTTTATGGGTTGGGAAGAAGCAAAATGAAGCGTATTTTCTCTTTCAAAATCTTCCCTGCTAATTCGTTCTTGATGTATGGCTTGTTCAACAAAGGTTTTGTCCATAAATTCAAAAACATTTCTTTTAACCAGATTTTCACCTTTCAATAAATCATCTGTTAGGTCCAGAATTGTTTTGGAACCTAAATAGTCTTTAGCAATCAGGAAGCGCTTTTTGTAATTAGGTCTTCTAATAAAAATTCCGTAACCATTTTTAAGTATTCTCATGGCACTTTCCCATGCATCTTTATCAACGGCTGAACCACCTATAAGTTTTGATTCGCTTACTACACCAAACTCAACATTATTTTTAAAAGAATAATCATATAGATTGATTGAGGTTACAATGCCTTTTTTTTCATTTGCATAATATTTTGCATGTAGTGTAGGGATAAAAACAATGGAAATATTTGGGAAACTCTTAAAGTATTTAAGATCTTCTGACTTTAGACTACGTTCAGGATTTTTTTCATTTTTGCCGAATGCAACAATAATATGTAGTTCAGAGTTGTTTTTGTGCTTTGAGAATAGCTTTTTAAAATAATCATCCAGTTTTACATAAGGAGAGAGAATCAACAATTGTTTTTTTGCCTCATGAATGATGTCGTAAACTTCTTCAGCTAACTCATTACCAGTTATGAACTTTGCCATAAAACAGGAAAAATTTGATAGTTTGTTTATTGGTATTATTGATAATTAAAACATACTAATTTAACCATTTCACTTTTAACAAAATTTTCTTTTTGAAATATTCAGCTTTTTAGGGTGCTCACCGTAACCAAAAGTTGCCCTACATGACGTTGGCTATGTTCAGCGGCATGAAAGAGCAATCCAATTACCGTTGTGGGTAATTTTTTCCGTCCCACAAACCGTTTTTCGGTAAGGGAGTTTTCAGGGATGGTTTTAAAATAGTCCAACGCCTCGTTGACCTTATTCTCAAAATCTGAAATCAATGGTTGTGCATTGGGAACGTCTTGCCCTTTGGCTTCATTTTTTAGAAAATGAAACTGTTCCTCGGTCAAAGCTTGTTCCTGGGCATAGGTCAGTAGTCGGTCCAGTACGCCCGTCAAATGCCGTAAATGAAATCCAACCGAAGCCCTGCCAAACGGTTTTTTCCAAAGTTTTTCCTCTGGAAAATCAATGAGATAAGTTTTTATTTCTCGAACAGATTGTAACAAGGCATGTGCCGCGGGTTGCAACAGTGCAGGAACATCAGAAATTGGACCGCTCAACCAGTACTCTTGGGGTGCTGACATAAAAATGGTTTTTTACTTTTAAAAATCCCGATAATCCCCGGATAAATATTTATTTGCTTTCTCCTCCTTGAATTTTGCGGTTTCTGCATCCCAATGCAAGGTCTCTCCAGGGAAACGTCCTGCGATGGTGCCCAAAAGAATGGTCTCGGTCAATCGAGCGGCATAATCAAATGGTGCCGTGGTCTCTCCCTTGCCCAAACAAGCATCCACAAACTGGTGGTAATGTTTGGGGCCTTCCGTTTCATAATTACGGATGGGTTCGCCCAAATTATGTTCTTCTGAAAGCTTGGCAATCTCTTTGGAGATGTCCACATATTTTCCTTTCCTGATTTTCTTGGGCAATTGCATAAAGTGGGGCAACAACAGTCGTCCTTTTTCCCCAACGAACATGGCGCCTTGTTCCGGCAATTCATTTTCACCAGCAACACCTGCATCCAAGGAAATCTTGTCTGCTACGCTTTTGTCATCCGATTTCACCTTCTTTTTCATTTCCATGCCCGGCAACATCAGATCTTCGCTGAGGGTTGGGGCACCTGGCCCATCGTACCAAACCCATTTTAAGGTTTTTGTGGTATAAGGTGTTTGCGGGAATTCATAGGTGACCGTATTTTTTTCGGGATAGCCATAACCGCTTGGAGGTCTGCATTCCGTGGTAATGGTATTGGGAACATCCAACGCCAAGGCATTATATGGCGTATCGAAAATATGGACGCCCATATCACCCAATGTACCACAGCCATAATCGACTAACTTTCTCCAATTGCCAGGATGGTAATACCCATCTTTATAAGGCCGTTCTGCTGATGTGCCCAACCACAGGTTCCAATCCAACTGTGCTGGAACAGGATCTTCCCCTTCTGGTGCTGCACCATCAAAACCCCAATTTTTGGGTGACCATGCATGAACAGTATGCACTTTTCCAATGATCCCAGATTGAATCAAAAGTGTAGCCAATTTGTAATCGTAAAACGAGTGTACTTGAATCCCCATTTGGGTCACCAGGCCTTTATCCGCAGCCATCTTTTTCATGGCTCTGGACTCGGAGACATAATGCGTCAATGGTTTTTGGCAATATACGGGTTTGTTCATCTCCATGGCCATCAAAGAAGCAGGGGCATGGGTATGGTCAGGGGTCGATACAATCACGGCATCGATTTCATCGCCCATTTCCTCGAGCATGGCTCGGTAATCAAAAAACACTCGTGCACCGGGATGTAGTTTATGGGCCGCGGAAAGATTGATGGCATCCACATCACACAGAGCTGTTACGTCCACCTGTGGGTGCGAAGAAATAGCCTTAAGGTCTTCATTTCCCATATTCCCCACACCAATGTGGGCTGTGCGAAGTTTCTGCTGTGGGGCTAAATTTTTCAATAGTGATGGTGCCAATGCCAAGCCCAAAACGCCGACACTGCTTTTTTTGATAAACTCTCGTTTGTTCATGCTTTGTTGTTAGTCAGTTATAGTTTTTTGATTTTAATATTGCGGAACCATATGGGGCTGGAGTGGTCCTGCAGGGCAATATACCCTGTTTTGAACTTGCCATAATCCGGGGCATTGTCCCATTTCCCGGAATTCTTTTTGGCATTCCAATCTTCGGACCAAGGCACAAATTCCAATAATTTTTTGCCATTGAGCCAGTGCTCTACTTTTTCAGGGGTAAAAACGATTTTGGAAGAGTTCCACTCCATTACCGGATTCAGTTGTTTTTGGGATTCATCAGCTACGTGCATGGCATAATCCGCTCCTGTTTTCTGCCAATCTTGAAGCAACTCAGGGTGCTCTGCACCAAATTGGGAGTTATATCCTACGAGATTATGGATATTGGCATAGTTTTCATCATCAATAAGCTGATATTCTGGAGCTACTTCCGGAGGGCCATCATAACCCTCCTTCACATGGTACAGAATACCACTGTTTCCACCTTCGGGGATTTTCCATTCCAAGTAGAGCTCAAAATTGTCAAACTCCTCCGCTCCGTAGAGAATGTCCTTTCCGCCGGTATAATCCTGTTCCAGACCCAATTCAGTGTCAAAAGTGAGCGTACTGTCCTTTATGGTCCATCCTGGAGGAAGCGAATCCATATTGTAACCACGCCAACCTTCTAAACTGGTTCCATCAAAAAGATACTTCCATTCTGAAGTGACCTTTTCGGGCGTTTCGGCCATTTTAGGGCCATCTTCATTTTTAGGCTTGTTTTTACAGGCAGTTGCAAGGGCAATGACAAGGATTAGGAGCTTCAAATAATTTTGCATGGTATGGTACAAATATTTTACTGGGTGATTAAAGTACAAAATATTGATAATCTTTTTTCTCCCATTTTCATTACATTTAAGGCCGACTAATTCAACACTTTAAAAATGAAGACTAGCTTTCTCAAAATCGGTATGCTTGTGCTTACCGCAGCATTATGCATTGCCCCAGTTCAATCCCAACGAAAAAAGAAAACCCAAACCGCTCCCGAATATCCAAAAGAGCTTTATTCCAGCTTGGAATATAGACAAATAGGTCCGTTTCGTGGCGGACGTTCCGCAGCAGTGACCGGAGTACCCGGAGAACCCAACTTGTTCTATTTTGGAGCCACTGGTGGTGGTGTTTGGAAAACCACCAACGGAGGTCGTACTTGGAGTAATATTTCCGATGGTTATTTTGGCGGAAGTATCGGTGCTGTTGAAGTAGCACAAAGCGACCCCAATGTCATTTATGTTGGTGGAGGAGAGGTGACTGTTCGCGGAAACGTATCCAGTGGCTATGGGGTTTGGAAAACCGAGGATGGCGGAGCCACTTGGCAGGAAGCTGGACTTGAGAAAAGCAGACACGTACCCAGAATACGGGTGCATCCAACCGATTATAACACCGTTTATGCCGCAGTTCTTGGTGACATCTACAAACCCACCAAGGAAAGAGGGGTCTATAAAAGTACCGATGGTGGAAAGTCATGGAAACAGGTACTTTTTGTAAACGACCAAGCAGGAGCGGTAGACCTGACATTTGACCCCAATAACCCCAGAATTTTATATGCAGCCACCTGGAGGGTACAACGAACCCCCTATAGTTTAAGTAGTGGAGGTGATGGCTCCGCACTTTGGAAAAGTACTGACAGTGGTGAAACTTGGACCGAAATTTCAAAGAATGAAGGTTTCCCAAAAGACACCTTGGGTATCATCGGGGTATCCGTTTCACCCAAAAATAGTAACAGGGTTTGGGCCATTGTGGAAAACAAGGAAAAAGGAGGCTTATATCGCTCTGAAGATGGCGGAAAAAAATGGACCTTGGTCAATGAGGAACGCAAAATCCGTCAGCGTGCATGGTACTATACCCGTGTCTATGCGGATACCGAAGATGAAGATGTGGTGTATGTCCTTAACGTTGCGTATCACAAAAGTACCGATGGCGGAAAAACGTTCAGCACCTTCAATGCTCCACACGGCGACCACCATGATTTATGGATTGCTCCTGAAAATTCGCAACGCATGATCATGGGAGATGATGGTGGTGCCCAAATCAGTTATGATGGTGGTGAAACCTGGAGCACCTATTACAATCAGCCCACAGCACAATTTTATCGTGTCACTACAGACAATGCTTTTCCCTATCGCATTTATGTGGCCCAACAGGATAATTCAACCTTGCGTATCAACCACAGGAGTGATGATGGCTCCATCGGAGAGGATGATTGGGAAGAAACCGCCGGAGGTGAATCAGCACATATTGCAGTAGACCCTGCCAATGATGATATCGTTTATGGAGGAAGTTATGGCGGATTTTTGACCAGGGTCAATCATGAAACCAATACGGTAAGAGGTATTAATGTTTGGCCAGACAACCCAATGGGCTATGGCGCTGAAGGGATGAAATACCGTTTTCAATGGAATTTCCCCATCATTTTCAGTAAACATGACCCAAAAAAGTTGTATACCTTCTCCAACCATGTGCACATGAGCACCAATGAAGGTCAGAGTTGGGAATTGCTCAGTGATGACTTGACCCGAAACGATCCAACAAAGTTGGTGTCCAGTGGAGGACCCATTACTCAAGATAATACCAGTGTGGAATACTACTGCACCATTTTCGCCGCTAACGAAAGCCCTTTAAAAGAAGGCTTGCTTTGGGTAGGTAGTGATGATGGTTTAATCCATGTGACCAAGGATGGCGGAGAAACTTGGGAAAATGTTACCCCACCCAATATGCCCGAGTGGAACATGATCAACAGTGTGGAACCTTCCGCTTTTGATGAAGGCACCTGTTATGTTGCCGCTACGCGATACAAATTGGGTGATTTCGCCCCCTATTTGTACAAGACCACCGATTACGGAAAAACATGGACCAAGATTACCAACGGTATCGAAGATGAGCATTTTACAAGAGTGGTGCGTGAGGATCCTAAAAGAAAAGGATTGTTGTATGCCGGAACGGAAACAGGGATGTACATTTCTTTCAACGATGGACAAAGCTGGGAAAAGTTCCAGATGAATTTGCCCATTGTTCCTATTACCGATTTGGCCATTAAAGATGATAATTTGATTGTGGCCACTCAGGGTAGAAGCTTGTACATCATAGACGACCTAACCGTTTTGCACCAGTTGGATGCGGCTAAAAAATCGGCAGATGCCATTTTGTACCATCCAAAAGATAGCTATCGTACCAAAGGAACGGCGGCGCAAAAGCCTTCACTTACCGAAGGTCAAAACCATCCCAATGGTGTGGTGACCCATTTTTACCTTAAGGATGTTGCTGAAAAGGATAGTATTGTACTTACGTACACGTCGATGTCTGGGGATACCTTGGCTTCGTACAGCAACAAAGCAGCCGAAAAGGACAAAAAACTGACCGTGAAAAAAGGAGGGAACACCCACATTTGGGATACCCGTGGCAAAGGTGCCAAACTATTGGATGGAATGATTTTATGGTGGGCCAATTTGGATGGAGCCAAAGCGGTTCCCGGTTCCTATAAAGTCCATTTGAATGTAAATGGAAGCAATCAATCCCAAGACTTTAAAATTCTTCCTGATCCAAGAGCTGAGGTCTCTGTGGGGGATATGCAAAAACAGTTCGATTTCATTTCAGATATCAATGAAACTGTTGACAAAGCGCACAAGTCCATTCAAAAAATCAGGAATATCAATGGTAAATTGGACGAATTCATCAAAAAGTACAAAGACAATGAAGCTACCAAGGCTTTGGTGGAAAAAGCCAAAAAGATGAAAGAAGAATTCGGTGAGATTGAAAAGGCACTCTATCAAACCAAGAACCGAAGTAACCAAGACCCTTTGAACTTCCCCATTCGTTTGACGAACAAATTGGCGCATTTGAACAGTTTGGTTTCTATTGACGATTTTCCGCCAACGGAACAAGACATCGCGGTGAAAAATGAGCTTTCTGGCAAAATAAGAACCCAATTGACGGCTTTTGACGCTTTAGTAGATGAAGAAATCCAAGCATTCAATGATGAGTTCAACAGTTTGGGATTGGAGTATTTGAGTATTGAGGATTAAGGTTAAATGGTTTCAATCATGAAAAAAGGATTCTTTCTACTGTGTGCACTCTGCGGAACTTTGGCCTTTTCCCAGACCGCAAACGAGTATTTTAAACCCATGAAGTTTAGGAATATCGGCCCGTTTCGGGGTGGGCGTTCCGTAACGGCAAGTGGTGTAGTGGGTGACCCATTGACCTATTACATGGGCACCACTGGAGGAGGACTTTGGAAAACCACCAATGCCGGACAACGTTGGGACAACATTTCCGATGGCTTTTTTGAAATGGGCTCCGTAGGAGCGGTGGCTGTGTCGGAATCAAGTCCGAACATCATCTATTGTGGTATGGGAGAGCATGCACCTCGAGGGGTGATGACCTCCTACGGAGATGGAGTGTACAAATCCAATGACGCGGGTAAGACCTGGATCAAACTCGGCTTGGAAAAAACACAGCATATTTCCCGAATCGTTATTCACCCAACCAACCCAGATATTGTGTATGTCGCTGCCCAAGGGGCACTGTACGGACCCAATAAGGAACGAGGCGTGTATCGCTCCACCGATGGGGGCAAGACTTGGGAGAACATTCTTTTTGTGGATGAAGGTACTGGAGCTGTGGAACTGTCCATGGATGCCCAAAATCCTTTGGTATTGTACGCCGCTATGTGGGAACATCAACGTAAACCCAATATCGTAATCAGTGGAGGGGAAGGCAGTGGACTCTACAAAAGTTCTGATGGAGGCGATACATGGACCGAAATGACCGAAGGGCTTCCCAAAGAAAAAGGAAAAATGGGGATTGCTGTCAGCCCTGCCAATTCCAATAAGGTATATGCGCTGATTGAAAGCGATTCCAATGCGGATAAAGGCGGGCTTTTTGTGTCCAACGACGCTGGAAAAACCTGGAGTATGGTTAGCGGCGATAATCGTTTGGTGCAACGTGCTTGGTATTATATTGAAGTATTTGCAGACCCCAATGATGAGGATACTGTCTATGTGTTGAGTGCTGAAATGTTTCGGTCTGAAGACGGTGGAAAAACATGGGAGACCATTGAGGTGCCGCACGGGGACACCCATGATCTTTGGATCAATCCGAAGGATTCCAAAAACATGGTCATGGCCGATGATGGCGGGGCCACCATCACCTTCAATTATGGTGAGAACTGGACACTTCAAGAAAATATGCCCACAGCACAATTTTACCGCATCAATACCGATAACCTTTTCCCATACAATATTTATGGAGGACAGCAGGATAACACTTCGGTTAAAATTGCAAGTCTTTCTGTAGGGCGATGGAGCATCAATCAAGAAGATTGGCATTATTCCGCAGGTGGCGAAAGTGCCTTTTTAGGCTTCGACCCGGATAATCCACGCTATGTGATGGGTGGCAGTTATTTGGGAACTATTGAATTGTTGGATATGGAATCGAAAATGTCCACCAATGTCATGGCAGCACCCATTCAATATTTGGGTCGCGATGCACGCGACATGAAATACCTCTACAACTGGAATGCGCCCATCATCTGGTCCAAACACGAACCCGGAACGTTTTATCACGGCGCACAGTTGGTACTTCGTACCAGAGATAATGGAATGACTTGGGAGGAAATCTCCCCCGACCTTACTCGTGACCAAGATGCGCTTCAGGGAAAAGGAGGCGGGCCTTATACCAATGAGGCCGTAGGCGCTGAAAACTACGGCACTTTAGCTTACATCATTGAATCGCCTCATGAAAAAGGGGTTTTGTACACAGGAAGTGATGATGGTTTGGTCCATGTGACTAAAAATGGAGGTGAGACTTGGGAAAATATCACCCCAAAAGGATTACAGGAGTGCCTGGTCAATGCTATTGAGGTATCGCCACACGACCCTGCCACGGTGTATATTGCTACAACTCGTTATAAATTCAATGACCATACCCCTGCTTTGTACAAGAGCACGGATTATGGAAAAACGTGGACGAATATCAGTGCTGGAATTCCCTATGGTTCATTTACCCGAGTGGTTCGCGAAGATCAGGAACGCAAAGGTCTTCTTTATGCAGGTACGGAAAAAGGGCTTTATATTTCTTGGAACGATGGTAAAAATTGGGAGCCCTTGCAATTGAATTTACCCAAAACGCCTATCACTGATTTGAGGGTGCATAAAGGGGATTTGATTGTGGCCACATCTGGGCGCTCCTTTTGGATTCTTGATAATATCACTACACTGTCACAATACACTTCCAATGCAAATACAAATGCGTTGAAACTTTTTTCACCCGAAAATGCCGTTTATGGTTTTTGGGGGAGTCCACTCAACAGCAGTTCAAGCGAGATTAAAGGAACCCATCCTTATGAAGGGGTAAACCCGGCCAATGGTATGGTGATCTACTATAACTTGCCCAAGGCGATGGACAGTACGGAAATCACCATGGACATTTTGAACAATCAAGGAAAAGTAGTGCGCAGCTTTACCTCCAAAAAAGATGAGGAATATGTCCCACATCATGGAGGGGGTGCACCTCCCGCACCGGTTTTGGGAACTGATAAAGGATTGAACCGTTTTGTTTGGGATTTGAAGACCCCAATTGTCCCTGGAATTCCAAATGTATATATTGAAGCAGATTTTACGGGACATAAAGTCCCTCCCGGAACCTATACCATTCGTCTAAAAGTTGAAGGGGAAACAGTCACCGTTCAAGGTGCTATTGTGCCTACTCCAAACGTGGATGTAACACCGGAAAATTACAAAGAGCACGATGCCTTTATGACCGAGGTGGAAGCGAATCTCACCGATATGCACCAAAAAGTAAATACATTGTTCAAAGTTCAGGGACAATTGAAGAAACTTTTGGAGGACTTGGAAAATGAATCCCTTAAAGAGGAAGGGAAGACACTTTTGGCTAAGCTTAAGGCATGGGATGAAGATATGGTGCAGCGAAAATCGCAGGCCTATGACGATGTGGAGAACTTTCCCAACAAGTTTACCGCCGAATATTTGTTCATGGCAAACCATAGCAACAGTGCATTGCCCAAAATCAATCAACCTTCAAAGGATAGAAAAAAGGAATTGGATGCTCAATGGATGGGATTACGGCAACGTGCCCTAACTTTGATGAACACCGACATTCCCAATTATAACAAAAAGCTTTGGGAAAATGGCATCGGGGCTATCAGGCTGTAGAATTTTAAAATAGAGAGTATTGCTGTACGCGTATATTAAATCGTTGCATTTGATTTTTGTGGTAACTTGGTTTGCAGGGTTGTTCTACATTCCCAGGCTGTTCATTTACCATATTGAGGCAACCCAAAAACCATCACCGGATAAAGAAATCCTCAGTGCGCAATTGAAATTGATGACCAAACGGTTGTGGTACATCATCACGTGGCCCTCGGCGATTTTGTGTACGATATTTGCGGTATGGTTGTTGATTTTGATGCCCGGATGGTTGCAACAACCTTGGATGCACGTTAAACTCGCCTTTGTAGTGCTTTTGTTCGGGTACCATTTGAAGTGCCACCAAATATTCAAACAATTGCAGCGTGATGAGGTCAATTACACCTCCAGGTATATGCGGATATGGAATGAAGTGGCCACACTCATTCTGTTTGCCGTTGTGTTTTTGGTGATTCTCAAGAATGCGTTCAATTGGATCTATGGTATTATTGGAATAGGGGTATTGGCCATTTTATTGATGTTGGGCATTCGACTGTACAAACGCATACAGGATAAGAATCCGGATGCGTAAAAAGTTCAAGTGTCAAGCTCAAGCGCAAGTTCAGTTAAATTATTGTTGAACTTGAGATTTGAACTTGAACTTGCTCCTGTGTCCCATTTGGCTTGATAATTGTGTAATTTTATCTCAAATCAGGTAGGCTTGCTCAGTAAACTCTCTTTACGATCCCGGATTTTTTTCACCATGATTCTGTTGGTGGTCATTGCTTCCGTATTAATTGCAGGAGTAACCATTTATCAATACAACGAACAAGCAAGGGATTACCATGAGAACCGTTTGGAGCGGAAAGAGGAACAGGTTATCCAAAGTATTTCGTACACGCTTAGGGAGACTACCTATCCCGTGACCGCGGAAAATCTGGGTCTTATTTTTAAAGATGAGATCTATAAGATTGCTGATGTTCAGAATGTCAATTTCAATATCTATGATCTTGATGGAAATCTGATCAAAAGCTCACGACCCAGTTTTGAGGCCGATTCCATTTCCAATTGTTTAGATGCAAATGTGCTCAATTTTCTGAGGGATAGTGGAGAGAAACGGTATGTGGAGGAACAACATGCCGCCGGGGATAACTACCAAGCTTCGTACACCTATATCAACGACCCAAAGTTTAAGCCCATTGGCATTATGAACCTTCCTTATTTTGAGGACAACTCCTTTAACAACCATGAGCTAAAGGAGTTTTTAATGCGATTGGGGGGCGTGTATCTGGTCATGTTGCTCTCAGCCATTCTTTTGGCGTATTTCATATCAAAATATATTACCCGTTCGTTGCAGACAGTTTCCGATAAGATGAATCGGACGAACCTGACCCTGCAAAATGAAAAGATTTATATTAAAAACCCCAGCGAGGAAATTGGAAAATTGGTCGATTCCTACAACCGAATGATTGATGAGTTGGAGGAAAGTGCGGTAAAATTGGCCCGAAGCGAACGTGAACAAGCTTGGCGGGAGATGGCCAAACAGGTTGCCCATGAAATTAAAAACCCATTGACCCCACTGCGGTTAACTGTTCAAAATTTTGAACGCAAATTTGACCCCTCTGACCCTGCCGTCCAGACTAAGATGAAAGAATTTTCAAAGACCTTGATACAGCAAATAGATACCATGAGCAACATTGCCACGGCCTTCTCAAGTTTTGCCAACATGCCTGCACAGCAGAACGAGACCTTGAACGTGGTAAAAATTGTAAAACTGGCCTTGGAAATTTTCAATGAAGATTACATCCATTTCATTGCCGATGAAGAAGAAATTATTGCCAAGTTGGACCGAACCCAGCTTATCCGTGTAATTACAAACTTGGTGAAAAACGCCATACAAGCCGTTCCCGAAGTAGAATCTCCACGTATTCTGGTCACTGTGGCTACAGAAGGAGAACAAGTTAAAATTTCGGTAGCGGACAATGGAATTGGAATTTCAGACGAGTTCAAGCACCGGGTGTTTGAGCCCAAGTTTACCACAAAATCAAGTGGTACGGGTCTTGGGCTTGGTATGGTAAAAAACATCGTGGAAAACTATGGCGGAACTATTACTTTTACTTCTAAAGAAGGAAAGGGAACCGTGTTCACCATACGATTTCCAAAAGAATAGAGACAACCTTAAAATCTGTCAAAAAAAGTACACATGGACTACGAAAACATTTACATAGAAGAGGAAAGTAACATTGCCACCATCACTATTGATCGGCCTGAGAAAATGAATGCCCTCAATAAAAAAACGATTGATGAGCTTCATGTGGCCTTCAAGGAATTAAATGAGGATGATGAAACCAAAGTGATCATCATTACGGGAAGCGGCCAAAAATCCTTTGTGGCAGGAGCTGATATTTCTGAGTTTGCCCATTTTTCGGTCAAGGAAGGTCGACAACTGTCGGCCATGGGCCAAAAAAACCTCTTTAACTTAATAGAAAGCCTTACCACACCGGTTATCGCAGCCATTAATGGTTTTGCCTTGGGTGGAGGTTTAGAATTGGCCATGGCCTGCCATTTTCGGGTGGCGAGCAGCAATGCGCGCATGGGACTTCCTGAAGTTTCCTTGGGTGTTATCCCCGGCTACGGAGGAACACAGCGTCTACCTCAGCTTATTGGCAAAGGAAGAGCCATGGAAATGATTATGACCGCAAATATGATTGATGCGGATAAAGCCTTTGCCTATGGATTGGTAAATCATGTGGTATCTCCAGAAGAATTATTGCCCCTCTGTGTTAAAATAGCTAGCAGGATATCGAATAATTCCACTGTAGCCATAAAACAGGCAATAAAAGCAGTAAATGCTGGTTTTAAGTATGATGCTGATGGCTATGCCGTGGAAATTGATGCCTTTGGCCACTGTTTTGGCACCGATGATTTCAAGGAAGGAACATCGGCCTTTTTAGAAAAACGCAAGGCAGACTTTCCTGGTTCATGACCATTGGCTTAATTAAGCCAGTCCCAATGAAAAAACAGTTTGTTCTACTTTGTTTCCTACTTATCGGAATAATTTCGGGCGCCCAAAATATGCCCGTTTCGTATGATTTTGGTGAAAAGTTCCATGACCGGTATCGGTATTCTAACCTATTGACCTTGGATGAAGATGGTACGGGTGGGTACATTTTGGTAAGGGCCTACTACCAAGGCCTTGTATTAAGGCCCAAGGGCTACCTTATAGAGCATTACAACAAGGATTTGGAACTGGTTTCCGAATACAACTATAAGCTTAAAGGCTTGGATTTTGTGGACGGCTTCCTTAAAAATGGCCAGTTGAACCTGTTGTTTCTCAATTACAACCGTAATCGTGGGGAATATGAATATTTAGTGCATACCAGTCCAATAATTGACTTTAATTTTAGGACCGAGAAATTACTTTCCATCGCTTCTGAGGAAGTTGATGACCCTGCTGGCAAAAACTTTTATAATCGAAATTTTTCCAAAGGGTTTACCACCGCGGTTCTTTTTAATGAAGACAAAACAGGATTCATTATTAGTACCCATCATAAAAAAGGAAAAAGCAACAAGCACATTATTCACCTGTACGATACGGCGTTACATAAAAAGTTTGAATACGACTTTTCAGGTGAGATTGAGGAGAAAAACTATGCTTTTGAAAATGTAGCCATCAGCAAGGACCTACAAACGGTCTACATTGTGGGGAAAGCCTATTTTAAAAAGAGACGTTTTAGGGTGGATGAACGCAAATTTCAATACGAGTTGGTCAAAGTTTCCCAAAATGGAAGCACAACACAGTCTTTTGTAGACCCAGGAAAGTATCCAGAGGCATTATATCCCATTATTATAGAAAACAGCCTGGTCTGTACGGGATTTTATGCCGATAGAAAGGACAATCGTTACAATGGCATCGCTTATTATGATGTAGACCCAACCACTTTGGAGGTGAATGCAACAAAATACAATCCTTTTTCTGAACAATTTATGGACGATAAATTTGGTAGGGAAGGAGATAAGGAAATCAAAAATTTGGTTTTTAAAGGTGTTGAGGTCACTCCAGAGAAAGACATCTTTTTTAACGCAGAGGAATACTTTGTTACCTCTGGACTTGAGGTTACTGGAGCGGGGCAACGTGTTAAGATTGAACGGTACCACTACAACGACATCGTAAGCGTTAAACTTGATGCCAACGGTAACATGGAATGGGCCCGAAACATTAATAAGACTGAAGTAACGCGAGGCGATGGTGCCTATGCCTCCTATAGTTCGTATTGTAAGGATGGTAAAACCTATTTCTTTATCTGTACTGCCGCCGAAAGTCCACAGCTGATTAATAATGAACGGTTGATTTTTAAACAAGGGTTTAGCCGAAACCGTAATGTATTCTTAATCTCACTGGATGAAAATGGGAAAATGGATTACGAAAAAATAATAGACTCACAAGAAGCTCGATTACCATTAATGGTATCCAAACCCTTAAAGAATGAGCTGAATGACAACATGCTTTTTTATGCCAAAAGGGGCAGCAAAAAGCAGTTGGTCAAAGTGGATTTTAATTAAGCTTTCCTAAACGTTAAAAACAGTTTTTGAGAATCTAAAATTGGATTTAATCCCTAAATTTGGAATAAATCCAATTTTATGGAACCCAAAGAATTTCTCAAAGGAAGGGGTGCGCAGCAAAACACACCCAACAAGTTTCTGAAGCACGTATATGAGATGCGTGAGGATTTTTTGGAATTCTGCCGCTTGGAAGGTGAGGAGGCTGAGAACAACAAAACCCAATACATTCCAATTTTTCCTAAAACCATTGTCAATAAAGTAGATAGCCCAGATGTGGGTATGGGGTATTCCATGAACCCCTACCAAGGTTGTGAACATGGCTGTATCTATTGCTATGCCCGTAATGCCCATGAATATTGGGGCTACAGTGCTGGACTTGATTTTGAACGAAAAATTTTGGTGAAAAAAGCGGCCCCTGAATTGCTGGCGGCCAAGATCAAGCACAAAACTTGGAAGGCAGAGACTATAGTGCTTTCAGGGAACACCGATTGCTACCAACCTGCGGAAAAGAAGTTTGAAATTACTCGTAAATGCTTGGAAGTGTTCCTAAAATATAGGCACCCTGTGGGTATCATCACCAAAAACTCGCTTATTCTCCGTGATTTGGATATTTTAAAGGAGTTGAATGCGCAACAATTGGTCGGGGTGAATATTTCAATCACTTCCTTATCCGAAAAAACCAGACGAAAGTTGGAACCGCGAACGGCTTCTCTTCAAAAAAGATTGCAGGCTATCAAGGTACTTTCAGAGAACAACATTCCTGTCAATGCCATGTTGGCCCCCATGATTCCAGGCATTAACAGCCATGAATTGTTGAAATTGGCCAAAACGGTTTCGGAGTATGGTGCGCTTTCATTTGGGTTTACTGTTGTTCGACTTAATGGCGCCATTGGCCAAATTTTTACCGATTGGATTAAAAGGGCTATGCCCGATAGAGCGGAAAAAGTACTACATCTCATTCAAGATTGCCATGGAGGAACCATAAACGACAGTCGTTTTGAAATTCGAAGTAGAGGGGAGGGGAAGATAGCTTCACAAATCCATGATATGGCTAAACTGGCAAAACAACTTTACTTTAAGGATAAGGTTTTTCCATATTTAAATCATGATTTGCATGAGCAATATAAAAATGGTCAAATGCGATTATTTTAGATAAATTTATAGGGGTTGTCCAATTCAGTTTCCATCTTTCGTCTTATAGATGAAAACAACGTATAACCGTTCACTGTGTGTGGACCTAAAATCTAAACTTATGAGTAATTTTTTGTATTTGTTCAGGGGTGGCGATGAAGCTTATGCCAAACTATCAAAAGAACAACAACAGGCCCATATGCAGGTGTGGGGAGAATGGATGGGAGGACTTAAAGAAGAAGGAAAACTTTTGGATGGGCTTCCTTTGGAAAAAGATGGCAAAGTAGTTCATAAACGAGGAGAGGTGGTGACAAACGGCCCTTTTGCCGAAGGAGCTGAGATGGTGGGGGGCTATCTCATTGTTTCAGCCAAGAACATTGATGAGGCGGTTGAAATCTCCAAAGGATGCCCCATATTTGATTATGAGGGAGCTTTTGTGGAGGTACGGGAAATCCTCTCCTTGGAACATTAAACATTGGAATTATTATAAAAAGCCTGATGGGACATCGGGCTTTTTGCTTTATTAGCTATGTCAAAAGACCATCAGAACACCATTGAGCATCTTTTTCGCACGGAATATGGAAAGGTGGTGGCCGTATTGACGCATAAATTCGGGACATCTTATTTGGAACAAATTGAGGACGCTACCCAGGACACCTTCATCAAGGCCATGCAGGTTTGGGCATATCAATCCATTCCGGACAACCCAACCGCGTGGCTCTATCGGGTAGCGAGCAATAGGATGATTGATCTATTGCGAAGGGAGAAGAAAGTTGAGTACAGAGAGGTCGAGGAACTGCTTTCAAAAAGTGATGGAGAACATTCTGTGGAACCTTCCTTGGATCAATCTATTTCTGATAGTCAGTTAAAAATGATTTTTGCTTGCTGTCATCCAGCTTTATCCCAAGAGTATCAAATCATTTTGAGTTTAAAGCTGATTGGAGGCTTCAGCAATACTGAATTGGCAGAGGCTTTGTTGAAAAAAGAAGAAACTGTCGCCAAGTCTTTTACCAGAGCCAAGAAAAAGTTCAGGGAAGAAGTACAATTACTGAAAATTCCCGTTCAAATGGGATTGCAATCCAGACTATTTCAAGTTTTGCGGGTGATATACCTGTTATTTACGGGGGGATATGCGGCCACTTCCGGTTCACAGATCATAAAAAGAGACATCTGCTATGAAGCCTTACGGTTGGCACTTTTACTTCAAGAGAACAAATATTGCCAACATCCCAACTTAAATGCGTTGATTGCGTTAATGTGCTTTCATGCGTCAAGGTTTGATGCCAGATTGGACGAAGCGAATGAATTGGTGACCTTGGAATATCATGACCGCTCCAAGTACAATCAAGATTTAATCTCCATTGGAATTAGGCATTTGGAAAATGCCGGGACTTTGGACCGTACGCCTTCAGATTATCATTTGGAAGCGGCACGTTCCTACTATCATAGCATTGCCAAGAGTTTTGCAGAAACTGATTGGAATGGCATCCTTTATTTATATGATGTGCAATTGAAACTCTATTACTCACCAATGGTGGCCTTGAATAGAATCATCCCTTTTGCCAAACTCCACGGAGCCAAAAAAGGTCTTGCAGAGCTGGAAGCACTTGGAAAACGGAGGAGTTTTGAGAATCAGGGGTTATACCATGCCATTAAGGCAGAGCTTCAATCAAAGTTGAATCGGCCTGAAAAACAACAAGCAGCCCTAAAAAAGGCCATTGCCCTCAGCGAAAATGAACTGGTTAAAAGGCATTACCAAAAGAAGATGAGCCTCAACTAAGGTGAGCGTTACATCTGTTCTTCTTCTCCTATATGCTTCTTATAGAACTTCCATGCTTCGTGGGCCACATCACGACCCAGTTCCAAACCGGCTATATTATCAGATTGAATGTGATACCCACCCAAAACCCTAGATATTCCGGCCATTTCCGCTGTTTTGGTAAACGTTGGGAATTTTAAGGTTACGGTGTCACCCAAATTGTCAGGTTCGGTCATGGCACCTGCAACCAGTTCCACTTCCGATCCAAACTCATCGCTACCGGTCCAAAGTTTTAAGGCTTCGGCACATCCACCACTAATGGTACTGTGTCCTGAGGTATAACTCGGGAAAGGCGGGCATAAAAAGGTGTCTGGTGAGTACGGACGCCATTGGTTGCCATCCATTTCCATCATTCCTTTACCAACGCCGCCCCAAGCCTTAATTTTTTGTTGGTCATAATATTCATGTACCAAGGCATAGGGTCTTGCAGAATCATAGTACATTTTGGAATCCCAAGAGGCAATGAACGCATCCATGGCAACGACTTGGTTATAGAAAAACATTTTTACATCTTCATCCAAGGTATGGTTATCCCGTATGGAGACATCTTGCGCAAACTTCAACCAGTGTCCGGCCTGTTGAACGGACTGGGGTCCATCTCGCATAAACTCCACCAAGGCTTTTTGCTCATCGGTAAGATTGGCCTGAAGGTCAATTACTTCTTGAACTTCTTTTTCCATTTGTTCGGAACCTACTTTTGGAGGAGGGCCTGGACGGAATTGGTCTCCAGACTTCATGGAAATCGGTTTTACCTTGTCCCAAAATGGGGTGAGACATCCTGGAGCGAATTTACCTCCTTTTCCATCAGAAAAATACTTGGGTTGCCAGCGATCGGGATCAATGTTTTTATCAACCGGATTGACAGGTTCGTAACCCGTGTAGTCAAAATAGGGCTCACCATTGGAACCTTCTTCCTCACCATATTGGTTGGCACCGTCGCCCTTTCTGGCTTCAATGACCGCTTTTGCAGCCAAGTTTCCAATACCTTCAGGGGTAGTTGGGTCCAATGATTCGTTGTTGGGGTCAAGGCCCAATTCAACCATGAAATTGGTGAAAAGCTCCTTGTCTGAATAATAATATTCGTTCATGGCCCTGTAGGCGGCATAGCTAATGGCAATTTCCTTGTTTTTGAGTGTCTGCTCATCCGATGGGCGTCTTTCCACGCCATCAAGGTAAACGGGAATCGCTTTTTCATCGTACCGGGACCAAGCATCAAAAATTGAAACAAAAATCAATCCTAAGAACCTAGACGTAATGGTAGGTCTTGGTTTAAACATTTCAGTATCGTTTGCTGTGGCGGTAATGGCCATTTCGCTCCATTGGTAGGCAATGTTGTCCGCACCTTTGGGCTCCATGGCAACTTCATTCGATTGCTGTGTTTTTTGCTTGCAGCTGAATAGAGTTGCTATAACAAATAGCAGTAAGATTGCTCTTTTCATAATTGATTTTAATTCTAAGGCTGGCGAATATAAAGGTTTAATACTCTAAATGCCAGTCATTAATTTAAATAATGATTATTAGGTTAATTCCCAACCTTCACGATATTCACGGGTAACCCATTCATTGGCTTTATCGTAGTTGGTAATTTTCATATTGTCACCATCCCAGAACAGTTTTCTTCTGCCAGGATATTCAAAAGGGTCCCAGTCCCCCACTTTTTTGCCTTCCTTCAATACTTTGTATTGATAGGATTTAACAGCCAAATTGCCCATGAGCACGGTTTCGGTCAATCGGCCAGCCTTGGCAAAATTGGATGAGGTTGGCGTTCCATTTAAACAGCCATCCACAAAATTGGCAATATGACCACCCATTCCACCAGGAATTCTAGGATATTTGGGAGCTGGGGTCTTGTAAAGATCCATCAAGTCTGAAGGCAATAAGCGCGCATTTTGGGAATAGGTATCGCAAACCAATGTGCCTTTTTCCCCATACATTATGGTTCCGCCATCATTGTTTCCAACCATTTCACCATCTTTTAGTTCATCTGGGAGATCAGGTTTAATTCCACCATCGTACCAGTTAAGGGAGATGTCCCCATGTTCTTCATGTTCAAACTTTAAATGGATTTTTGATGATGGTGGGCAGGAAGGGCTATAATCGGCCTCTACAAAGTCTCCAACCCAAACGGTTGTGCAGCTGGCTTCAGCCTCTGTTGGATAGCCCAAATCAAGAACGCTAAAGGGAGTTTCCATGATATGGCATCCCATATCGCCCAAAGCGCCAGTGCCAAAATCCCACCAACCCCGCCACTTGAAAGGCAAATAGGCTGCATTGTAATCCCGCATTGCGGCAGGCCCCAACCAAGTATCCCAATCCAGTTCCCTAGGGACTCTTTCTTTCTTGACAGGAATAGGGACACCTTGCGGCCATACAGGTCGGTTGGTCCAACAGTCTATGGTGTGCACTTTTCCAATAATTCCAGACTCTACCCATTCCCGGGCAATCCGACTGCCATCACTGGAAGCACCTTGGTTCCCCATTTGGGTGACAATTCCATTTTCTTGGGCAACTTTGGTCATCAATCGTGCCTCATAGATATTATGCGTCAAAGGCTTTTCCACATAAGCATGCTTTTTCTCTCGCATAAAAGGTAGCGCAATGGTGGCATGTGTATGATCGGGAGTGGCCACCATTATGGTATCTATGTCGTTTAGGTGTGCATCGAAGACTTTTCTAAAATCTTTGTATCGTTTAACATCGGGAAAAAGTTCGTAGGTGGGTTGGGCACGGCGGTCATCTACATCGCAAAATGATACGAATTTAACCTTGCCCGTTTCGTGGAGTCCTGTAACTACACCATTACCTCTACCCCCTACGCCAAATGCACCTACATATAAGGTGTCACTCGGAGGAACATGGGTTTTTCCCAAAACGTGGCTTGGTACAATGGAAAAAGCAGCTGATGCCGCCGCCGCGTTTTTAATGAATTTTCTTCTTTGCATGTTGTTTGATTTGAATAGCCCCTCAAGATACAAAAAACCGTCAGAGATCAAAACCTATTCCATTCCATTCGTTGTAAAATTGATTCAGAAAACGGAGCATAAACTGATGTCGTTCTTGAGCCAATTTTTTACCCGTTGCGGTATTCATTTTGTCTTTGAGCAGCAGCAATTTTTCATAAAAATGGTTGATGGTCGGCGCTTGTGATTTTTTGTACTCCTCCTTGGTCATATGAAGATTGGGAGGAATATTTGGGTCATACATTGCTCTGTTTTTGAAGCCACCATAGTTAAAGGCTCTAGCAATGCCAATGGCACCGATTGCATCCAATCGGTCTGCGTCTTGCACCACTCGCAGTTCTTTTGATGAAAAAGTTGGAGAGCCATTGTCCAAACTGTTCTTGAATGACATGTGTTGGATAATGTTCACCACATGATCAATAATGATTTTATCCACGTGTTGGGACTTGAGAAATTTCTTGGCCATATTGGGCCCTACAGCTTCGTCACCACCATGAAATTTGGGGTCGGCAATATCGTGTAAAAGTGCAGCCAATTCCACTACCAGTGAATCCACCTCTTCATGTTGCGAAATCAATTTTGTGGTGTTAAAAACCCGTTCAACATGAAACCAATCGTGGCCACCTTCAGCATTTTGAAGGTTCTCCTTTACAAAATTGATAGTGTTTTGTATCAATTGGGTTTTATTCATGAAGTACTAGATATACCGGATACAATTTGTTGTTCAACTTTTGCAATCAATTCTTCTGCATTACCTTTAATTTCTATTGGAGGATGAACGGTGAATTTGAGATGGTTGCCCAATCCCATGGGAAATTTACCATAGCGCAACAGCTTCCAGGAATTATTTATACTGATGGGCACAATGAGTGCTGAAGGGGCTTTTTTCATCAATACCTTTAACCCTGTGGTGCGGAACGGTTTGGGAACTCCGTTCCGGCTGCGGGTACCTTCGGGAAAAATAACGGCACTGCGTTTGTTCAATTCAATATATTTGCCCAGTTTTTGGAGCTCAGCAATACTTTGTTTGGGGTCTTTTCGATCTATCAAAGCAGAACCACTGTTTCGCAAGTTAAAGGATACACTGGGAATGCCTTTCCCTAATTCAATCTTGCTCACAAACTTCGGATGGTACTTTCGCATATACCAAATCAAAGGCGGAATATCGTACATGCTCTGGTGATTGGTAACGATGATCAAAGGCCTGTCCGTAGGAATGCTTTGCTGATTTTCAAACGAATACCGGGTACCCAACACATTGGTGCATCGCATAATAAACCAATTTAGGATGGAAACACTGCGTTTGTGCGCATCATACCCAAACACCTTCAAACAAAACCATTGAATGGGATGAAAAATAACCAGCACGAGTCCAAAGCAGATGAAAAAAAGTACGGTTAAGGGATAGGAAAGCAACTTTTGCATGCTCACAATTTTGTTGGTTTATGTGGATGAAATCGGGGACTAAAATAATGCATCATCAAGTTTTTTTAGCCCTAAAAACAAAAAACCACCCTTTAGGGTGGCTTAATTTTTTAAATGGAAGAAGGATTAACAGAACTCGTTATACGCTTCCATTAGGTTTTCCGCGATGAGTTCCGCAGGCCTACCTTCAATGTGGTGTCTTTCGATCATATGTACCAATTCACCATCTTTAAAGAGGGCCATGCTTGGTGATGATGGTGGGAAAGGCACCATATGGTTTCGTGCTGTGTTCACTGCATCAGTGTCCACTCCGGCAAATACGGTAACCAAATGGTCTGGTTTTTTGCTGTTTTGTAGACTCAGCTTGGCCGCTGGTCTTGCGTTGGCAGCAGCACATCCACAAACAGAGTTGACCACAACCAACGTGGTTCCATCTTGTTTCAGGGCATTTTCAACGGCTTCACTTGTATATAGTTCTTCAAACCCGGCGGTGGCCAAGTCTGCACGCATAGGTTTTACCAATTCTTCAGGATACATAGGCTTCTTTTTAATTCGATTACAAAGATACGGTATTGTTGGGTTTTTACCATGGCCCTTAACATTGCTTATGGTATAGTTTCCTCTGCAAAGCCCTATATTTGGACTTTAAATTTTTTGAAGGATGATTAAATGGGTGGCCGCCTTTCTCGGCTATTTTTTATTTCGGTTTCCAGGTGCCATTTTGGGATTCATTGTAGGGAGTTTTTTGGACAATCTTGGTGGTTCAGGAAGTGGCCCAAAAACTGTTTTTCAAGATTATACCCGTCAAAGGGTTTCTCCAGCCGATTTTGAACTGAATCTACTTTCGCTTTGTTCCATCATCATCAAAGCAGATGGACAGGTGAACCAACGCGAGTTGGATTATGTGCGACAGTACTTCTTGAGCACCTACGGGAAGGAAAAGGCCAATGCCATTTTTAGGACGTTCAATGACGTTATTAAAAAGCGGGAAATTTCTACCCAACGTATTTGTGAATATATGGTGCAGCGTACCCGCTATGAGGTTCGCTTGCAAATGTTGCACTTTTTGTTTGGGATAGCCCAGGCCGATGGGCAAGTTAGTAAGTCCGAACTTAGCAAGTTGAGGGAAATTGCCGGATATTTACGGGTAGGAAGGCATGATTTTGACAGCATCATGGCGATGTTCATCAAGTCTGCGGACAATTCCTATAAGATTTTGGAAATTGAAAAAAATGCAACGGATGAAGAAGTGAAGAAGGCTTATAGAAATATGGCCAAAAAATACCATCCCGATCGTGTGGTCACACAAAATGAAGCCATCCGTAAAGGGGCTGAGGAGAAATTCAAGGAGGTGCAAAAGGCTTATGAGACCATTCAAAAAGAAAGGGGTATTTCATAGGTTTGTTAGGAGTTAGGAGTTAGGAGTTAGGAGTTAGGAGTTAGGAGTTAGGAGTTAGGAGTTAGGAGTTAGGAGTTGGTGGATTGTGTGTTTCAATTAAAACCATAAACAATACACAGGATGCAAGAGTTTTTGTTTTACATCAAACTGGGATTGAACCATGTGCTGGATTTTGGGGCCTATGACCATATCCTATTTTTATCGGCTTTGGCCGTTCCGTTTACCTTCAAGAATTGGAAGCGTGTTGTAATTTTGGCCACCATATTCACTATTGCCCATTGTGCTTCATTGGCCCTGTCTGTCTATGAGGTTTTTACAGTGGATGTCGCACTCATTGAATTCTTGATTCCAGTAACTATTTTGTTGACAGCCCTTTTGAATTTTGCTTATGTGCTCCGAGAGGCTATGCAGGTGGGATTGTACCTGCACGTTCTTGCTACTGCTTTTTTTGGATTGATCCATGGTTTTGGCTTTTCAAACTACTTTAAGATGTTGATGGCGGAAGAGGAAGATAAAATTACACCTTTGTTTGGCTTCGCGGCAGGAATAGAACTTTCACAGGTGACCATTATCTTGATAATTTTGACTTTGGCTTTTATAATGTTGGACCTGTTAAAAGTAAAAAGACCCATTTTTATTGCAGTGACCTCTATTTTGATCATTTGTATTACAATACCCTTGCTTATTGCAACGTTTCCAAACTAGGACCATCGTTAAAATTAATCGAATAAGGTTGTGAGGGTCTTCCAAAGCAGGTATATTTATTAATTATCTGCTGATTTAATGCTATATGAAGGAGAGTAAACAAGAAAAATACGATAAAGCGTATCTACGAATGGCCCAAGAATGGGGCAAACTCTCCTATTGCAAAAGAAGACAGGTTGGGGCCATCATCGTCAAAGACCGAATGATTATTTCCGACGGTTATAATGGTACCCCCACTGGATTTGAAAATTTTTGCGAGGATGATGAAGGGTACACCAAATGGTACGTGCTCCATGCCGAGGCCAATGCCATTTTAAAAGTGGCCTCCTCCACACAGTCTTGTGAAGGGTCCACGTTGTACATCACCTTATCCCCGTGCAGGGAATGTAGCAAGCTGGTACATCAAGCTGGCATAAAACGTGTGGTATATCAAACGGCCTACAAAGACGATTCAGGATTGAAGTTCCTGGAGCGCGCAGGCGTAGAGACCGTTCATTTGCCCGTTTTGGAAGAAATGGTCTAAAAAAACCATTGCTATTATGAAGAAAATTAAAGGATATATTTGGCCCACTTTGCTGGCTCTTGCCGTAGCGATCGGGATTTTTATAGGAGGGAAGCTTCACTTTAATGACAGCCCGGAAAAGCTGTTTTCCACCAATTCCAAAAAAGATAAACTCAACCGACTTATTGATTATATCGACTATGAATATGTAGATGATATTGATACCGATAGCATCGTAGATGTTACAGTGAACAATATTTTGGGAAAACTGGATCCTCATTCCGTCTATATTCCTAAGAGTGAAATGGAAGAAGTCTCTGAAAGTATGAAGGGCGATTTTGTGGGTATTGGGGTAAGCTTCTACAAATACAAAGATACCATCACGGTTATTAGAACCATAAAAAATGGCCCCAGCTACATCAGTGGCATAAAACCGGGAGACCGCATACTTTCAGCAAACAGTGATACGTTGTTTGGCCGAAGAATTCCCAATGATGATTTGGTTTCCAAATTAAAGGGAAAGGTGGGCACCAAGGTCGACTTAAAAGTATTCCGAAAGTCCGAAAACAAGATTTTGGACATTACCGTCATTCGGGATCATATACCCATTAAAAGTGTGGATGCCTATTATATGCTTACCAAGGATATGGGGTACATCAAAATCAATCGCTTTGCCGAATCCACTTTTGATGAATTTAAAGATGCCCTTAAAAAGCTCAAAATAAGGGGAGCTGAAAAATTGGTGTTGGACCTTCGTGATAATCCCGGCGGCTATTTGGGCATTGCTGAAAAATTGGCGGATGAGTTCTTGGAGGATGATAAACTGATTTTATTCACCAAAAACAAAAAAGGTAGAATCAAAAAAGCATACGCCACAAGCAAAGGCGATTTTGAAAACAAACCGGTCTATGTTCTGATCAATGAACGCTCCGCTTCGGCCAGTGAAATTATTGCTGGAGCCCTTCAAGATAATGATATCGGTACCATTGTGGGCAGACGTTCCTTTGGAAAAGGTCTTGTTCAACGCGAAATGGACTTAGGCGATGGTTCTGCAGTACGGCTGACGGTCTCCAGATATTACACCCCAACGGGCCGTTCCATTCAAAAGTCATATAAAAATGGGAGTCGGGATTACTATCAGAAATTCATGGAGCGCTATGTAAGTGGCGAGCTCATTTCTGCGGATAGCATTAAAGTGGCAGATTCCCTAAAATTTACAACGCCCAAAGGAAAAGTGGTCTATGGTGGTGGTGGAATTATTCCCGATGTATTTGTGCCCATTGGCAGTAATGAAGAAGAGGCCATTGAAAGTATGGACGACACCTATCAATTCTTCTCCCGATTTGTTTTTGAACATTTGGAAGAAGACCGAACCCGATATGCTGACTACACCCGAAATCAGTTTTTGGATGAATACCGGGTAGATGATATCCTTTTTGATGATTTTATTGAATTTGTGCTGAACCGTAAGATCAAACTCGACTTTTATGCCCAAGAGGACAAGATAAAGGCGTTCATAAAAGCGAACATTGCCGAACAATTGTTCTCGCCCAACCTATCTGCCCAGATCAAGGGCGAATACGATTCCATGCTCAAAAAAGTAAAGGATATTGACACCGCTGTCATTGAACGGTCTTCAGAAGGTATTATAGGAATGCACAATTAATCCTTGTTCAGTTTATTCTGTATTTTTTTTGAGGTCATAAAAATCAGTAAAAGCACAATGGCGCACAACGAGGCCACAATTCCTATTAGGGCAACGGTGCTATCTCCCTGAAAAGGATTTTCAAAATCTACCAAGGTTACATTGTAGGCAATAAGGCCCAAAGCCAAAATAATAAGGATAATACTGAATGTCTTGCTCATAATAAGGATTAAATTCCGTGCTGAAAAAGCTGGTTGATGTTGGCCGCAAAAAGCTTTACGGCAATGGCCAATAATATAACACCAAATACCTTTCTAATGATGTTAAGGCCATTTTTACCCAAAACCCGCTCAATTTTTGCGCTGGATTTAAGAACGATGTACACAAAGATAATGTTTAGGACAATGGCAACGATGATGTTTTCCACGTGATATTCTGCCCGAAGGGCCAAAAGTGAGGTCATCGTCCCTGCTCCGGCAATAAGAGGGAAGGCTATGGGAACAATGGAGGCACTCTCCGGCACATCGTCTTTATATAAGGTAATGCCCAGGATCATTTCAATGGCCAAGAAGAAAATGATAAAAGAACCTGCCACGGCAAAGGAATTTACATCAATACCAATGAGAGAAAGAATCCTTTCCCCAACAAAAAGAAAAGCCACCATAATACAAGCTGCCACAATGGAAGCTTTTTCAGACTGTATATGGCCCACTTTGCTACGCAGGGATATAATTATGGGAATGCTGCCCACAATATCGATCACGGCAAAAAGAATCATACTGGCCGTTGCGATCTCCTTAAAATTAAAATTCATAGCGTTATTTTTTTGGTCTGCAAATGTACGTCTTAAAACAACTTTTGGATGACATTAAATGTTGGGAAAACATCAATTTTTTTGTTTTGAATTACCTTTGTCCCAAAAGAAAGGAAACAGATGTTTCAGATTGGTAAAACCATAGTATCCGAAGAGATTCTGGAAAACGATTTTGTGTGCAACCTAAATGCATGCAAAGGAGCTTGTTGTGTTGGCGGGGAGTATGGCGCCCCTGTGGAGGATTCAGAAACGGATATTTTGATACATATTTATGATAAGGTAAAACCTTATTTAAGGCCTGAGGGTATCAAAGCCATTGAAGAACAGGGCACTTTTGTAAAGGGCGATGACGGTGAATGGGAAACACCTTTGGTGAAGAACAGTGAGTGTGCCTACGTTATTTTTTCAGAGGATGGAATTGCCAAATGTGGCATTGAAGCGGCTTATGAAGATGGGGCGACCAAGTGGGCAAAGCCCGTTTCTTGCCACCTGTATCCTGTCCGCACTCGGGAATATACTGAGTTTACCGCGGTAAACTACCATAAATGGGAAATATGTGACCCCGCTTGTAGTTTGGGAAAAGAACTAAAAGTGCCCATTTATAAGTTTGTGAAGGACGCCCTTATTCGGAAATTCGGAAAGAAATGGTATGATGAATTGGAGGAAGTGGCGCAGGGCCATGCTAAATCGTAGGAATGTCCAAAATGACCCTGGTCCCCTTTGGGCTACCATCTGTATTGAACAGGTCCACAATATCTACATCAAATTTATTTTGGTAGTCTTTAGAGAAATTGGCCAAACGCTCTTTGGTAATTCGGATACCCACCGATTTACGTTTTAGCACCCTATTTTCTTTATTGGCTTCGGCGGCTCCCCTGCCCACCCCATTGTCCTCAATCTCAATGGAAACATGGTTCTGGTTCTTGCGTTTCACGTTCAAATGGATCATCTTTTTGCCCTCCTTTGGGGAAAGTCCATGCCAAAGCGAGTTTTCCAGAAACGGCTGTAAGGCCAGAGAAGGAATTTTAATGTTGGATGGACAAAGATTTTCATCCACAGTGATTTTAAAATCAATTTCATTGGAGAACCGGATGTTCTCAATGTTCATATACAATTCTACGGTCTCCAATTCTTCGGCCAGGGTAATTTCCCGTTGCGAAGAAGCTTCCAAGATTTTCCGGACCAGTTTAGAGAATTTGTTCAGATAGTGAACCGCATTTTTTTGCTCATTGTTGATGATGTACAGCTTAATGGAGTTCAATGAATTGAACAAAAAATGGGGGTTCATTTGGCTACGGAGCATGTTCTGTTCCAAGGAAAGTACCCTTTTTTCATTCTTGTTCTGGTACTGCCGGTACAAAATATAGAGAATGGAGGCTACCAATCCCACAATCAAAGCACTGACCAACAAGGTGGTTTGGTTTTTCTTCAAGCGTAGGCGAACAATCTCATTTTCTTTGGCCAGAACAGAGATTTGGTTGTTCTTTTTCTCCGCCTCATACCGTACAATAACATCGTTCATGTACCTTAAATTGGTGGCGCTGGAGATTTCCTTTTCAGATTCTGAGGCTTTTTTAAAATAGGTGTAGGCTTCCTCAAAATTGCCCCTTTTCCGTTGTAGGTCGGACAGCTTTTGGTAACCGAGAACCACATTACTGGGCATGTTGTGGTTTTGCGCCATTTCCAATCCTTCTTCGATAAAGGTTTTTGCCTTATCAAATTCATTCACTTTGGTATACGCCCAACCGGTATTTATAAAAATGGATGAGGTAATAAAAAAATCGCCTATTTCTTTGGATTCTTTGTGCAGGGGTTCCAACAAAACCAATGCGGCATAGGGCATATCTTGTTTTAAATAGACCTTGGCCAAGCTGTTCTTACAGATGACCCGCCCATAATCTGAACCAATTTCTTCATTGTAGGCCAACGATTTCCGGTAGTTTTCCAAAGCGCCTTCCAAGTCCCCCTTTTGCTCCAGACAATCCCCAATATTTTGGTGGTTGATGGCAAGCCCCAGTTTGTTGCCCAGTTCCTCTTCCAACTTTAGGGCTCTTTTAAACTGCATTATGGCCAGATCGTACTGTTCCAGGGTTTGATACAGATTTCCAATACTGTTCAAGGACACATTGATGCTTCGTTTAATGTGGTGCGAAGGGTTTTCGACCTGTTCCGCAATTTCAAGGGCTTGTTGGTTGTAGTCCAATGCGGTTTTAATGGCATCGGTACGCCGGTAGACCACCCCGAGCATGTTCAAACTTAGTACCTTTAGTTCTGTGTTGTTTGCCCTTTCCGAAAGTTCAAGGGCTCTTTCATGAAGGTCGGCGGCCTTTTTAAATTGGGAAATGTTCCTGTATTTTGTTCCAATTTGGTCTAAGGCGTAAGCTTCTCCCTCCAAATAGCTGTTTTCTCTGGCCAGATTGGCAAAATAGCGCAATAAGGTGGTGTCCTGCTTTTCTTCCTTGAGTTCGGTGTCCAGGGAGAGATAGGTCTTGGGCATCAATTCAACCAATCGGGCGGCCTTTTCCTTAAAATCATCCGGTATCTCTTGGGCCAAGGCTATGTAAACTCCAAACAATACAAAAAGTGGGCATAAGAATGCCTTTCGCAGTGGACCTAGGTTGTTGATGTGTGTGGACTCAATCTTAAGCACAGGTATATTGGGACGTTATAACATATCCAAAAAATCGGATTTTTTTTGCCTAGAGACTGGGATTTTATGGTTGGATTCCAACACAACATATCCATCGGTCTTTAGGAATTCCTTTATTTTGTTCAGGTTGATGATATAGGAGTTGTGTATCCTAAAAAAGCTATTGTCTGGCAAAAGGGTGTTTACTTCCTTCAATTTTTTTGTGAGTAATATTTTTTGGCCATCGGCCAAGAAAATGGTGCTATAGTTTCCATCAGATTCCGCATAAAGAATATCATCACTATTTAGGAAGACCAATTTACCATCTGTATTTATTGTAATTTTTTTGCTGTGGGATTCCGCATTAAAATTCAATAATATTTTTTCTAACCGATCAACGGTCAAATTCTTGGCATTGTACTTTTTTATTTTGGCAATGGTCAGTTCCAGATCATCCGTATCAATAGGTTTGAGCAGATAGTCTATGGCCTCATTCTTTAAGGCCTGTAGGGCATATTGGTTATATGCGGTTGTAATGACCACGGGAAAATCCTTGTTCTTTAAGTTTTTAATGAACTGAAAACCGTCCATGGCAGGCATTTCAATATCCAAAAACAGACAGTCTGGAGTGTTTTGCTCCAGATAATCCAAGGCCTCGTGTGCATCGGTGAACGATGCAATAATGTCCACCTCATCACTCAAGTTGGTCAGTTCCCAGCTTAAACTTTGGAGCGCCTTGATTTCATCATCTACAATAACCGCTTCTAGCATATAACAATAATAGGTATATCAAATTTAGGATTATTCTGTTTATGCTTCTTAAAATTATGTGTTGATGGGCATGTAACACGTATAATTGGTCAAAAAATGTCAAATCAAGTGAAAAGGATGGCTTTTTTAAGAGCATGATGCATTCTTG